>JAGBYO010000078.1 GCA_017628735.1 Alistipes sp. | reverse complement strand
TTCTCGTCCGAGAGGATAAGCTCGGTGATGCCTGCACGCTTGGCGGCCAAAATCTTCTCCTTGATGCCACCAACTGCCGTTACACGACCACGCAAGGTCGTCTCGCCAGTCATCGCCACACGCTCCTTGACCTCACGGCCCGTAAATGTCGAGACGATAGATGTCACCATCGTGATACCTGCCGAAGGGCCGTCTTTGGGTATTGCGCCCTCGGGAACATGGATGTTGATATCGTTCTCCTCGAACATCTTCTTATCGATGCCCAACTCCTCGTGGTGAGCCATAACCCACTCATAGGCAATGGTTGCCGACTCCTTCATAACATCGCCGAGGTTACCCGTAAGGCTCAATTTGCCCTTGCCAGGAGTTAGTATCGACTCGATGTAGAGGATATCGCCACCCACCTCGGTCCACGCAAGACCCGTAACCACGCCACGCATACCAGCGATGTCGTAGCGGTCGTTGCGGAACTTTGGCTTGCCCAAGATAGGCTCCAAGTCGCCCTTGTCGAGCGTAGTCTTGAACACCTCCTCAAAAGCGATGGTCTTGGCACGGTTGCGGGCAATCTTCGCAATCTGCTTGTCCAAGCCACGAACACCCGACTCACGGGTGTAGTCCTCGATAATCGATACGATAGCATCGTCGGTAAGCGAGAGCTTATCGTCGGCTACGCCGTGGGCATCGCGCTGCTTCTTGATAAGGTGGTTTTGTGCGATAAAGACCTTATCCTCAAGGATATAACCAGGAATATTAATCATCTCCATACGGTCACGCAACGCTGCCGAGATGTTGCTTACATTGTTCGCCGTAGCGATAAACAACACCTTCGAGAGGTCGTACTCCGTATCGAGGTAGTTATCGTGGAATGTGGTATTCTGCTCGGGGTCGAGAACCTCCAAAAGGGCACTCGACGGATCGCCGTGGTTAGAGCGAGATACCTTGTCAATCTCGTCGAGGATAATCACAGGGTTAGACGCACCGCAACGCTTGATGGTCTCGATGATACGGCCGGGCATAGCACCGATATATGTGCGGCGGTGACCACGAATCTCCGACTCGTCGTGCAAGCCACCGAGCGAGATACGACCAAACTTACGGCCCATAGCCTCCGCTACCGACTTGCCCAACGATGTCTTACCCACTCCCGGAGGGCCATAGAGGCAGAGGATGGGTGATTTAAGGTCGCCCTTGAGTTTGATTACAGCAAGGTGCTCCAACAGGCGCTCCTTGACCTCCTCCAAGCCGAAGTGGTCCTTGTCCAACTGCTCCTTTACGGCGTTTAGGTCGAGTCTGTCCTCGGTCATCTCATCCCACGGAAGGTCGAGCATAAGTTGCAGATAGTTCATCTGTACCGAGTACTCGGCAACGGCAGGGTTGAGCCTTTCCAACTTCGATACCTCCTTGTCGAAGAGCTCGGCGGTCGCCTTCGACCACTTCTTCTTTTTGCCTGCCTCGCGGAGGTTGTTGATGTCGGCATCTACGCCGTCGCCCAACTCATCCTGAATCACGCGCATCTGCTGCTGAAGGTAGTAGTCGCGCTGCTGCTTGTCTATATCCTGCTTAACCTTGTTCTGAATGTCGTTCTTAAGCTCTGCCAACTGCTGCTCGCGCACCAAGATTTCCAATAGACGGCGTGAGCGTGCCAAGAGACCTGGTGCCTCCAAAAGGTGCTGGCGGTCGTCGTCGGTAAGGTCCATATTCGAGCATATGAAGTTGACGATAGCACGGCTCGAGTCGAGGTTCTTGATAGCAAATGCCGCCTCCTTGGGCATCGAGGGCGATATGTTGATAATGCTCAATGCCACCTCCTTGATAGAGTCCACGAGGGCTGTAAACTCCACGCTCTTGGGGTCGGGCGTAGAGTCCTGAATAGGGGTGATTGTCGCCTTGAAGTAGGGCTGTGTGGTGATATATTCGCCCACCTCGATCTTCTCTAAACCTGCAAGAATTACGGTGAGGTTGCCGTTGGGCATCTCCAAAATCTTGAGGATGCGTGCCGATGTGCCAATCTTGTGCATATCGTCGGGCTGGGGGTCCTCGACCTCGCTATCTATCTGCAACACAGCGCCCAACAAACCATCGGCAGCCTCCACAGCACGCACCAACGCGATAGACTTGGCACGACCTACGGTGATAGGCGTAACCGAGCCGGGGAAGATTACCGAACTACGAAGCGTGAGGATGGGCAATACCTCGGGGAGCTTAACCTCCTCGATGGTGTCATCGCCACCCGAAACAATAGGTATCACCTGATGCTTGCCATCGAATAGCTCGGGCACCAAGTGCATTTCATCAAAATCTTTATCTCTGTTATTCATATCCATACAATTTTACGCGGCAAAGGTACTTATTATTTCTTTGAAATAAAGCGTTGCCGTTGGTTGTTTATAACATTTTATTGACAATATCAACGCCAAAGTGGTCGCTTTTGTTGCTTGCCAAGCAAAAAAATAGAGCAAGCCTTGCTTGCCCTATTGCTAATTCCTAATTTCTCATTGCTCACAGGAATTAGATGTGCTTATCCCCCGTGTCGTACTTCACATCCTCGATAAAACTCTTGATGCTCTGCTCCTCGTGGCGAGGGCAAATCATCAATACATCGTCGGTGTCGATAACGATATAATCTTTCAAGCCGCTAACCACGGCAACCTTATCTTTCGGGATATTAATCAGCGTGTTGCGTGTGTCGTAGGTCTTGACTACGCCGCCATTCGAGGCGTTGGCATAGCTATCTTTGCGCGACTGGTGGTATACAGCGCCCCAGGTGCCGACATCGCTCCAACCGAAGCTGCCTGTGCGGACATATACATTTTCGGCACGCTCCATTACGCCATAGTCGATAGATATCGCCTTGCACTCCGAGAAGACCTTCTCCACAGCCTTTGCCTCTCGCTCGGTGCCGAGGTCGTCGGCAATCGACGAGAATAGCGAGGCGTGGTCGGGGAGGTATTGTTCAAAGGCAGCGATGATATCTTCGACACGCCAGATGAAGATGCCAGAGTTCCACAAAAATTCGCCACACTCCAAAAAAGCCTCTGCCATTTCGCGGTTAGGTTTCTCGGTGAAACACTTAACGCGGCTAATCTGTTTTTTGTTCGAACGCTGGATATATCCGTATGCCGTTTCGGGGCGAGTGGGGTTGATGCCGATGGTCATCAGCGCAGGCTTAGTGGCGATAAAATCGAGGCACGACTCTACCGTAGCATAAAACTCCTCCTCGTTGAGTATCAGGTGGTCCGAAGGTGTAACAATCATCTCGGCATTGGGATTTGTCTTGCGCAGAGTGTAGGCAGCGTATGCGATGCACGGCGCAGTATTTCGACCTATTGGCTCGCACAAAATCTGCTCGTCGCTAATCTCGGGAATATGCTCCTTAACAAGCTCCTTATAGCGGCGATTGGTGACAATTATAAAGTTCTCGTTTGGAACAATTTTGGCAAATCTCTCGTAGGTGTGACGAATGAACGAACGACCCGTGTCGAGCATGTCCAAGAACTGCTTAGGTCGGCTCTGTCGGCTCATTGGCCAGAAGCGCGAGCCTATGCCACCCGCCATTATCACACAGTAACGATTGCTATTCATAGAGTTATGTTGAGTGTTAAATTTTACAAATTTATACAAAGATAAAAAATTTTTCGTATCTTTGCAATCTCTTTGGCTCTATTTTCTAAGAAAATAGTTGAACGATAAGAGTTTTTACAAAGACCAAGAAAGTATGAAAATTAGACTCTTCACACTGCCTAATATGCTGACAATGGCGAACTTACTCGCTGGTGCCGGTGCTGTTGTGGCAACCCTCCAATACCATGATTACCAGCTTGCTTTGTGGCTTATCGTAGCTTCGGCCGTCTTCGACTTCTTCGATGGTATGGTGGCACGCCTGCTCAACCAAATATCGCCCCTCGGTGTTCAGCTCGACTCGTTGGCCGACGATATCTCGTTTGGTCTTGTGCCCGCAGTCGTTATGTTCGACCTTGTTCGCTCGACAGAGAGTGCCTTTGGTCTTGGCGCTGAGGTTATCGAGCCATTGTCGTATATCGCACTTATCGTTGCAGCCTTCTCGGCATTGCGACTCGGTAAGTTCAATATCGACACCACGCAGACCTCGGAGTTTGAGGGTTTGCCCACACCTGCTAACGCCCTGATGCTCCTATCGTTGGCCGTACTTCAGGAGTCAGGACATTTAGCGCTGGGTGCAGAGTGGTTGCTCGTTATTGCTGTTGTCGCTTCGTTGCTCTTGGTAAGTCCTATTCGTATGTTCTCGCTAAAGTTCAAAGGCTTTGGCATTAAGGGTAACGAGTTGCGATACGCATTTATTTTGTTGTCGCTTGCGCTAATTTTCATCGTTCCCACATACTCAATCCTTGCAATAATCGTTCTATATATCGCGACATCAACTCTTCGTTGGTTGATTACAAGAACTCAGAAGGCTGAATAAATGAGAATTATGCGGTTGATAATGTGCCTATGTCTGGCGGTGGCAGTGATGCTACCCGCCTCGTCGTATGCACAATTGGATGCCGCATCGTTGGCTCGTGCTCAGCGCGACCAACAGCGTCAGGGTATGGGTGCCAACAACGGTATGGGTATGAATGGCCTCCCGGGTATGGGTCAGGATATGATGGGCCAGGAGGGTATGGAGGGAATGGAGGGCGAACAGGCCGACTCTACCGAGAAGGAGAAGCGTTTCCGTCGACCTTTGGAGTCCTACTACTTTAACGATACGGTGCGTGCCCTGCCTAACTGGAAGTGGCATATCGACCGCTACTACAACCGAGTAAATATTGAGCCGCTGGATACTACGCTTGCCAATTGGCGTATCGACTATGTCTTCTACCGCAAGGGTGTTGGCGATATGGCGCTTGGCGGCCTCGGTCAGTCGTCGCAGGCCGTCAACTGGTTTGACCGTAGCCAAGACCGTGACTTCTCGTTTGCGCGTGGCTATGATGCCTACACCGCACGATTGGAGAATGTCCCCTTCTACAACGGCAAGAAGCCACTTACGAATATGATGTATTTGGAGTCGGGACAGAAGCGCTATCGTGAGGAGCACTTCGAGTTGGTACACTCGCAGAATATCAACCCCTCGACCTCGGCAAATGTCGTATACAAGTCACGAAGCACTATGGGTCGCTACGACTGGCAGCGTACCAAGAACCATGCTCTGTCGGTGGCAGTGGCGCATACGGGTAAGCGCTACTCTGTACACGCCGCCTATATGAACAACACGATTACCGCCCGCGAGAATGGTGGTGTTGTTGGCGAGTGGGCTATTGCCGATACCACCTTTGAGATGCCCTCAGGTGTGCCTATGCGCTTGGCAAAGGCCGAGGCGCACAACCACTACCGCAACCATGCCTTAGTCGTTAAGCAGGCCTTTGCGATACCATTGGAGCGTGTAACGGACTACGATTTCTCGATTGCCGACCTCTCGGCGGTTTATATCGGTCACCAGTTGGAGTATAACACATGGTCGAAGGTCTACACCGACAAGAAGGCAACCTACTCGAACGAGCGTGGCCACTACAACGAGGAAACAGGCAAGTGGGAGAGGGTAGATGGCCTTGAATATTACGAGGATTGGTTCATCACGCCCACAACAACCCGCGACTCTATCTCGGAGCGACTACTCTCAAATAAGCTCTTTGTACAAATCCAGCCGTGGGACCGCAACGGCATAGTCTCGACTATCGATGCGGGCATCGGTTACGACATACATACCTACTCTTACCTAAGGTTGAAAGACTATATCTCGGGTAAGATGACCAAAGACAAACGACACTCGTGGTATATCTATGGCTCTACGGGTGGCAAGATTAAACGATATGCCGACTGGGGTATTAATGCCAAATACCACCCCTCGGGCTATCGTGGCGGTGATCTCTCGGTGGGTGCCGATATTACCCTCCGTGCCTTCATCCGCGAACATCCCCTGATTCTCTCGGGTAAGTTCCGTCAGGACTTGCGCTCACCAGGCTACTGGCAGGAGAATCTATTCTCAAACCACTATACTTGGTTTAACTCCTTCTCTAAGGAGTCTGAAACTCGTTTCGAGGTTAACTTTTCGGTGCCAGACATCGCCCTTGAGTTGGGTTTCTGGCAGGGCGTAATGGGCAATATGATCTATTACGGCAACGATAGCCGTCCTACGCAATTCGACGGCGCAGTGAGCCTCACGAGTTTGTACGCTCGCAAGGATTTCCGTATTAAGGGACTCCATCTGGACCATAGGGCATTGGTGCAGTTCTCATCCAATGAGAGTGTGCTTCCCGTACCACTCTTCAGCGCATACCTATCGTACTACTACGAGTTCTGGGTTGTGCGCGATGTGTTGCGTGTGCAGATAGGCTTGGACGGTCGTTTCAACACGGCATACTACGCTCCGAGCTACAATCCTGCACTCTCGGTCTTCTTCAATCAGCGCGAGGTAAAGGTAGGCAACTACCCCTACATCGACGCCTTTGTGTCGGCCAAGTGGAAGCGTATGCGTATATTATTGAAATTCCAACACTTGAACCAAAATCTCTTTGGTAATGGCGAATATTTCCAGGTAGCACGCTACCCGCTTAACCCCAGAATGTTCAAGTTTGGTATCTCGTGGTCGTTCTACGACTAATGGTGAGTACAGCCCGTTTAGCAGCCCACAAACTACTAAACAATGTTAAGAAGAGTATCGTTTGTGATTCTTTCTGTCGCAGCTCTTGCGATTTATGAATCATCAGTGGGTAACGCCACTACCCCCGTTGCGCTCCCCGAGGCGGAGCCTATTGTTGAGGAGGTAGCACCCACACCCGTTGCCACCCCCGCCGAGACGGTCGAGGAGTGGGTAATCTCGCGTTTCGACCCCATTATGCAGAAGGTCGGCGAGGAGGAGGGTCAGGATTGGCGTTTGATGAGTGCTATCGCCTATAGCGAGTCGCGCTTTATTGAGAACCTCGTGTCGAGTCAGGGTGCTTCGGGCATTATGCAGATACGCCCCGTTGTAGCTCGCCACTTCAATGTTCCTGTCGATGATATCGACGATACCGAGACCAATATTCGTCTCGCCGGTATGCTCCTTACCGAGCTTGCCGATATGCTTCGCATCCCCGCAGCAACTCCCGCGGAGGATCGCCTAAGCATTATCCTCGCAAGCTACAATGCCGGTATCGGCCATGTGCTCGATGCTCGCCGTCTTGCGCGTGCCGAGGGTGCTAACCCCAACTCATGGGGCGATGTTAGCCGCTACCTACAGCTTAAGGCCGATCCCGCCTACTACGAGCTTGACATCGTCAAGAGTGGTAAGTTTACCGGCAGCAAGCAGACTTTGGGTTATGTGTCGCAGGTTATGCGCAAATACAACCAGTACTGCGCTATCGCATCTTAATCTGTTGTGATAACAGCGCTACTGCGTCCGCTTTAGTCAAAATGGCGGATGGGAATACTTGAGTATCTCCCATCCGTCATTTACTTTAGGTGGGGCAGAGAGTGTTCAGAGAGGATTCAGGGAGGGCTGATTGCCTTCACTGCGTTTTCTATGAAATTTTCTCTTGCCTTTCTCTGTTTTTGACCGATAAGACCTTAGGACTTTAAGATTTTTTTAGGACCTTAGGACCTTAAGACCTTAAGACCTTACGAGGTCGGGTATCACAATTTTTTCTTATCGTCTTACTGGTCCTAAATCTAACAACTAAAATCAAAGGAGATGACTAAAAAGCAAATTAGTCATCTCCTTTAGTTTAAGAGGTTGAATAAAAAGATGTAGTTTTAGGCTTGCGAAGCCCGAAAAACCGCAGTTTACTGAAGCGTAAATGAGGATTTTGAGGGCGAGCGTAACGACAAAATACACTTTTTATTCAGCCTCTTATTATATAAATAGGTGTGGCGCTTATAGCACGCCGTCGTATTCCAGCTGTTGGCGGACCTTTGCCCAATTAACGACAGGGCGACGAACGCCGTCGATAAACATAATCGGGCAACCCAAGGCCGAGTCGTCGATATAGAGGTGGGCATAGACCTTTGTAGACTCCGTCCAATCCTCCTGCTCGGGGTTGCGATTCGATGCCCATAGCTCAATTTTGCGCTCCTTGAACCAGCGCTCGGCAGCCTCAAGCTTCTTGCCCGAGCGCATAGTGAAGAGTATCAGACGATGACCCTTAGCCACCAGAGCCTTGAGCGTATCAACGGCACCATCGACATCGAGACCGACATCGGGGTAGTCGTGCTCAACACATGTGCCGTCGAAGTCGACGGCAATAATCATCTTCTCCATTAGTGGCGCTTCTTAAACAAGCCCTTCAACTTATGCCAACGGCGCTGCCATACCGAGTACTCCTTATCCTCGTTATAGTAGTAGTTGTAGCTGTAACCATAGCCGTAACCATAGCCGTAGCCATAAGAGCTACGGTTGTGGCTGACGCCATTAAGCACGATGGCCATGTTATTAAACTTCTTCTCGCGGTAGAGCTGCTCGATATCGGGCAACTGACGACGGTCGAGGTTACCCTGGCGCACAACATAGATGGTTAGGTCTACAAAGCGGTCGATAATCATCGCATCGGCAACAGCCATAGCGGGAACATTGTCGATGATGATGTAGTCGTACATCTTGCGCAACTCTGCCATCATCGCATCCACCCTCTGAGACATAAGCATCTCAGATGGGTTGGGTGGCTGAGGACCTGCATACATCATATCGAGGTTGTCGTGCAATGATGTCTTAGAGATAGCATCGTTCAACGACGAGATAGTACCCGAGAGATAGCTTGTCAAGCCTCGGCGATCGTTGCGGTGGCCCATCTGCTTCGAAAGTGTGCGACGACGAAGGTCGAGGTCCATAAGCAACACCTTCTTGCCCGAAATTGCCAAGGTCATAGCGAGGTTGGTCGAGATAAAGGTCTTACCGCTGTGGGGAATTGACGAGGTGAGGGTGATAACCTGCATATTGCGGTCTACCGACATAAAGTTGATGTTGGTACGCAAGATGCGGAACGCCTCCGAGATAACATCACGGCTATTCTCCTTAACCACAACATTGTAGTCAGCCTTGCCCTCGAAGCGGGGAATATCACCAAGGAAGGGGGCTGACAAAGCCTCCTCCACCTCACGGCGTGAGCGCACGGTGGTATTCAAAAGCTCCATGACATAGAGAATCACGAAAGGAATGATAGCACCGATAACCAACGCCATAAGGTAAATCATCATTGAGCGGGGGCTGATGGGGCGGTTGCTACCATACGCCAAGTCGATAACGCGGGCATTGCTCTCGGCAGTAGCACCTGTCAAGGCGTTCTCCTCAAGCTTGGTAAGAAGGTAGATGTAAAGCTCCTCCTTAACCTTCTGCTGACGGGTAATAGAGAGCAACTCCTTCTCCTTTGTGGGCGAACTTGTCATACGCCAATCGGCCTTGCGCTGCTCGCTACTTACATTGGCAATCTGCAACTTAAGACCCTCGATATGCGACTCCAACGAGGTGATGATGGCACCACGCACCGACGAAATCTGTGCCTTGAGGTCCATGATTACGGGGCTATTCTCAGAAGACTCAGCCAACAGACGCTGATAGTTCAATACATTGGTGTTGTACATATCAATCTGTGAGGCGAGAGCCGACGATGCGCCACTCATCGAGACGGTAGCAGCGGGGATAAGGCTGCTGCCCGAGGCATCGTTACGCACATAGTCGAGGATATACTGTGCAATCTCCAAGCTGCCCTCCAACGACATAGACTCCTTCTTGAGGCGTGCAATCTCCTCGGCACTCATAGATGCCTCCTCCTGGGGACTATAGATGCGATTCTGCTTCTTGAAAGATGCAATCTCGTCATCGGCGACATTAAGCTCCTGGCCGAGGGTGAGCAAGCGCTCGTTGATAAACTTCTCGGTAAGGTTCGAAATCTCGCGCTTGTCGTTGATAGCATCGGCATTGTAGGCATCGATGATACCGTTGATAACATCCTCGGCACGCTTGGGCACAACATCTGTCATCGAGATATTGATTACCGAAGCCATCTTATCGGTGATGTTGCACTGCAGGCGCTTGCGGTAAGACTCCGTAATCTCGTTAAGGGGATACTTCGTAACATTCACCTTCTTGTCGGTATACTGGTCGATGTAGGGTGTAGGCACAAAGACAATCTTGCCAAGAGGTGTGGTTATGGTATCTCCCACCTCGGCAGTAGCCTTAAAGCTCTGCTCCTCGCCCTTGCGGTCGCGGAACTCACCCAAAGCAACCTTGCCGTCCTTCTTGATGGTGTACTTAAACGAGCCTGCATCGCTGGGTGCAGCGGTGATAAACTTCACAAGCAATGGTGTGCTACCATAGATGTCTGCGGTGCGGATACGACCCGATACAGAGTAGCTGGTACCCAAGTCGTAGCGCTTAACTACCTCCTCCATCAATCGGCGCGACTGGAGGATGTAGATCTCGTTGTCTACCGAGCGACGACCCATACCGCCCATAATATCGCTAAATGCGACAACCTCGGCAGCTGAGCCTTTACGCGAGTCCTTGACAAGCACCGAGGCGCTACGCTGATAGACAGGCGCTGTGCGGCGAAGATAGAATGCGGCGCAGAGGCAGCAAACGATGATTGATAGTGCAAACCAATACCAGTTTGAGAGAATCAGCTGCACAAAGTCGTAGAGTGTGAAGCGGGGCAACGATGATGTGCTCTCACGCTCGATGTTTTCGTTGTATTCGGTCATAGTGCTATTATGATGCTGAATATTTGTTACTTAGATGCGATGATGATGGTCATCACGAGCGATGCCAACGAGATACCTGTCGATGCCAACGAGATCCAGAACGAACGGTTCTGGTTAATCTCCGCCGTTGCTGCCTTGTACTTGTTGGGGCTTACGATGATAACATCGTTCTGCTGGAGATAGAAGCAGGGCGACGAGAAGATATCCTGCGAACGAAGGTCGAGCTTCGTAATCACATTCTTGCCATCCTGCTCGCGGATAACAGCTACATCCTCACGGCTACCATAGATGGTCATATCGCCAGCCAATGCCAACGCCTCGAAGATGGTGAGCTGATCCTTCTTGATGTCGTAGCGACCGGGGCGCGCAACCTCACCGATAATCGAGATAGTGAGGTCGGCAAAACGAACATTAACCTTGGGGTCGGCGATATAGCCACCCGCCTTAATCTTCTGCTCAATATCGGTAGCCACCTCCTCACGGGTCTTGCCCGCGCACTTAATCTCGCCGATGACAGGCATATCGATATAGCCACGGTCGTCGACGGTGAGAATCTGCAAGCTGCTCGCTGTGGCTGTCGAAGAGTAGCTCGAAACACCCGAAAGGCTAGAATAGCTTGTCGAGGTGTTGAACGGAACGGCCAACTCGGGATTCTTAGAGTTTACCACGATGGTAATCTGGTCGAGAGGCTTAAGGCGGATAAGGTAGTTCTCGGGGAGGTTAATCTCCGAGCCATTCTCCACATCCTGCAGGTAGAGTACTCGCTCCTGTGCGTTACACGAGGCTAGGATTACGGCTACTGCCAAGGCTAAAAGTTTGAGATACTTCATATTAGTGCGTTTTATTTTGTTTGCTCTTTTTGCCGTGTGCGCAGCGCATACGCGCATACACGCACACATATTTTTGCAAAGATACAAAAAAAATCTAAACGAGCAAACAAAAATGGGATAGCTCACGAAAAATGAGCTATCCCTGATATTGGGTTAAAATGGGTTACAATGAGTTAAAATGTTTTTTTTAGAGGATTTCTTTTAACAACTTTTGCTCTTTGCTCTTTGAACTTTGCTCTAATTCTTGTCGAGCCACTCCAAAAAGTCCGAGGTGCGGCTACGGCTGACGATAACATCCTCCTCGGAGCGTGGGTTGAGCTGCAGTTTTAGGCGTGTGCCGAGATGTTTCGATATGCTGTCGATAGAGCTTATCGAGACGATGCAACTGCGTGATATACGGAAGAATAGCGAGGGGTCAAGCAACTCCTGCACCGTGTCCAACGAGTAGTCCAAGAGGCGGTGTGTGCCGTTGCGGTTTACGGCATAGGTGCTCTTGTCCTCCGAGCAGCAGTAGGCAATCTCCTCGACGGGGATTATCACAATCTTGTCGCCCGCCTTGACGATAAAGCGCTTCTTGAAGCTCTTGTCGTTGGCAGATTTTTGGCGTACCATATCGAGCAGAGCCTCGATATTTGGGGCGTTCTTCGCCTCGATGCGCTCACGACAACGCTCCCACGCACGACACAACTCCGCCTCGTCGATAGGCTTCAATAGATAGTCGCGCGTATCGCGCTTAAAGGCGTTGATGGCGTAGTTTTCGTAGGCGGTGGTGATTATGACATTGGCTGCGATGTCGACCTTGTCGAAGATGTCGAAGCAGACACCGTCAGAAAGTTCAACATCCATAAAAATTACATCGGCACCCTCGGGGTTATCCTCCAACCATTTTATGGTCGATTTTACCGAGGTGAGCATATTTACAATCTGGCTATCAGGACAACAGCGCTCGATAAGTCGGCGCAGGGTAAGTTGTGCGGGGATTTCGTCTTCGACGATAAGTGCCTTTATCATATTATCGGAAGTTTTACAATAAACTCTGTTTCAGTCTTTTCTACAAATATTTCACGGCGTGTGATATCCATATATTGTCGGCGTATATTCGCCAGTCCAAGGTGCGTTGAGGGCTGACCGTGGGTGCGCTCCTGAAGGTTGTTGATGACCATTATGTACTCCGCATCGCACTTTATCTTTATGGTCAAAGGCAACTCTGCCGATACAATGTTGTGCTTGGTGGCATTTTCGACCAATAGTTGGAGCGAACAGGGCACGATATTTCTATCGTATAGGCTCTCGTCGATGTCGATAACAAATACCATTCCCTCGATAAAACGCTCGCGCAGGAGGTCGATATACATCTTCGTAAAGTCGAGTTCCTCGCCAATCTTCACCAATGGCTTTTCGTCGTTGCGCAACATATAGCGATAGATATTTGCAAGCTTGCGGATAAACGAGCTTGCTCGCTCGGTCTGTTGCTCCTGCACTAGGTAGTCGAGGATGTTGAGCGAGTTGAAGAGGAAGTGGGGGTTAATCTGCTGTTTTAGGCGTTCGTACTGATACTCCGAACGGCTCAACTGGAGGCGAGATACGCGCGTTGATTGCACCAAGTAGCAGATTGTAAACACCAGAATTTCAAGCAGTAGGGTAGATGGAGCAAGGATGGTTAGCTCGCTGGGCGATGCTGATGGATACTCCATATTCGGAAGGTCGTAGTAGCATATTAGCGTGGTGCAGATAACGATTGCGGTAGTCGAAATTATTATCGCCTTGCCCTGGTTACGCCACTGCTGAAAACGCATCATAATCACGATGTTACCCGTGATAAGCAGAATTACAGCCCAAGAGTTGCTCATAATCTCAAAGAGCGTTACGAAGAGCATACCCTCGGAGAATATCTCAACACGGAAGAGCGCAACATAAACAAGACGGATAACGAGGATTGATATCGCTACGACTATGATGTTCCTAACGGATGGTTGCCAAGTAGTCCCTGTGTTGCGGAACTTTTTGTTGCTCAGCGTGATATAGTGTGTCAAGAGACCAAGCAGCGTGGTGATAAGGAATGTCGAAATAGCTGGAGCTATGGTGTCGTTACCCAAAATCTCGCTCAGTGGTTGCCAAGCCCACGAACCGATAAGAAAGCCGAGGATGGTGCAGACGAGCGTGAGGATACCCATCAGCTCGATGCGAGTGCTGTTGCGCATCGAGACCACGATGACCATCGTAATAGTCAGAATCGTAAGCGGGATGTCGTCGTGGTAATCCAACATTCGACCTATAATTGCCACAGCGAAGTGCAATAGGGCGAAGATAGAGATAATGGCGATGTTCGAGATTCGTTGTTCCTTCATCTTTGGTTTGTGCTCATTTTTGCAAAGTTAAGCAAATTATCGCAAAAATCAAAATATGGCTATATAACCATTACTTTCCTCGGGTATCGATTGTTTTGTGGTCTTTTTTGTTATTCGTCGCGTCTGGACATAGCGCCCCCTATGATTGTTCTATAATTCGCATTTTCCATTCGGTTGGATATATTGGCAACTCGTCGCTTAATTTATACCCTTTGGGTATTATAAATTTGGTAGTTTGCAAAATTTTTTACAAATTTGTATGAATGAGAGTGTGTTGTTTTTAAAATATTTTAGAAATCACACTCTCTGAGTGGTGGATTTTAGTCTCGGAATAGGGTAGTCCGCCACCCGACGAAAAATGAAAAATATTTACAAAAAACACAAACAATAACTATGCAAAAACCTAATCTATCGTTTTGGCAGATGTGGAATTTGAGCTTCGGTTTCTTCGGTGTTCAGATTGCCTATGCTTTGCAGAGTGCAAACATTAGCCGCATCTTCGCTACTCTCGGTGCTGATCCTCACACCTTGAGTTTCTTTTGGATCTTGCCCCCGTTGATGGGTATGATCGTTCAGCCCATCGTAGGCTCGATGAGCGACAAGACCTGGTGCAAGTGGGGTCGTCGTAAGCCCTACCTCTACATTGGCGCTATCGTGGCCATCATCGTTATGGCGTTGTTGCCCAACTCGGGTAGCTTCGATATGACGGTCAAGGCGGCGTTGGCATTTGGCGCTATTATGCTGATGTTGCTCGACACCTCGATTAATATGGCTATGCAGCCCTTCAAGATGATGGTGGGCGATATGGTCAACGAGGAGCAGAAGACCAAGGCCTACTCTATCCAGAGCCTCTTGTGCAACGCTGGCTCGTTGGTAGGCTACCTCTTCCCCTACATCTTCACATTCTTCGGTGTTGCGAACATCGCTCCCGAGGGTCAGATTCCTCCCTCGGTGACTTGGTCGTTCTACATCGGCGCTCTTATCCTTATCCTCTGCGTGCTCTATACAGGTTTCACCGTTAAGGAGATGAACCCCGAGGAGTATGCTCGCTTCCACGGCATCAAGGAGGAGGAGAAGGGGGAGAAGACCAACCTTGTCCACCTCTTGCTCCACGCTCCCAAGGCGTTCTGGCAGATTGGTCTTGTGCAGTTCTTCTGCTGGTTTGCATTCCTCTATATGTGGAACAATACGACGGGCGGTATTGCCGAGACTGTTTGGGGTGCTCTTGACCCCAAGTCGGAGGGTTTCCAGGAGGCAGGTAACTGGACTGGCGTCTTGTTCGCCGTGCAGGCTATCGGCTCTATCCTCTGGGCTATGGTATTGCCTCAGTTCAAGAATGTAAAGGTGGGCTACTCGTTGAGCCTTGTGCTCGGTGCTGTGGGCTTTATCTCGACATACTTTATCCACGACCAGTATATGCTCTTCGTGTCGTTTATCCTTATCGGTTGTGCTTGGGCTGCGATGCTTGCTATGCCCTTTGCACTGCTCACCAACTCGCTCTCGGGTAAGTCTATGGGCTCATACCTCGGATTGTTCAACTGCACAATCTGCCTTCCTCAGATTGTTGCCGCGTTGGTTGGTGGCTTCCTCTTCAAGACTTTTGGTGGCGAGAAGGTGGAGCTTATCTCGAATGGTGTCGTGACGGAGGTACAGAGTGGTCAGATTATGATGCTCGTTATCGCAGGTGTGTCGCTTCTGTTGGCGGCTGTTGCGGTATTCGGCATCTCGACTCGTAAGGCGAAATAACAAACCAAACATATTTACTAACTTTATTATTAACTAACACTAAACACTATGAGAAAATTCTTAACTATGTGTTTGGGTCTTGCCCTCCTCGCGATGGCAGTTCCCGCCCAAGTGTTTGCCCAGAGCAAATACGAGGTCAAAGGTGTGGTAGTTGATACTACCGGATCACCGGTTATCGGTGCCTCTGTTGTTGAGCAGGGCACGACAAACGGTGTCACCACCGATCTTAATGGTCAGTATGTGCTGCGTGTTAACAGCGCTGACTCTGTGGTTGTAATCAGCTTTATTGGTTACAAGACAGTCTCTTTGGTGGCTTCTTCTGATATGCTTCAGAATGTAGTCCTCGAGGAGGATTCAGAGATGATTGACGATGTCGTTGTCATCGGTTACGGTGTTGTAAAGAAGAACGACCTTACTGGTTCGATCTCTACCGTAAAGGCTGACCAGACCAACAAGGGTCTTGCAACTTCGCCCACCGACTTGCTCCGTGGTAAGTCTGCAGGTGTTGTTATCACCTCTGGTGATGGTGCTCCCGGTTCAGCTTCTACTATCCGTATCCGTGGTGGTTCGTCACTCAACGCTTCGAACGATCCCTTGGTAGTTGTTGATGGTCTTCCCATCTCTAACTCTGGTATCTCGGGTGTGGGTAACGCTTTGGCATCTATCAACCCCTCGGATATCGAGTCGTTCACCGTGTTGAAGGATGCATCGGCTACCGCTATCTATGGTTCGCGTGCATCTAACGGTGTCATCATCATCACCACCAAGAAGGGTTCTAAGTACGACAACGGTGCTCCCCATGTATCGGTAGACTTCACCGCTTCGTTGAGCCAGAACGCTAAGTATGTTGATGTTATGACCGGCGACGAGATGCGTCAGACCTTGGAGTGGTACTACGGTACTCAGGATACCGATGCTTACCGCTCGGCTACCAAGTACACCGACGCTAACGGCAACTACATCAACACCGATTGGCAGCGCGAGATCTATCAGCTCGCTCAGTCTTACGAGGGTAATGTATCGCTTACTGGCAACGTCAAGATGGGCGAGAAGAACCACCTTCCTTACCGTGTTTCTTACGGTTATTTGAATCAGGATGGTACTTTGAAGACATCTAATATGTCTCGTCACACACTCTCGGTTAACCTTAACCCCACTTTGTTGGACAACCACCTTACTATCAACCTTAACGGTAAGGGTATGATTATGGATAACCGCTTCGCTAACACTGGCGCGGTATCTCAGGCTGTTCAGTTCGACCCCACAAAGCCCGTATACCTCTCTGACGAGGAGGGTGGCATCAATGGCCGCTACACTTGGCGTGGTATCGACGGTAAGCACAACACAATGGCTAACCAGAACCCCGTAGCTTTGCTCGAGGATAAGGTAGACCTCGCTAACGCTAAGCGTTTCGTAGGTAACGCCCAGATCGACTATAAGATCCACGGTTTGGAGGATCTTCGTCTTAACCTTAACCTTGGTGTCGATATTTCGAAGTCTAACGGTACTGTAGATGTAGCTCCTGGTGCTGAGCAGTCACGCCACTCTACTGCTGAGGCTGGTTCGGGTTACCACACTAACTACTCACAGCTCAAGCGCGACCAGACTTTGGAGTTCTACGCTGCTTATGCTAAGACTTTGGGTGACCACTCATTCGATATTATGGCAGGTTACTCTTGGCAGCACTACTACTACTCTAACTTCAACGAGTCAATGCGTGTTGCAGATGTTGCGAAGTGGGATGTAGACTCTAAGGAGCCTTATGTAGCTTTGGAGAACACCGCTGCTAACTATTACCTCTCAGAGCCTAAGACCTCTAAGGGTGAGTACTTCCTCGTATCGTTCTTCGGTCGTGCTAACTACTCTTACGCTAACCGCTACTCGGTAACTGCGACTGTTCGTGCCGATGGTACATCGCGTTTTGCTAACAATAAGTGGGGTATCTTCCCCTCAGTGGCATTGGCTTGGAATGCTAAGAACGAGTCGTTCTTGGAGGATAAGGATGCTATCTCGGCTTTGAAGGTTCGTTTGAGCTACGGTCAGACTGGTCAGCAGGATGTTGGCGGTTTGTACGATGCTCTTCCTACCTATTATAACAATACCCTCGGTTCTTACTACCCCTTCGGCGGTTATACCGATGGTTCAGGCTTGGTATACCCCATTAAGCCCGTAGGCTACAACGCCGACCTTAAGTGGGAGACTACCACTACCTACAACGCAGGTATCGACTTCGGTTTCGTTGACAACCGTATCACTGCAAGCGCCGACTTCTACTATCGTGAGACTAAGGACTTGCTCAACTTTACCCCCGTTCCTGCTGGTGCTAACCTCACCAACTACCTCAATGCAAACATCGGTGACTTGAAGAATATCGGTGTTGAGTTTGAGTTGAACGCTGTTGCTATCCAGACTCAGGATTGGTACTGGAACATCGGTGCTAATGTTGCTTGGAACCGTAACGAGATTACTCGTTTGACCAACGACGACGAGGCTGAGGGCTACTACGGTGTTGACACTGGTGGTTACTCTGGTGGTGTTGGTGGTACTTGCCAGGTACACCAGACTGGTCAGCCTACTAACTCGTTCTATGTATACCAGCAGATTTACGATGCTGAGGGTAGACCTATCGAGGGCTTGTATGTAGACCGTAACGAGGATGGCGTTGTTAACGAGAAGGATAAGTATGTATACAAGAAGGCTGCTCCCGATGTAACCGTAGGTTTCAACACTCAGCTCTCGTGGAAGGCTCTTACCCTTGCTATCTCGGCTCACGCCAACATTGGTAACTATGTTTACAACAACATCGAGTCTAATGGTGAGCTCTTGACCGACCTTTGGACCAACAACTTCACCAACAACCGTGTTGTTACTGCTCCCCAGACCAACTTCCGTTCTTCGGGCCAGTATTTGTCAGATTACTATGTTCGCAACGCATCGTTCTTGAAGCTCGATAACATCACTTTGAGCTATCGCTTCAACCTCGGTAAGGCTTGCGACCGTGACCTCACTCTCGACTTGTTCGGTACTGTATCGAATGTTGCTACTTTGACTGGTTACAAGGGTATCGACCCCGAGATCTTCAACGGTATCGACAACAATATGTATCCCCGTCCTCGCACCTACATCCTCGGTGTGAAGTTCAATTTCTAATGGTCTAAAATCGTAAATGTATTATGAAAAATATTAAAGTTTTAATGTTGGCTGTTGCCGGAGTTTTCGCTCTTGGCCTAAGCTCGTGCGTTAAGGATTTGGAGACCACTCCCATCGATCCTAATGTGCAGCTTCCTCAGGATGTCTTGAAGGACGAGGCAGCTTTCGAGGCTTTGCTTGCAAAGTGCTACCAGGGTCTTGCTTGCTCATCATCTGATGGTGCTAATGGCGGTCCCGATATCAATGGTGTTGACGGTGGTTTCGGTCAGTACCTCCGTGCTTACTTCAACCTCCAGTGCTTGACTACCGACGAGGCTACTTGCTGCTGGAACGATACTGGTCTGCCCGATATGCACAATATGAACTGGCAGGCATCTAACCAGTTTATCGTTGCTATGTACTACCGTATTTTCTACCAGGTTAGCCTCTGCAACGAGCTTATCCGCCAGGTTGCTGCTAACCCCGCAGGTGTAGAGTTCAAGAACAAGGGTGCTTTGGTAGCTGAGGCTCGCGCATTGCGTGCATTGTCTTACTACCACGCTATCGATATGTTCGGCAATGTGCCTTTCGCAACTGAGAACGACGCAGTAGGCGCTCAGGGCCCCCGTCAGATTAGCCGTGCTGATTTGTTCGCTTGGGTTGAGAAGGAGTGTCAGGAGCTTCTCGAGGGTAACGACCTTGCAGCCGAGGGTACTAATGTCTACGGTCGTTGCGACAAGGGCTTCGTTAAGATGATTCTTGCGAAGTTGTATCTCAACGCCGAGGTTTATGTTGGTGAGGATCGCTATGCTGACTGCGCTGCTCTCTGCGAGGATTTGGTCGCTACCTATCCTCTTGCTGAGAACTTCGCTGACTTGTTCGCTGCCGACAACCACCTCTTCACTGCAAACTCTACCTATGGTGCTTCGAACGAGATTATCTTCGCTGTTCCCCACGATGGTATCAACACTACCTCTTATGGTGGTACCAACTTCCTTATCTTCGCTGGTACTGGTGGTGATATGAATGCTGCTGAGGCAGGTATCTCTTCTGGTTGGGGTGGTTTGTCTGTTACCAAGCAGGTTTCGGAGCGCTACACCGACGGCGATGTTCGTGCTATGTTCTTCAAGGATTATGGTACCGAGATCGTTGATATCTTCACCTTCACTTCTGGTGGTTACAAGTCTATGAAGTTCCGCAATGTAAACCACGATGGCTCTGCTGCACAGACCACTGGTTTCGTTGATACCGACTTCCCCTTGTTCCGTGCTGCTGATGCTTACCTTATGTTGGCAGAGTGCTCTGCTCGTGGTAAGGCTGACTCGGCTAAGGGTCTTGCTGCTTACAACGCTGTTCGTGAGCGTGCAGGTGTTTCTACTGCCTCTTCTATCACCGCTCAGGATGTTCTCGACGAGCGTTCACGCGAGCTTATGTGGGAGGGTTGCCGTCGTTCTGACCTCGTTCGTTTCGGTCAGTTCACCACCGCCGACTATGTTTGGGAGTATAAGGGCTCTGTTAAGGAGGGTGCAGCTGTTGCTGACTACCGCAACCTCTTCCCCTTGCCCCCCGCAGATGTTAACGCAAATAGCAACCTTAAGCAGAATGCTGGTTACTAATAGCGAGTCAATCAAAATAAGTAAAACTAAACGAAATGAAAAAGTTATTATATAGCATTATCGCTCTTACGGGTCTTGCTTTTGCATCTTGTACCCAGGAGCATATCGATGTGCAGTATAATCCCGAGAACGCTGTAGCTCCCGTTTTGGGTGCTATCGAGGGTTGCGAGCTTTCGGATGGCGGTGCTGACATCGTTGTTGAGTACACCAAGGCTGATTTTGGTGTAGCTACTGCTAACGCACATAACCTCTACATCTCTAAGTCGGAGGATATGGCAGATATGAAGAAGGCAAAGGCAGCTTTTGCTGATGCTACCATCACTCTTACTCAGGCCGACCTTAATGTCGTAGCTTTGGACTTAGCTGAGGCTGGCGCAGAGGTAGATCTCTACTTCGCTGTTGTTGCTAACCTCAACACCGACAAGGGTGCTGCTGTTGCAGGTTCTGACCTTATGTCAAATGTTGTTAAGGCAACCTTCAAGTCGTATGTTGCTGATGTATTGCCCACCGAGAAGTTCGAGAAGGTTTGGGTTATCGGTAACTACTGCGGTTGGGATCACGCAAAGACTCAGTTCTTGTTCGACTACAACGCTACAGGCACTACCTTCGCAGGTATCGTAGACTTCGCTGATGCTGAGGGCGTATCATTGGCTAACACCGGCTTCAAGCTCACAGGTATCGCAGGTTGGGATGATACTTGCAACTGGGGTGAGGAGACCAAGGCTACCGAGGCTGACGAGCCCGCATCTATCCAGCTTATCACTGGTGGTGGTTCACAGGATATTATGCGTTACGCTAAGCGTTTCTACGCATTTGAGTTCGACAACACCACTTTGGTATTGAAGAAGGCTTGGGGTGCTGACCAGATTGGCATCATCGGCTTGAACGGCGACTGGAATAATGATATCGTGATGTCTTACAACCCCAAGTGGACTCGCTTCTATGCTGATATCGACGCTGCTGAGGCTACCGAGATGAAGTTCCGTGCAGATGCTGCTTGGGATCTCAACTGGGGTGTTGACTGCGCACAGGGTGGCGGCAATATTCCTGTTGCTGCTGGTCAGTATCGTGTATACTTCAACCCTGTAACTGGTCTTATCGAGTTCAACGCTAAGAACTACGGCACTGAGGAGGATACTGGCGCTGGTACTACTCCTGAGCCAGAGCCTACCGAGACAACCTAT
>JAGBYO010000077.1 GCA_017628735.1 Alistipes sp. | reverse complement strand
CCCACTGACATCACATGGAGCACATTCTCTGCAAGAAAGTGGTACTCGGACAACTGGGAGCTCACAGTTAAGGACTCTGCAGAGCAGTACACCATGGTGTTCGATATGCGCACTGGCGACTCGAGCATTAACTACATCCCATCTAACACCTACGTACTCGGTGAGTCATACGTGGATACTATTTACATCGACAACAACTACAGCACGTTCAACGGCAGCAAGAAGGCCTTTGAGAGCGTAACACTCAACATGGAGTATGTAGAGGCTTCGCAGACCTATAACATCTCATTTGAGGTGAAGCTCGTTGACGGTCGCGAGTTTAACGGTACATACTCAGGTGCTATTGCTGGTAGCCCCGCTGCTTAATCAAGGGGTAGGTATCATGTAAAACCTAACACGACAAATTCTCATGAAAAATATTTGGTTAATAATGTGTGCGGCTCTAACTCTTACACTCCTTGCGGGGTGTAAGGGCAACGAGCCCGAGGTTAAACCACAGGGCGACACCACACTCACTCTTGAAACCAAGAGCGTTGATGCCACAGCTGATGGTGGCCACTTCGAGGTTAACTATGCTCTTGAAAACCCCATTGAGGGCGCAGAAATTAAGGTTAACGCTGAGAAGGATTGGGTCTACAACATAGACACATCTGTCGATGGTGTCATCTCTTTCGATGTTGCAGCGAGCTACGATGCAGAGGCTCGCAACTGCCGCTTGGAACTGACTTATCCAGGTATCTATCCCAACCCTACGCTCACCGTAAAACAGGCGGTGGGAAAGGAGCACTCGATAAAGCTGGAACTTGTAAATGCTGCGGCTACTACCATCACTATGAACGTAGTGCCCGAGGACAAGAACATGCCGTACGTCTTTATCCTTGGTACTGGTAAGTACTTCGAGGAGAATGGTGGCGAGCTCATGCATAGCGACGAGGCACTATGGGCAAGCGACATGGAGATCTTCGAGAGCTTTGGCGGTGCATTTGGTGGCGACGCCTCGACGGGTGCTGCAGCCTTCATGTACACGGGTGATATGATGGGTCACCAGTTCACAGGCGTTACACCTAACACGACATATGTAGCATACGCCTATGGTTTTGACAACGAGACGCTTACACCCCTAACCGAGATTGCACGCCTTAAGATTACCACAACTGCCGTTAGCGACTACACCCTCCACTTCGACTTCGAGGTCGAGGTTGATGGCCCTAATGTGACTATAGACATCGCTCCCCAGGGCTACGACGGTTACTACTACTATGGCGTATTCTGGGCTAAGGATGTGGCAGGTGCTACGCAGGAGCAGTTGCGCAGCTACTGCGAGCAGACATGGGAGAACGACAAGGCTTACTACTCATCATTCTTCGACACTCCCGAGCAGGGCTTACACTTCATCTTCAACGAGCTTGCCTTCCGTGGTGAACAACACCTCGAGGTGGAGCTCGATGCTAACACCGAGTTTATCCTCTGGGCCTTCGGTATGGATGACGAGGCGTTGATGAACACTACTCCCGAGTTCTACGAGTTTAAGACTGGCGATGTTGCCTCATCCTCTAACGAGTTTTCGCTCTCTGTTACAGAGCTTCACTCTCGCAAGGCTACCGTCAAGGTCGAGACCACGAACGATGACTCGTATGTAGCTACCTTGGTTGCTGGCAACCGCTTCGAGGGTAATAGCGACATGGAGATTATGGAGTATATACTCGCCAACTTCCGTGTTCAGTATGCCTCTGGCACTATGAGCGACACAGCCACGGGACTTACGCCAAACACCGAGTATGAGTTGCTGGTATTTGGCGCTCAGGCAGGTGCTCCTACCACCGGTCTACACCGCCTAAAGTTCACGACAAAAGCTACCGAGTATGCCGACCTCGATTTCTCGCTTAGCATCGGCGACTACTATAGTGGCGCAGAGGTTGCCGCTATCAACCCCGACTATGCAGGCTTCGAAGATATGATTTTCGTGCGAATCACCGCCAATGTCGATGCGGAGGCTGTCAACGCCTACTTCAATGCTATGAATGCCCTCGATTTCCCATTCTACGACTACGAGACTATCGTGGCGGGTCTTATTGCAGAGGGACCTTTGAAGGAGCTATCCTCGGTCTACGCCTTCGACTACAACGAGCCTTATATCTTCTTCGGTATCGCAGAGGATAAAGATGGCAACTTCACCGAGGTATGGGAATCTAAGGAGATTACCTTTACCGAGGAGGGATGTTCGCCTGCCGAGGAGTTCTTCGCCTCAGGTGCTACTACCATGAGTGCCCGCGAGGCTGTTGCCAATCGCTTGGGCAAGCTAAGCTACGAATAGTCTAACTGCACACATAAATTAGGGCAGACCTTTCGGGTCTGCCCTAATTCGTTATAGTATGCACTGATACTCCAACTCGTCTGCGTAGCCATCCGTTCGGCGTAGCCACTCCTTGCGCCTTCCGCACTCAACGAAGCCACACCCCTCGAACAACGCCTTGCTCGGCTCGTTGTCCTCGGCTATCGTAGCCCATATCTGGTGCAGGGCGAGGTGCTCACGGGCATATCCCTTGACCAGCTCTATCGCCTCGCGTGCATAGCCCTTTCGACGGTCATCGGGGGCATATATCATTATGCCTATACCCATACGCCCATCACGAGGCTCAAAGTCGAAGCAATCAACAGTACCCACTGCTATGCCCTCAACCTCGACGATAAGGCGCATACCGCGTGTGGCGTAGATATCGTAGCTCTGCTCCTCGATAAAGCGCGCTATGCGCTCACGCGAGAGCGGTGCTGTAGTGCCACTCACGCGCCACACCTCGGGGTCGTTCTCCCAGCGATATACGACCTCGATATCTGCAGGCTCCAAGGCTCGCAACGCCACTTTCTGCCCCTCGATTAGCATTTCAGGCCGATAATCTTGTTACGGATAAGCATCGCCACACCCCACGCACTTGCGCTATCCGACATCTTAGATACGCGGAACTTGGTATCCTTATATACAAGGTTTAGCGAGTACTTGTTTGTCGACGACTTTAGGGGCAACATCAAGTATTCACCTGCTTGAGCTAGGTTGCCACCCACGATTACGGTCTCGGGATTGAAGGTGTTGATAAGGAAGGCAACTGCCTTGCCCACCTTCTCGCCCGCCTCCTCGATAAGTTCGATAGCGAGGTTGTCATCGTTCTGTGCTGCGGCGATAATGTCGTTGATGTGAATGCTCTCGCCACGGTCGTACATCTCGCGTAGGCAGGTGTTCACACCGCTACCTATGAGTTGCACAATCTTATTCTCGATGGCAATACCCGATACCTCGGTCTCCAAGCAACCCTTCTTGCCACAGCCGCATATAATCTCGTTGTCGAAGAACGGAATATGTCCGAACTCACCCGCAAAGCCATTCTTACCGTAGTAGAGCTTACCATCAATGACGATGCCGATAGCCACACCACGACCCATATGCAGGTAGAGGACATTGCTCTCGCTCTTCGACTTGCCCGTAGTGTACTCAGCATAACAGCGAGCTCGGGTATCGTTCTCGAGCATTACGCGGATACCGATACGCGACGATATAATGTCGGTAAGTGACTCTTCGGATGATGTGAAGTACTTGTATGAACGGCCAGTCTCGGGGTTTACACGACCCACCATCGAGACACCCACACCCAATATCTTCTCACGGTCGATACCACAAGTTGCGACAAACTCCTCGATGTTGTGGCAAATACGCTCCAAGCACTGAGGGCGGTCAACCAACTCAAATGAGTTGTCTATCTTTTCGGAGATAATGTTGTTGTGTAGGTCGGTGATTACATAGGTCATATTGTCACGACCCACATTTATGCCAGCAAAGTATATCGCCGAGTTCGCCAAGCCAAAGACATTAGGACGACGACCGCCAGGAGTCTCCACCTTTCCTAAGTCCAACACAATGCTGTCGTCTACAAGGTCCTGCACCAGTTTAGTCATCGTTGGCACACTTATATGCAACTCGCGGGTAAGTTCCGAGAGCGTCGACTCACCATTAAGTGCCATATAGGCAATAATATTTCGCTTTAGGATATTATTCTTGTGCGTAATACCCTTTAGGTTCTCATCTGCTTCTATATTAAAGAATTTCGCTAACGAAGTCATACCTCTATTATTAATATATTTTAATTCGTATAACAAAGATAATAAAAATATTTTAAAATTATTCCAAAAATATTAGGCGTGTTCAAAAAAATATTAATTAACTCTACTATTGAGAGTCACGCTCGAAGGCTCTTTTGCTCATTTACAATTTTTTACTATCTTTGTGCCGTAAAACATTATAATACTTGAAAGTATG
>JAGBYO010000076.1 GCA_017628735.1 Alistipes sp. | reverse complement strand
GCTCTGCATCGAGACCGATATTAGCGATAATCAATGTGCATAATGCCACAGCTACAACTTGATAGATTGAGATTAGTAAGTTCTGTTTCATAGTTGTTATAGTTAAATAGTGTTAAATGACCTTTATGTTGATTTTAAGCCACTCTATTGTTTTACTATGCAAATTTACCCCCCCCCACGAATTTTCCAAATTTTCGGGCAAGAAAGTGTCGTGGAGGGATGATAATTAATTACTCTTCACCACATCGGCAGGGTTTTCGGTAGCAGCCTTCCACGAGCGGAGGGTTACAAGGCCGACCGTAACGGCGAGGACAACGGCGAGGGCAGCGATATAGAGCCACCAAGGCTGTGCGATGCGGTTGGCGAACGACTCCAGCCAGCGCGAGGTGATGTACCACGCCACGGGCGCTGCCACCACGAAGCAACCTCCGACAATCCACACATAGCGCAGGTTAAGCAACTTCACTATTTGGCTGGTTGTCGCTCCGTAAACTTTTCGTACAGCTATCTCCGAGCGGCGGTGCTGCGTCTCAAACATCACAATACCAAAGACTCCCATCAGTGCGATAACAATAGCCAGCACGGCGAACAAGCCAATCAAGACCATCACCTTTTTGGTCTCTTTATACATACCCTCAATCCAATCATTGAGAAAATATAGATCGGGTTCGTCGGCGCGTGGTACAATCTCCTTGATAGTAGCACGAATATAGTCGGCAAATGCCTTAACATCAGTTCCCTCACGAAGGCGAACATAGTAGTGTGGCAGACGGTCGTCTGAAGCACAGAAGAATACATCGTAGTGCCCCGATTGACTTATGGGACTTAGCTCTATATCTTCGATTACTCCAACTGTCTTATCAGAGTCCTCTAAACATATCCAACCTACTCCCGTGCCTATATCCTCCTGCTGATCCGACATGACAACGAGTTCTTTACGCTCAGCAGATAATGGAGTAAAGCCGCTGCCATCAACAACTTTAAGGTCAAAGAAAGAGAGGAAGTTGTGGCGCACATAGTGGCGATAAATCGTAAATATTTTTTCATCGTGTTCCATGCCAGAGATGCTATTACAACGGAACATATTTGTGCTTCCCGATGTTACATCCTCTGCGTCGGGATGCTGCATAATGCGCTCCGTAAACACATCGGCGTGAGCTGTCATATCAAACGATGTAAAGGTAACGATGTTGTTGGTCTTAAAGCCCATGTCGTAGTTTACCATATAGCGATATTGCAGGAAGAATACCGATGTTACGATAATCAGAATCATCGCCACGGTAAACTGCACACCCACCATCACAGAGCGCAATCTACGACCAGTCGCCGACTGTGCAAAACCACCCTTAACGCCCATCGAAGCATTGAAACGAGTGATGTAAAACGCAGGATATAGCGCAGCAACAAGGGCAAGCAGAATCATTAGTCCTACCATCATCATAATCACCGGAATATTATCTCCAAGAGCCAACGAGCAAGTTACATATTGGGTTATAAAGCTCTCTTGAATGGCTATCATCAGGTAGAAGGTCAAAGCCATTGAGATAAGCACCAAGCCGATAGCCTCAAAGAGGAAGTTCCAGCGCAGTGTACCCTGGCTTGCGCCGAAGACCTTGCAGATATTCACCGCACGCATACGCACAGGCACAAGCGCAAAGAAGAAGTTTACAAAGTTGATAAAGGCAATGATAACGATGACGAGGGCAATGGTCGTAAGGATAATAGGCGCAGAGCCATTACCCGTCTCGAAGATATAGTTAGCATGGAAGTTTCCACGGTAATAGGTATCTTCAAGAGCTACGAGCCGTGTATCGAGGATATCGCCACCATTCTCAGCCTCATCCCTAATATCATCTTCATCCTCGGGCCACAACTCTATCCACTCCTCAACTTGCGCGAAGTACCATTGTGAGTAGTAGTGTTGGAATAGGTTTAGGAAAGCCTCCTTTTCGGCCCCCTCTCGCAGGCGCACGAAGTTCGAGTAGTTCCAATTGTTGTTGGTTGTAGTGTATGCTCCGTCATCATAGGTAATAATCTGCCACTTGCCCAGAAAAGTATTGATGTCCATATCGCTATACACCGCCACGACAACATTCTCCACTGACGGTAGCTCCTCTGGCTCCTCTCCTGCTATACGGGCGGCTTGCGTATAGATAACATCGCCAATACCCACATTCATCTTCTCGGCAACTGATTCGGAAATAGCGACCGTGTTAGGCTCCTTTATACGCGAGAAATCTCCCACCAAACACTCGAAGCCGAAGCAGTCGAATATATCGGCAGTAGCCATATATACCTCCTCCTCGAAGAGTTGATAGTTGTAGTTATTAACCTTTGTCCATACCTTATTAGTGCTGGCATATGGTATTAGTGATGCCGCAGCCTCGACATCTGGCGATGCGGCCACTGCATCGTAGAACGCCATAGCGGGAGAATTGGTGCTGTAGTTGCGCTCATCATCGAGCATGCCGAAATGTGGCGAAACGATAAATACTCTGTCGGAGTTCTCGATTGAGCGATTGTAGGTCACGGTGTACCACACCTGCGATGCGATGATGTAGAATGCCACAAAGGCGAGGGTCAAACCGAGCACATTAAGCAGCGATGCGACCTTGTAACGCTTGAGCGTCATCAGGAAATTTTTGAAAGCGATTTTCATACTTTTTCGATTTTATGCGGCACCTTTCTCCTCTTGCTTGTCCGTCGCGAATGAGAAATAGGCTACTATGTCCCATCCACGCCGAACTGCGGTCGAGAAGAAATCTGCTCGCCTAAAATCAAAAAAGGCTTTGGGCGGGCAGACCGCGTTGAGTTAATAATTATT
>JAGBYO010000075.1 GCA_017628735.1 Alistipes sp. | reverse complement strand
TATGCAGTTTGCAGGAGATATTACGACTATTGGTAACGGACTCTTCTCAAACAGGTATAATCTTACTTCAATGACACTTCCCAGTAGCGTTACATCGATTGGCATAAGTGCATTTGAAAATAGCAATAAACTCTCTCGCATTGACCTTCCATCAAGCATTACCGAGATTGGAGAGGCGGCATTTGTATCGTGCGCCCTAACCGATGTGGAAATCCCCCAAGATGTTACTATACTTAATAAAAGAGTATTTGTAGATAACTCAGCCCTAGAAAGAGTTGTTTTGCCCAATGGACTAACGAAGATTTCCGAAAGTGCATTTACAGCCTGCCATTCTCTCAAAACAATAGAGATTCCCAATAGTGTAGAGCAGATTGAAAGATGTGCCTTTACACAATGTCGCTCTCTCGAGAAGTTTAGCGGAGCATTCGCCACCGAAGATGGCCGAGCACTTATTATGGGCGACAAATTGGTGGCATTTGCTCCAAGCGGCATCACCTCATACGAGATTCCACGCAATGTGAAGATTATTGGCGATACTGCATTTGGTTCTTGCACAGAGCTGGAGAGCATCACAATTCCCGAAGGTGTAACAGATATTGAGCAATTAGCCTTTTCGGACTGTAAGAAATTGGAGAGCATTACTATCCCCTCTAGCGTTAAGACTATGGGCAATAATTGCTGTAGAACCTATGGTAGCAGCCTTGTGGTGTATTGCAAGCCCACAACGCCACCCACGGCTCTACTTGTTAGCCAGAAATACTGGGGAGCATTTGCGGCAAACAAGATAACTATCTATGTACCAACCGAGTCGGTAGAGGTATATAAAGCAGCCGAACATTGGAGTTCATTTAAAGATAATATCGTAGGCTACGATTTCTAAAACTATTTTGATACGCCAACAAAAAAGCAGACCCGAAAGTCTGCTTTTTCTATCTCTATATCTATCTGTTAGAAGTCATCGTCTGAGGGCTCATCCTGTGCATCTGCCAACTCATCAGCACCCTTCAAGTCGTCCTCGTCGTAGTAGCTGTCGTTGTCATCATCCTGAGCGTCATCTACCTTGAAATCAATCTTGAGAAGGTAGAAGGTATCCTCTGTCTCGTAGGGCACAACATAGAAGAATGTACCATCGGGCTTATCGATGCGCTGCATTACTTCGTTGAAACCCAGAGGGTAGAGTGTCTTAACCTCTGCCAACTGCTCAGGCGAAAGGTTGTGAATGCTTGTAACAAGTCGTTTCTTCTTATTTTCAGTAGCCATATCTTTTTGTTTTTCGTTACCAAAATCGTGGTCACAACAACCCCACGGGCATATTGGACACTAATCGTGGTGCAAATGTAAACACAATTTGATAATGTGCAAGCATTAGCGAGATTTTTTTTTATTTTTTCCTCTTTCGTGCAGTTTTTTCGTACAAAATGTGTACCTTTACACGGAATATTATATAAAGAGTATTATGAGTCGCAACGACGATATACAGCGAATGCGCCAACTCGAGCAGGAGCTCGACTACCATAGCCAGCGCTACTATGTAGATAACGCCCCCGAAATCTCGGATTTCGAGTTCGATGCCCTATTGCGTGAGCTTCAAGATTTGGAGGCAACCTACCCCGAGGAGGCAGACCCCAACTCGCCCACCAAGCGTGTGGGTAGCGACCTTACGACCGAGTTTGAGAGTGTCGAGCACCGCTACCCTATGCAATCGTTGGCAAACACCTACTCATCCGAGGAGCTTGGCGAGTGGATCGACCGTATCGTAAAGGAGCTTGGCGATGTAGAGTTCGTAACAGAGCTTAAGTTCGACGGCACGGCAATCTCGTTATGCTACGAGAACGGCGCATTGAAGCGTGCCGTTACGCGTGGTGATGGTCGTCGTGGCGACGATGTGACGAACAATGTCCGCACCATAGGCACTATTCCCTTGAAGTTGCGTGGCGAGGGCTACCCTGCTGTGTTCGAGATTCGTGGCGAGATTATTATGCCCTACGCCTCGTTCGACCGCCTTAATCGTGAGCGCGAAGCTGCGGGCGAACCTCTGCTTGCCAACCCTCGCAATGCCGCTGCTGGCACTCTCAAGTTGCAATCTTCGCAGACCGTGGCACACCGAGGTCTCGACTGCACACTCTACCACCTTGCGGGCGACAATCTACCCTACACCACCCACACCGAGATGCTCTCGGTAGCGCGTGGCTGGGGCTTCAAGATTTCTGACCATACAGCCATCTGCCGTAGTCGCGAGGAGGTTGAGAAGTTTATCGCATACTGGGATACCGAGCGTAAGGCACTACCTTACGCCACCGATGGCGTGGTCATCAAGGTCAATAGTTATGCCCAACAACGCACCCTCGGCTCAACCGCCAAGGCACCTCGCTGGGCTGTAGCCTATAAGTTCCAAGCCGAGAAGGCACTCACAAAGCTCGTTAGTGTCGACTTCCAAGTGGGTCGTACAGGCGCAATAACGCCCGTTGCCAACCTTGAGCCTGTGCAGTTGGCTGGTACGGTTGTTAAGCGAGCCTCAATCCACAATGCCGACCAGATAGCGCAATTGGATATCCGCCTTGGCGATATGGTCTATATCGAAAAGGGCGGCGAGATTATCCCCAAGATTACGGGTGTAGAGCTCTCAATGCGCCCTACGGATAGCAAGCCTTTCGAGTATATCACCCACTGCCCTGAGTGCGGTACGGAGCTTGTGCGCTTCGAGGGCGAAGCAAAGCATTACTGCCCTAACCAGAGCGACTGCCCACCACAAATCGTTGGTCGCATCGAACACTTCGTAAAGCGCAAGGCGATGGATATCGAGGGCTTGGGTGGCGAGACTATTGAACTATTGTGGCAGAACGGTATGTTGCACGATATTGCCGATATATATCACCTCGACCCCGTGCAGTTGGCCTCGCTTCCACGCCTTGGCGAGAAATCGGCAGCCAACATTTTGGAGGGTGTGCGCCGTTCTAAGGATGTGCACTTTGAGCGTGTATTGTTCGCTCTTGGCATCCGCTTCGTAGGTGAGACCACTGCAAAATATATCGCCACACACTTCCTCTCGCTCGATGCCATAGCATCGGCAAGTGTCGAGGAGTTAGCCGAGGCCGAGGAGGTTGGCGAGAAGATTGCTCACTCAATCACAGACTATTTTGCTAACGAGAACAATCGTCGTATCGTAGAGTCGTTGCGTGAGGCAGGCTTAAAGTTCGATATGGAGATTAAGCAACCTACATCCAATGCACTGATGGGCAAGAGCGTGGTTATCTCGGGCAAGTTCGCCGGTCGTTCGCGCGACGATATGAAGGCATTGGTCGAGGAGCACGGAGGTAAAAACCTCGCTGCCGTTTCGGCAAATGTAGACTTTATTGTTGCGGGCGAGAATATGGGACCTGCTAAGCGACAAAAGGCGGAGAAGTTGGGCGTGAAGATTCTCTCCGAAGAGGAATTTATGGCACTTATCGAGGGCGCAGAGCCTATTGAGACGGAGACGGTGGCCGAGCCTAAAACAGAGGCAGAGGCAAAACCCATTCAAGGTACACTATTTTAGAAACTAACTATTACTACAATGGTACAAGATAAGATTAAGGGCGTGGGCGTAGCGCTAATCACCCCATTCAACAACTACAAGGTAGACTACGATTCGCTCGGCCGTATGGTTGATTATGTTATCGCGGGTGGCGTAGACTATATTGTGGCTCTTGGCTCAACTGCCGAGACCGCTACACTCTCACTCGAGGAGCGTGACGAGGTATTGCGCTTTGTCGTAGAGCGCACCAATGGTCGTGTGCCTATCGTTGCGGGTATGGGTAGCAACAACACCGCCGACCTTGTCGAGCAGTTGCACTCGTTCAACCTCGATGACGTGGTGGCTATATTGAGTGTCGTTCCCTACTACAACAAACCATCACAAGAGGGCATCTATCGCCACTTTATGGCTGTTGCCGAGGCATCACCCGTTCCCGTTATCATCTATAATGTTCCGGGTCGCACGGGTCTAAATATGACCGCAGCAACAACGCTTCGCTTGGCAAATGCTACACCCAAGATTGTCGCTATCAAAGAGGCTTGTGGCAATATCGAGCAGATGCAAGCAATTCTAGATGGTCGTCCTGATGGTTTCCTCGTTCTCTCGGGCGATGACGGTCTTACGGTAGAGTTGGTTAAGCGTGGTGGCGATGGCGTTATCTCGGTTGCTGCCAACGCCTTTCCTATGCGTTTCTGCGGTTGCGTACACTCGGCAATGAGTGGCGATATTGCAACTGCCGAACGAGAGATGGTAGAACTTGTTCCCGCAATCGACTTACTCTTTAAGGAGGGTAATCCCACGGGCGTAAAGGCGATGACCGCCGTTATGGGTCTCACTCGCTCAGAAGTGCGTCTACCCTTGGTCGAGGGCACAGAGGCGCTTGTAGCCGATATTAAATTTGCAATCGAAAGATACGAACTTAAGTAATTGGGCGTTGTAAAAAGAAAAAACACTATGCGCCAACTATTTATTGCACTTTTTGCTCTATTGCTACCTACTATGCTCTCGGCTCAGGAGGCAGAGGTTAGAGTGCCCTACGAGGAGGATATCATCGACAAAACGATGCTCTCCTCGTCGCCCTACTACTACACCAACCTGATGCTCAAGTATCGCGAGGGTCAAGAGCCACTCTCTGCCAATGAATATTACTACCTCTACTATGGCTATGCCTACTCGGAGGATTATCGCCCATTCGTAGAGAACAAGCCACTAACGGAGATACTCGATATTCTTTCGCGCGTTAACCCCGAACAGCCCACCGTAGGACAGATGGAGGCAATTATAGAGCGAGGTGCAGAGGCGCTTGAGATAGACCCATTTAACCCCAAGGTACTCAATATTATGGCATATGCCTATGGTGCGCTTGATGACCCACAGCGTGAGGCGTTGTATTTCGCTCATCTCAACGGCATACTTGCAGCTATCGAGTCGTCGGGTACGGGTCTTAAGGAGGAGTCGCCGTGGCATATTCTTATGTTCTCGCACGCCTACGACCTGCTTGCATCAAAAGGCTATGCCTACCAGGAGAGTCGCATCATCAGCCGTACGGTTGAGTATGTGCCACTAATGCGCAAGACTCACGACCACATCAAGGGTTTCTACTTCGATTATAGCCGTGTCTATCGCAACAAGCCCGACGATGTAACATTTAAGCGTGACCGCACTTGGCAATTCAACAATTTGAAACCCAGAGAGTATAAATAGTTTACCTAAACCAACGATATAATGAAGATTATTCGCAATATCCCATTGCTCTTTTCGCTTGTAACACTGCTTATAGGATGTGAACCATTGCCTGCAAACTATGTTAAGATCGATGTTAACAAGAGTGTAACATGCAACTATGAGGCCCATATATATGACCTTAAATATAACATTATTCCTGCTGCCGATGGCACAACTGATGTCTATGGGCTATATGCGGTTTGTGATGACGGCTGGGTAGAGGATGTTAATTGCATAGACCCAGGTGTTATGCATATTACTATTGCTGCTAACGAAGGTGCAGCTCGTTCAACAAAGATAACACTATATGGCGATAACATCCGTCCTACCATCATCTCCCTAAACCAGATGGGGGTACCGTCGGCAGTTGTCGACCGTACGCTGATTTTCCACTTCTACGGAACTAGCCTTAGTCGTTGGTTTAACACCAATATCGAAGATGCAAAGGTCGCAATTGGCGAAGGAGTACTAGGAGCAAATAATCGTGTTGTCTGCATCGCTCAGTCATCTTCTACCGCAGGTTCTATTTACGAATTATGCTACAATCCTGCCGATAGTAGTGTTATTAAACGCGATATAGATAGTTTTATGCTATCATCACCACATACAACTACGGAGGAGATTGGCGAGATTATCTCCAAAGCTGCTCAGGCAGCACCAGCCAATAGTTATGCGATGGTGCTGGCTGGTCACGGCACAGGATGGATTACGCGAGAGATTTTGAATAACGATGGCGATATCGAGTTGTTAAATTGTGGTGGCTATAACCCCTGGATCCCGGCAATTGGCGCAGAAGTCACTAGAGCATTTGGAGAGTCTAATATACAATTCGACGCATCGGAAATTGCCGATGCAATCACCCACTCTGGAATAGAATTAGAGTATATACTTTTTGACGCCTGCTTTATGTCAAATATCGAGGCAATCTATGATTTACGCAATTCTGCACAATACATCATAGCCTCACCGTGCGAGATTATGGGCAAAGGTTTTCCATATCATCGCACACTACCCCACCTATTTGGCGATAATTTTGACTTAGAGAGTGCTACCGAGAGCTACTATCTATACTATCGTGACGAGTATTCAAGCTCTTCACGCTGTGGTTCAATTGCACTATTTGATTGTGCAGAGATAGAGGCACTTGCCGATGCTACTCGTCAGGTGATGCTTACTGCTACAGATGACTATAATCGCAATGAGCTTCAGACTTATGAGGGTCAAAAAGTACACCACTTCTACGACTTTGGTGAATGGGTTAATACCGTAGCAACAGATGACACCGCACTTGCGACATTCAACGAGCAGCTGGCTCGTACTGTAATAGCCAAATTTACCCTACCTACATTCTACTCTGCTTATGGCTCATATGGCACTTATGACATCAACGAGGAGGTATATTCTGGCGTAACGACATCTGCACCTTCGGAGGCTTACCCTAATGGCTGGAAACAAACTAACTGGTATAAAGCCATTATGCAGTAGGATTATTCAAAAATTATTCTTATCTTTGGCGCGTTTTTAAGAAATAATACAAAGTATAACGGAATAATAATACTTCAAAATATGTTTGAGAACTTAACCGAGAAACTCGAAAGGTCGTTTAAGATACTTAAAGGTGAGGGTCGCATCACCGAAATCAATGTTGCCGAGACCCTCAAGGAGATTCGTCGTGCACTTATCGATGCCGATGTCAACTACAAGGTTGCCAAGAACTTTACCGACGATGTAAAGCAGAAGGCATTGGGTCAGAATGTGCTTAACTCGGTTAAGCCTGGTCAGATGATGACCAAGATTGTCCGTGATGAGTTGGCAGCGTTGATGGGTGGCACAGCTACCGATATCAAGCTCGAGGGCAACCCCGCCATTGTGCTTATAGCCGGTCTTCAGGGTTCGGGTAAGACAACCTTCTCGGGTAAGCTTGCAGCACATATCAAGTCGAAGAAGGGCCGTCAGGTGTTGCTCGTTGCAGGCGATGTCTATCGTCCCGCAGCTATCGACCAGCTTAAGATTCTCGGCCAGAGCGTAGGCGTAGAGGTCTACACCGAAGCGGGCAACAACAACCCCGTGGAGATTGCCGAGAACGCTATCAAGTATGCTCGTCAGAAGTCTTACAACACCGTGATTGTCGATACCGCTGGTCGTTTGGCTGTCGACGAGGCGATGATGCAGGAGATTACCGCAATCAAGGCGGCAATCAACCCCTCGGAGACGCTGTTCGTCGTAGACTCGATGACTGGTCAGGATGCCGTGAACACCGCTAAGGAGTTCAACGACCGCCTCGACTTCGATGGTGTGGTACTCACCAAACTCGATGGCGATACCCGTGGTGGTGCCGCTATCTCTATCCGCTCGGTTGTCGACAAGCCTTTGAAGTTTATCTCGGCAGGCGAGAAGATGGATGCCTTGCAGGTATTCCACCCCGAGCGTATGGCCGACCGAATCCTCGGTATGGGTGATGTCGTATCGTTGGTGGAGCGTGCTCAGGAGCAGTTCGATGAGGAGCAGGCGCGTAAGCTCAAGAAGAAGCTCATCAAGAATCAGTTTAACTTCAACGACTTCCGCGACCAGATTAACCAAATCAAGAAGATGGGTAACCTCAAGGACCTCGCTTCGATGATTCCTGGTATGGGCAAGATGCTCAAGAATGTCGATATCCCCGACGATGCCTTCAAGCAGACAGAGGCTATTATCGACTCGATGACTCCCGAGGAGCGAGAGAATCCCGAGATTATCAATGCTCGTCGTCGTGAGCGCATCGCTAAGGGCTCGGGTACGACGATGGCCGATGTCAACCGCCTTCTCAAGCAATTCGAGGATACGCGCAAGATGATGAAGACCGTTGCAGGTGGCAACTTCCAGCAGCAGATGCAGCGTATGCAGCGTGGTGGTACGCGTCGCCGATAACTTTTATAAGATTAACCCATTTTAGAATAAATAGAACATTCCACATACAATGTTGAGCAGAAGATTACTTCGTGTTAAGGTGGCTAAGACACTTTACGCACATCTCAAGTCGGGTTCCGACAGCCTCAAAGCCTCGGAGAACAACCTTGTACAATCTATCGATAAGGCCTACGACCTCTACTTCCAGATGATGGACCTTATCGTCGAGGTGGCACGCTATGCCGAGAGCCGTATCGAGCTTGCCAAGCAGAAGAAGTTACCCACATACGAAGACCTTAACCCCAACCGTCGCTTTGTCGACAACAAGGTGATTAACCTCCTTGCAACAAGTGACTCGGTACAGGATGAGATTACTCGCCGTAAGCTATCGTGGGCCAACTACCCCGATACCATCAAGGGTATCTACAACCGACTTATTGAGAGCGACCTCTATAAGAACTATATGGAGAAGTCGGTTTGCACCTTCACTGACGATCGTCGCTTTGTCGAGGATTTCTACACTGCGTTGGAGGATGACGATGCTTTGGCCGACCTTGTAGACGATATGTCGATTATGTGGAGCGACAACCTCAGCTTTGCACTCTATATGGTTATCCGCACCGTGTCGAGCATGAAGCAGAGCCACACCGATGTTAAGATTTTGCCCCAGTTCAAGAGCGACGACGACCTCGATTTCGCCAAGCAGCTCTTCATCAAGGCGTTGGTAAACTACGAGGAGAATCAGGATATCGTAGACCGCTACACCCGCAACTGGGATGTTGAGCGTATCGCCTTTATGGACAACCTCATTATCTCGATTGCTATCGCCGAGTTGATGTACTTCGACTCTATCCCTGTTAAGGTAACCCTTGACGAGTGGATTGATATCGCCAAGTACTACTCTTCGCCCACCAGCTCTACATTCGTAAATGGTGTTCTCGACAAGATTGTTGCCGAGCTTATGGAGAGTGGCAAGATTCAGAAGAGCGGTCGCGGTCTTCTCTAATCGACTCACACGATGTCTACCTCTCGCAAGCGCATAATTATTGCTTTGACAGTTGTTGCCACTGTGATTGTTGCGCTTTTCGCCATTCGTGTTTACGACTCAACGAGCGACAACCGCAAGCGTGAGGAGCAACAGAAGGTCGAGTATAGAGGTTTAAGGGCGGAGATAAAGCGTGACTCTCTATGTGAAGTGTTGGTTGAGTTGGGCTCGGTAGCTTACTCGACAACAGCCGAGAAGAGCATCCGCTTTACTAACCTTACTGATGTCCCCTTGGCGCTTCTTGACTTTTCGACCACCTGTAAGTGCACTTGGTTGGAGTTGCCCAATAATCCTATCGAGGTAGGCGAGAGTGCCGATGTGAAGGTTAAATTCGACTCGCGTGGCGAATATGGTTCAATAGGCAACTACCTCAGCGTTAAGTGCTCCGACGAGCGAGCAAATATCGCAATCTGGGTAAGTGCCGAAGTGGAGTAGAAAAAGTCCAATATGGCGACTACACATTGCGCAAACGATAATTTTGGTTACTTTTGCGCCAATGTCCAAAACGAACGAAACAAATTAACTAATTAATAAATTAAGACTATGAATTTACTTTTTATTGACGGCGAGACCGTTATTGAGGCTCCCGCAGTTGAGAATGCAGAGGTTATGGCTATCGCTGAGGTTCCCGCAACTGAGCCCGTAGCAGATGCGGCATCTGAGCAGCCCGCAGCACCTGGTGGTGGCTGGTCATTCTGGCTTATGATTATTGCGATGATCGCAATTATGTACTTCTTTATGTGGCGTCCCGAGTCTAAGCGTCGTAAGCAGATGGAGGCTTTCCGCAAGGGCTTGAAGAAGGGTGACAAGATTATCACCGCTGGTGGTATCTACGGCACTATCAAGGAGGTACACGAGACTTCTTTGTTGATTGAGGTAGACAGCAATGTCACCTTGCGCGTAGACAAGAATATGGTTGTTGCTGATGCTGGTTCTATCATAAACAAGTAATTCGGCATCCACACCAAACAGATAAGGACAGCTCTCGGGCTGTCCTTATTTCGTTTATAGTATGGGGTAGATTGTGGGCGGTTGGATAGATACCCACTCGGCACCATTTCCCTGCGAGGTGCAGGTGATGCGCACCGACTTTATGGGGCGAGAGGGGTAGTTGATAAAGAACATACCACACTCCAACTCCCCTACTCGCTCATAGGTTCTGCCATCGTACGATAGTTCGACATAGCCATTCTCGAAGATAAAGCGAGGCAACTGGAAGTTGCCCGTGGCAACCTTCATACGGCGACACTTGACTGGCGTATCGAAGGTAAACATCACCCAGTCGCCAACATCCGCAGCACGCGATGTTCGGGCCAAACGACCATAACTTTGTGCTTTCTCAAACGAGAAATTCTCCCTATCGCCCATCGACGAAGTGATGGTAAACGGAGGAGTTATCGTTTTGAAGTGCCCAGACACTCCCGCCTCGGGCGACATAGCCTCACCACGACGCGCGACAAACGAATACTCCGCAGGCTTATCCGTTGCGATAGGCTCGGTATAGAGCATCTCGGTAGTCATCGGCTCACGACGATAGTAGATATCGCTACTGTCGTCCGTAGTCGCCGAAAGCAGACCATTAGCAAACTCCACCTTAGGAGGCATTAGACGGTAGGCAACACCCATCCTATCCAATCTCGCGTAGTGGTCTACCATCTTACGATAGAACGCCTCGACATTGCGCTCATCGCTATTCACCCAACAAATCTCAGCAAGAGCCAAGAGGCGCGGAAATGTCATATAGTGCAGATAACGAGCATTTTCGGGGTTGCGCGATGCGTATGCCTCCGAGAAGAACGATGCCTCGAAACCGAGGACATTTTTGCTCTCCTCCTCAGTAAAGCCAACACCCGAAAGCGTAAAGTTATAGACCTTCGCATAGTCGAAAACCGCCGCCCAGTCGTGACCTGGCTCGCGAGGTGTCTGCTTCATATCGAAGTAGAAGTATTGACCCGGCATCACCACGGTAGAATAGCCCTCACGCGCCGAAGTACGGCACTCCTTAATGCCCTCCCATCCATATACGCGCGTATCGTCAGCAAGTTTTCCGCCCTCAATAGCCTCGTTCCAAACGGCTGGTTGTTTGCCATATTTCGCCAATATCTCGGTTAGGCGCGACATAAAGTAGCGTTGCAACTCACTCTCGTTAGCCATACCATTTTTACGCATAAAAGCCTGACAATCTGGGCAACGGCGCCACTGCGACATATCCACCTCATCGCCACCAATATGGATATACGATGTCGGGAATAGCTCGCATACCTCTTTGAGGATATCCTCCAAAAGTGTGTAGTTCTCCTCCTTTGTAGGGCAAAATGCCGAGCGAGTGTCGTAGCCAAAAGCTCGCGACTTATTAGGCTCGTAGTTGCACAAAATCTCAGGATGCATAGTCGCCATACATAGGCTATGGCCGGGAAGGTCAATCTCAGGGATTACCTCGATATTGCGCACTGCAGCGTAGGCGATAATCTCGCGCATATCATCTTGCGTGTAGTAGCCACCCCAACGCTCGTTCCACTTGCCATAGCGAGCCCAAATGGGTGAGTCGCCACCACGAAAACCTCCCACCTCGGCGAGTTCGGGGTGCGACTTAATCTCCAAGCGCCATGCCTCGTCGTCGGTAAGGTGTAGGCGCAAGTTGTTAATCTTGTGTAGAGCCAAGAGGTCGATATATTCCATTATCGCCTCCTTCGTTATCCAAGTGCGGCAAGGGTCGAGCATAAAGCCTCGATGCGAGTAGCGAGGGGCATCCGTTATCGTGCAACAATCAACGGTCGTGGGCAACTCCAACGAGCGAGAATAGACCTCGTTAGGCAGAAGTTGGAGAAGCGTTGCCACACCATTAAATACTCCGCCATAGTCGCCACCGCTAATTATGATATTATGTTCGCTAACCATAACATAGTACTCCTCTGCACCCTCTTCCAAACCATAGCATAGCAAAATATCTGTTGCATCTGCCTCTGCCTCAATACCAAGATAGTCGGCAAGGTAGTGAGCGATAGGCTCCAATTTATCGTTAGACCAACCTATTCGGCAATCCTTATTAAGGGGAAACACGCCACCAAGAGGCTTATACTCTCGCGGTGTAGGGATAATCGTAGGCTCTTGTGCCACAGCGCCACAAATGGCAAATAGCAGAGTTATTAGTGTAAAAAATCGTGTTCGCATAGTTCGATATTTTCTACAAATGTAGCAAAAAGTTTTGATGTAAAAAAGCGACTAATCGGAAACAATCCAATTAGCCGCTCTTAGTCAAATGTTGGCGATTACATAGTGTCGGTTTCGCCCTCCTCGTCTATCCAAGGCACTGTCTTCATATCCTCGGTGGTCATTGCAGCAACTTGTTCGTCGGTTAGCAATGCTGCCTCTCCATTGGCGAACTCGATATCCGAGAAACTGCTGATGGTAAGCTGATACGAAGCGTAGTCATCGGCATTGCCCACATAGTCCGAGCGCTGAGCATAGATACCGTAGATAGCTGTGATGGTTGCCTTCTCGCCATCCTTGCAGACATTACGACGAGCAAAGCGCGAATAGCCACTTGTACGGAGTGCATAGACGCCATTTGCCGAGCAAACGGTAGCCGTAGGATCGTAGGTGAACAACACCGAGCCATAGAGGCTACGACCTGTAATCTCCTCCTTGAAAGCCCACTGATACCAGCCCTTCGATACCGTAGGTCGAGGGTCGGTATAGAGCCAGCTGGGATAGATATTCTCAAACGAACCACTCTTCATTGCAGGGTTGGTTACGCCATCCTGATTGGGAACACCGGCATAGCGACACTCCAAATCCTCGAAACGGATAAGACGACCAAACATCTGCTCACGGCTTTTGTTGTTGGGGAATACGGTTGTATAGTTCTCGGGTGTAACGGTGATAATATCCACCGACTTGGGGTCGGCCTTCCACTCATCGTATGTGCCAACCACCAACTCCGAAGGCTCGCCAGTAAAGACATACTGGTCAATAACCTCCTGAAGCTCGATATTTGAGTTGGCATAGAACTTATGCTCGCCCGCCTTGTTCCAAGACTCCGAGGGAGCGCCACCCAACGAGAGCATCATACGATAGTTGCCAAGATACAAGCCCGAAAGACGGACATATACCCACGAACCATACTTATAGCGAAGACCTACATTATTATTGAGCTTAAGCTCGATACCTGCGGTGTGGTCCTGGATATGCAACGACTTATAGACATTACCCTCCTCGTCGTTCGAAATAACCTTACCCTTGATATAGACATCACGACCAACAAAGATATCCTCGCCAACAAGCTTGTAAATAGTGTTGTTCCAACCGCTATTTACGCCTGTGTTGCTGATAGTGCCAAAGGCATCCTTAAGCTCCTTGATAGTGATATACTCTGCATCGGGGAACTGCGCCTCAAACGACGAATCGTTGAAGATAGGGCGTGGCTCAACCGACTCAAACTTTTCGTAACAGCCAACTGCCAAGAGAGCGATGGCAAGTAGTGCAAAAATCTTATTAATTTTCATATTTCAAACCTTTTAGCTGTTAGAATCTAAAGTAAATGTTAAGATAGTAATTGATACCATTCATATAGAAGTACTTCGAGTCGAAACGCGAATATGTGGTAGGCTTCTTGGTGATTACCATCTCGCCATCGGCATTGGGGAAGATGATAGGATCAGAGAGCTTGTTGAGTCGCATCTGCTCGTAACCACCAGTGCGGATACGCTGGTTGTTGAGAATATTGTTTACCTGAAGGCTGAAGCCGAGGGTATACTTATACTTGATACGGAAGTTCTTGCCGATGCTTGCGCTAAGGGTATAAGCATTGCCCAAATCCTCCTGCTGACGAATCTCGTCGATAATACCCACTACATAGGCCTTCTGGCGACCAGTCTCAAGGTTATTCCAGTCGTAGATGCGCTTGATCTCGTTAGCCAAATACTCGGTACGATACATAGGGTTCATCGAGAGGTATAAGCGGTCGTAATAGTTGAAATCAACCGAAGCAAACCAGTTGTTTGGGCCACGGAAGTTAAGACCAACATTGATAGCTGTTTGAGGTGTGCTCTCAACCTTCATACCCTTCCAATTGACGCGGCTGTGGACAACATCGGTAGCCGAGTTATCAATCATCTGCGTAAATTCGGGATTCGAGGTATAGATATAGTCGCCAAGGCTCACAGCACCCTGCAACGACAAGCCCCAAGCAATAGGCACGCTCAAACCGAGCTCAAGACCCATATAGCGCTTATCTATGCCCGACATTGCGAAGTTAGTAAACGAGCTCTGAGTATCGTCATAGAACGAGATAACCTTCGACTGGTCGAGCATCTGGGTGTAGTATGCCGACACGCGGGCACGCACCCAAGGCAAGCGGAGGTTATAGGTAAGGTCTACGCCATAAATCTTCTCTGCCTTTAAGCCAGGGGTAATCTGATTACGGGTACGAGCCGAAACAAAGGCATTGTTGAACATCGTGGGGTTCTGCATAGCCGTTGCGTTGAGCTCCAACGAGTGAGCACCCGAGAACTGATAGCGAAGATTTACCTTGCCCTTATATGTAAGGTTGTTAATTTTCTCCGAGTTGCCCAACGAGGTCATACCGATATTGCCATTAGCATTGGTGTTCTGGAACAAGCCCTTCTCCCAAAGACCCTCACGCCAGATAGACGAGAAGCCCACCTCAGCGCCGATATTTGCCGAGAAGCCACCTGCCGACACCTCATACATAGCCCAAAGCTGACCCTGACGCACCTGAGCGTAGTAGTCGTAGCCATACTTATCGCCCTCCTTCACGGCCTGTGCCTGGCCATGCTCGCGGTAGTAAGCCATATTGTTCTGATACGACTCGGCATTGCTACCAAAGTCGCGCTCAGCAAACTTATCGACATCCAACCAGTAGTCGCCACCAAGCAGATCCTTAACCGTAGAGTAATACTCCGTACGGTTGATGCGGGCACGAATACCAGCCGTAAGCTTCGAGCCACCACGGAAGATATGGTCGAGCTGAGCAGCGAAGTTATAGTCAATCTGGTCGGTGTGGCGCTCCTCAATCATAGCCACAGCACGATGGCCCTCGCCATAGCGGTTGTCTACATCGCCCATCTTGTTATCCTGAATGATGCCATCGAAGTCGATATAGCCATTCCAATTGCGAATATACTCGATATACTTAGCGCGGTCGGTCTCGATATCGGTCTCGGTAAACTGCAAAGGATAGCCGTTAGCCTCAGCAAAGTTGTTAAGCATCAGGCGACGACCCAAGCGATCACCATAGTATGAGGGCAACACGCGATAGTAGTCGGGGCGTGGATCCTCACCCTTGTACCAAGTGAGCGCCGAATAGCCATTGAAACCAAAGCGCACCGAGGTAGCCACCGATAGAGCCGTATTTTCCGATATCTGCCAGTTGTAGTTAAGCATCGCAATAGGCTCGTGAGTGCGGCGAACACGGGCATTACGCTCCTTGCCAGCCTGAAGACCGATATTGGGGTTGTAGTAGTTGTTGCCCCAAAGGTCGTAGGCCTCCTGAGTAGATGCCTGCTGAGCACCACGCTGTGTGGGAGCACCCATAACCATCAACGAGAGGCGGTGCTTGTCGTTGAAAATCTTCTCGGCAGAGGCGAAGTAGCCATAAGCATTGTAATATACGCCATTGACATAGCCGTGATTACCCTGACGAGTAGAAAACGAGAAGCCATAAGACCAACCATTATCAAGCTGACCCGAAGCATAGCTCACCATAACACGGTAGCGGTAGAGCTGCATAGAGTTAACTACCGATGAGCGGAAGCCCTTGCGGAGCTGCGAAGCACGGGCGTTGATATTTGTTGTACCAGCAACACCACCCAAGCCGTAGTCCGAAGTCTGCAAGCCTGAGGTGTTCTCCTGATTGCGCGTAGCATCGTTCAGACCGCTCCACAACGACCAAGGGCCGTAGCCAGTGAGAGCATCATTGAAACGGATACCATTCAGATAGACATCCTGATACTGCGAGTCGTAACCACGAACATTGAAGCGCATCTCCGAGAAGCGGTAAGATGCGATATTGTTGAACAAATCCTTCGAAGCCGAGAGTGCCGATGGCATAGACTGCGAATCGCCAGCCGACTCTACATCGGTATCAAGCTCTGCAAATGCCGAGTCATCGACAGCCACAACCTGAGCAGGCACCATAACCACCTGCTGCATATCGTGAACAAGCTCCTTGACACGCACCATAACGCTCAACTCCTCAAATTCGGGAGCCTCGAAGCGAAGGAGGTACTGACCAGGCTCAAGACCCTCAATCAAAAACTCACCATCGCTGTTGGTCGTCGTGTTGATTGCCACACCATCAATCGAGATTGCTACCCCATTGATTGGCTGACGGTCTTCACGCGACACGATAGTACCCTTCATACCGCCCTGCTGAGCAAATGCTGCAAAGCTAAGAAGCGTACAAAACATTGTCAGTAAAAATCTCTTCATATATTAAAATGTATTATTTGCCGATATAGATATATACGGGGAAGTGGTCGCTAAAACCGTTCTGGAAGTTGTTCGTAACGAAGGTACGCAAGGGATAACCCTTATACTGACCCTCCTGCTGAAGCATATAGGCACGAGTGAAGATGTTGCCATAGAACTTCTTGCCCTTAATGAGGCGCAACTCACCCTCCTTGGCATTCACCAAATTCTCCGTAACGCAGATATTGTCGAACAGATTCCACGCATCCTGATATGCCAAGGTGCCGAGACCTGCACGCAACATAGCATTGTAGGGGTTGAAGAAGTCGCCAGGTTGAAGCTCCTTAACCTTGCCCTTTGCGCCCATAGTCTTTACAAGGCTTGCATCGGTAGCATCATCGTTAAAGTCACCCATAACAATAACCTTGGTTGCTGGATTCTGCTGAAGCAACGAATCCTTAATCTCGCGAATCTGCTTAGCGCAAGCATCACGCTTGAACTGCGAAGCCTCCTTGCCACCAAGGCGTGAGGGCCAGTGTGAAACGAGGAAGTAGAAGGGCTCACCATCGATAGTACCCCACATCGTAACGAGGTCACGGGTGCGGAAATCGGGCAACTCCTCGACAACAAGCTTGATATTATCAGAACCCTCAAGTTTGAAGACATCGGCACGATACAAGAACGCTACATCGACACCACGAGCATCGGGCGAGTCATAGTGGCAGATGCGATAGTTCGCACCCTTAAGCTTGGGTTGCGAAATAAGGTCCTCAAGCACTGTGCGGTTCTCAATCTCCGAAACACCAATAACAATGGGATAATCCTTCTGAATAGCGGCGATGTCGAACAGCACACGCTCCATATTCGAGAGTTTTTTCTGATATTTAATCTCGTTCCACTGCTTTGCACCATCGGGCGTAAACTCCTCGTCGTGGGTCTCGGGGTCGTCGTAGATATCAAACAGATTCTCGAGATTGTAGAAGACCACGGTGTAGGGTTTCTCTTGTGCAATGGCCGATGCCACAGCAAAGAGGGCTACACATAGCATTAAAAGTTGTTTTTTCATATTGCGATTATTAAGTTATTCGTTTTTAGGTTAGTTTACACCCCACTCCGAAGGTACAACAGTACTCTTAACATTCTCCTCGATGCTATCGTCGAGCATTGGGAAGAAAGTGAATCCCGTCTTCTCTTCCAACTCCGAAATAGAGATGCAGTCTGCCTTGGTTATCGAGGTATTCTCGCCAGTATTGGCGTGCTTGAGCCAAAAGACGATGCCACGCACCTGATTGGCATCCCTTATCTCGTCGATACGCAAGCCAGTATTACCCTTCTTGGTACGCAACAGAGCCTTATAGTAGTAAGTCGGCGTAGGACACACATTACCCGAACGGTCGGTAGTTTGGCTATCGATTGACGAGTCGTGGTCGCCACCGAAGTAGGCACCCGTAACGACATAGAGCGTATCGCTACAAACCATATTACGCACTCTGCCCTCCAAAACGCCCCACTTATTCTGATTGAAGTTACCCTGCTGAGGGGTCATATTCGTAGCGTAGAATGTCTGATCCATCATCTCCTGCGAACACTTGCGGTCAGCAGCAGGAATCTGATGGCCACGATCATACCAGCCGTTGTACGACTTATAGAGGTTAGCTTGGTCGGATGTGCTTACCATAGGGTCGTAGCCAAACGAGCTATAATCTCGGTCGCCCTCGCCCGACATATGCGACGAGTGCAACGGATAGGCAACCCATAACGATGCACGCACCGAGGGGTCGAAGCAGTAGCTATAATTGCGGGCATTATCCTTGATACCGAGCTTGCCGTAATGGGTATTGAAGATATAGTCGTTCTCGTTTTTGCAAATGGGCAACTCCGCCCACTCACGCTCCATAGCCACGCTTGTGTCGTAGCTAAGTTGTGTGAAGTAGCCAGTATATTGGTTGCCGTCAGAGAACTCAACGCTTACCTCTGCCGAACGCTCCTTGCCCGACGAGTTCTTATCGAAGTAGATATAGATAACCTTGTCGACAGTTGTCATGGTGTCGGCTATAGCAGTTACTCCGCCGGTGAAGGTGGCCCAATCGCCCTCCGACTTGATGGCTACCGAATAAGCAGTACCCTGTTGTGCACGCAGCACCACAGCGCAGTTAGTCGATGTTCCCTTTACGGTCGTAGTCGTAAGTTTGGCTTCTGAGGCTATCTTCTCAACCTTCACATCATCACAACCAATCGTCATAAGCGCGCATAAAGCAACGCTAAGCATCACAAATATCTTCTCCACCTTATTCAACATATCGCGGTTTGGTTTCTCTTTCTAAAAAAGTATTTAGATATCCCCTCGCCCACTTGGGTGGGATAACCCCACCCAAGTATTCGACGACGAGAAAAAGTTTTACTCAGCGTAGATTACCTTGATAGCAGATACATAGGCTCTGTGATCCTTATCAGTACCTGTAGAAGTAAACTTAACAGCAGTAGCATCGCCAGTCCAAGTACGAACAGCAGCCTCCTCTGAAAGCTCACCGCAGTCGGCAGCTACATAGTAGTGGTTATTGGCAAAAGTAAGCTCAATACTCTGGATTGACTTGCCATTGGCAGTTACATCCAAGGTTGCACCGTTCTGATACATACGGATAGCCTGACCTGAGTCGTAATAAGCAGGAGCGTTGTTAGCACCACCCTGTGCAAATACTACGCTTACATTCTCATCAAGAGCGATAGTTACGCCGTCAACACTCTCTGCGTTTGCATAGCCAGCATTTGCAAATACGATAGATGCTTCAACACAACCCTCGGGAACAACAGGCTCCTCTACCTCTACCGAAATATGCGATACATAGATAGCATTCTTACCCTGAGGAGTGCCATTGTATGATGTACGAACGGTCTGAACGGTAATAGTATCACCTACCTTCACACCAGACTCTGCCCAGTACTTCTGCTCACCATCGGGAGAGCAAAGACCATAGATATAGACCTCGGCAGTCTCATCCTTGAGGTAGAAGTTACCATAGGTAGTATTTGCAACAGAGGTAATCTCGCCAGTAAGCTCGTAGATAGTCGAATCCTCGGCTGCAGCCAAGAACTCGGCAACAGTAGCCTTAACTACCTCGGGAGTTACAGGATCCTCGGGCTCGGTAGTACCACCATCAGCAGCAGTAACCTCCGAAATCATAGTATTTACATACTTGCCACCAGAGAAACCAATAGTCCAACCCTTAACCAAGATCTTCTGACCATTCAAAGCGGGGTCTACAGTGCCATCGATAACATATGCCAACGAGCCAACAGCAGTAGCAGCACCATCAACTGATACATTGTAGTAGTAGCCGCTAATAGCCAAAGTACCGGTGTACTCAACATACTGGATAACTGGGTTCGAAAGGTATGCATCCATAGCAGCGCCATCCATCACAACAGCTGTGGGATATGTATAAGAGGTCGAACCTGTAACGGTTACGGTAGGAGTACCCACCTGACGCAAACCGGCATAAGTTGCCATAGCACCCTCGACCTTAACAACATCGCCAACCTTGGCGTCAACAGCAGAGCCAACATAAACGAGCAACTTGCCAGTAGCATCCTCTACCAACACACCACGCGAGTAAACACCAATAACGGTAGCGTTCTCGATAACGATAGCAGCACCATCAGCAGCAGCGATAGCCTCAGCAATAGTTACTGAGCCCTCAATAGGATCCTCGGGCTCCTCGTTACCACCACCCTCGCCGTTAATAGGCTCATCGGTAAGCTTAACACCGCAAACGATAGCGCGGCCACTTGCGTCATTCTCTACAACAGTAAATGTAGAGTCTGTTGCAAACTCGATAGTAGATGTAGCGGTCAAGCCCTCAAGCTTCACTGAGTAGTGGTCAGAGTCGGCAAATACCAATGCATTGTAGGGAGGATTGCTTGTAGCGCCATCGTTAGCTGTGAGCTCCAAAGTCTGAGCAGCACCACCATCAACACGGAAGTAGAGAGTAGCGCTCTTACCCTTCCAAGCAACAGCATAGAAATTGATATACTTGTCGCCAGAAACACCTAAAGCAGCTGACTTGAAGTAACCACTCTTCTTACCAGTACCGAGCTTGAAACCAGTTGCTGCTGAGTCATCAATAGTGGTTGTACCAAGGCTGTATGCACAGTTTGTTGAGTCGTCTGTTGAGCATACGAAGGGAACATCCGAAGCATAGGGACCCTCAGCGGGTTCGGGAGTAGGCTCCTCGCCACCCTCGCCAGGAACCAACGATACGAAGATAGCATCCTTACCCTGAGGAGTGCCGTTGTATGATGTACGAACGGTCTGAACGGTGATAGTATCGCCTACCTTTGCGCCAGACTCTGCCCAGTACTTCTGCTCGCCAGTGGGAGAGCTAAGACCATAGATAAGAACCTCACCAGTACCATCGTTAAGATAGAAGTTACCGTATGTGGTATTGGTTACATTGGTAATCTCACCAGTAAGCTCATAAACGGTAGAGTCCTCAGCGGCCTCCAAGAACTCAGCAACGGTTACCTTCTTAACCTCTACGGGCTCGGGAGCCTCTACATTGTCGAGGTCGATAGCCTGACCACCGTTACCTGTGTAGAGCTTAACATCATCGAGACGATATACGCTTGCTACATCAGCAGCGAACTTGATATAAAGAGTCTCAGGAACAGCATTCAAAGTGAACTCTGCAGTAGCTACATTCCAACGACCACCCTCGGTACCTGCGAAGGTGTACTCCTTAATCTCAGCCCAGCCGTTACCATCCTTAGACAGATAGATATGGAACTCCTCGTTCTTGAATGTGCTGTCGCCATCCTGAGTGTACTTCTCCGAACCGAAGGTAAGCTTAAGGTTAGTCTGTCCCTCTGCCAAGGTGATGTTGTTCACCTGGAAGTAGGCCGATGAGCCGAAGAAGATGTTGTTAGAGCCCGAACCAGCGTAGTCAGAGTACTGGCTATTAGATGTAGAGTTAGCACGAACCGAAACACCCTTACCCGAGTAGGTTACATTATCCGAAGCGGGACCCTCAGCATTAGCGAACTGGGGGAACTGGTCGATGTAGGGCCAAGATGAGCCAGAGCCATAGGTCTTTGTCGCCTCCTCGCCATCGAAATTATCGCCATAGAGCAACTCCTCCTCTACGGTAGGAGTCTCGCTTGCAGACTGCGATACGGTAATCTTCTTGGTATCCCAGTTGCCATACTCCTTGTGGAGAGCAATAACCTTAACGATAGCGGTACGCACAGCGCCCGACTCGTTCATAGCAACTGCAACGGTAAGTGTAGCATCACCCTTACCAGCAGTGGGGGTAACAGTAAGCCAGTCAGCATCGTCAACCTCGACCTTCCAGTCGGCATTGGCGGTAAGCTCGACACTCTGGCTACCCTCCTCCATCGTAAAGTTCAATGATGTAGCAGAAACCTCCACCTTGGGGTCTGCAACAACATCATCGCCCTTATCCTCGCAAGCTACAAAGCCAAGAGCAGAGCCCAAGACCATAGCTACGGCGAAGAAAGACGTGAAAAGTTTGTTTGCCATAATGTTTTGTTT
>JAGBYO010000074.1 GCA_017628735.1 Alistipes sp. | reverse complement strand
TATGTAGGTGGTGTCGTAGGTAGTGCAACTAACTCAATAATTGAAAATTGTATATCAGATGTAGATATTACAATGACATCTTCATCGAACAAGGCTGTTATGAGTTCATATATTGGAGGAGTTTGTGGATATTCATATTACAGCAACATTGTTGCTTGTCAATATACGGGTGATATCTCATATAATCAAGGTGAATGGGAGTATAGGCATCATATTGGCGGCATTGTAGGTTTTTCGTCGAATACCAATATCATAGCATGTGTGAAACCTATCGGTAATGTGTATGGTGAGCTCACACAAGCATACTCTTCTGTTGGTGGAATAGTAGGTTTTGCAGTAGAAAGTTCTTCATATCATACAACAGCATGCTACTCTAATGCTAATGTCAAGGGCCGTATTCCTGGTATGATTATGGGATATTGCAACTATGGACAATCTTCTGGTAATCCCAATACCTCGAATTGTTATTACTCAAGTACAACGACAAAAACCTCAATGTCAGGTACCGTAAAGGGTGTTGGCTCAGATAATTATGGTGGCTCTTGGTCTGGATATGATTCTGGAACAGCTGTTGCTGATGATGTTGATGGTGCTGTTGCTGATATGAATACAGCTATCGATACATGGAATACAAGTAATCCTACAATTTTATGTAATTACAAATATGTAAATGTTGATGGGGTTATCACACTAGTTACTGCTGAATAATTTATCTTCATCAGCGATTAAAGAATGTATACATAATTTAGGCGTATGTAGATTGCACTGCATACGCCTAATTTTTTACCTATTTGCTTTGCGGGCGAACTCCATTAAGAAGAGGGGTAGGTGGCAATAGCCCGTGGGGTTTTTGTCCAAGTAGTCTTGGTGGTAATCCTCGGCGGGGTAGAAGTTGCGTAGGGGTTCAAGCTCGACAACGATAGGCGAGCCAACCTTTGCCTCTACGGCGTGATAGATGCGCTCGATGGTGGCTCGGTCGCCCTCATCGCGATAGTAGATGCCTGTGCGATAGCGAGTGCCACAATCGTTGCCCTGACGGTTGAGCGAGAGAGGATCGATAGAGCAGAAATATAGCTCGGTGAGCCTATCGAGCGATAAAATCGCAGGGTCGTAGACCACCTTTACACACTCGGCAAAGCCCGTAAGGTCGGTATATACCTCCTCGTAGGTTGGGTTTTCGCCATTGCCGTTGGCATATCCCACCTCGGTTGATACGACACCGCGTATCTGCTTAATATAGTGTTCAGTACCCCAAAAGCACCCTCCCGCAAAATAAATATCTTTCATATTTAAACCTCCCTTAAAATTCTATTTCGTTAAACACCTCTTGTAGGCGATTTAGGAAGCCCGTAGATATTGGGCCATCCATCTGCGTATGGTGGAACTGGAACGATATGGGCAGGGTAGTGCGCCACAGCCCCTTGCGGTACTTGCCCCACACAACAAAGGGGTTGTTGTAGAAGCCCGCATAGAGGTTGACAACCGAGTCCAACTCGCACTTTGTAAGTGCCGAGGTGCCGATAACCATATAGTCGTCGCCAAGATTTAGCTCCTCATTGCTCTTTGCTGCCTCGGCAGTAAGTCGCAAATAGTCTGCCGCAAACTGATGGATATCGCGCGAGAAGGGTATGTCGCAGGTGTTGATGCCACCCGTCTCGGTGCGAACAATGGTATTTACCGCCAAGTGGTCGAACTGCATAAGCTTATCACCCACGGGCAACATATAGAACTCCGCAAAGTCGCTTGCTGCACGGCCGATGGCGTAGCACATAAGCATATTGAGCTTAGCACCGCTACGGCGAGCAACACGCCTAAGGTGCGTGATATCGTAGGTCTTGGTCATTGTGACCATAGGCATCGGCGAGCGCATCCAAAGCTCAAAAGCCTTGGCTCGATTGGTGGTCTTGGGGTCTACCTCTCTCATTGTGGTTGGATTAGGGATGTTCTATAAATTAGTGTATATGCTTGCATAGGTTTTTATAGTGTAAAGGTAGTGAATTTTCGGCAAAGTGAGGATAACGAGCCGAAATTTTCACTGTCTTTGACATCATAATGATGTGCTTTTAGCAGCCACCCCTTGCAATAAATACCTATTCAAGTGATGAAATAATAAATCTTTTCACTATCTTTGTTATGCATTACAAAGATTGTTAAACTGATAAATTAATATTGTATGAGCTATCTTTATGCGCTTCTTGCCCTATCGTTTGCTGTATCGGCAGTGGGCTGGATATACTTTATCTACTTCTTTAGCATCGGCTACGGCTTTGCTATCTCGGCACTCTCGGTGGCTACTGCAGTGCTCTTCCACGATGTGATGACACTCCCTGCGGCCATCCTGCTCGGTGTGCTCTTTGTCTACGGTATTCGCCTTGCGCTCTATCTGCTTATCCGCGAGCGTAAGTCGGCATCATACAAAAAGATACTATATCAGCCCGACAACACCAAGCGCAAGCCAATCTTCGCGATGTTTATGATTTGGATTTCGTGCGCTCTGCTATATGTGGGTCAGATTAGCCCCGTGACATTCTACCTATACAACCTCGAGTTGGGTGCTTCGGTGAACCATCTCTGGGCGTGGGTGGGTGCTGTGGTCGCTGCTGCGGGCGTTATTATTGAGATGGTGGCAGATGCTCAGAAGAGCGCTGCCAAGAAGGTAAATGCCAACCGCTTTGTTAGCCACGGGCTCTATCGCATCGTGCGTTGCCCCAACTACTTTGGCGAGGTGCTGATGTGGACAGGTAGCTTCATAATCTGCTTTGGCGCCTGCTGCACCGTGGGTCAGTGGGTTATCTCTTCGCTTGGCTATATCGGCATTGTATATGTGATGTTTAGTGGCGCTCGCCGCCTCGAACTCCGCCAGAACGAGACCTATGGCAACGACTCAGAGTTCCAAGCCTACATCAAGCGTACACCGCTTATTCTGCCCCTCGTACCGATTTATAGCGTGGCAAAGCATAGCTGGCTGAAAGGATAATACTGTGTAAGTAATGGAAATGATAGTGCCTCGGATTTGCTTTCCGAGGCACTTGTTGTTTTGTGAAAGATGGGATTGGCTACGATGCAAACAAGTTTGTGTCAAGGTATAAAAAACAAAAAGATGTCTTTCGACATCTTTCTGCTTCGTAATCTTGGGTGGAAGATGGGATTCGAACGGCTTTATCTGTAGTGGGGATACCGATTAACGAAGACCGTAGGTCAAGTAATGAACATAATACTATCCACGCAACTGATAAAAAGCCGTAGAGCCGATACCTTATAAAAAAGAGCGCAGACCAAAGGTCGAGCAATAAATCACTATCATATCGGCTCAACCCTACACAAAAATAGCCATCTTCCACCCATTGCAGAGCGACCGCCTAAGCGGTTTTGTTTTTTATGGTGTTAGAGTGGGCTTGCACAATACTAAACACCATAAAAACAAAACAGATGACTTTTTTAAGTCATCTGCTCTGCGATAAATGGGGTGGAAGATGGGATTCGAACCCACGACCTTAGGAACCACAATCCTCTACTCTAACCAGCTGAGCTACATCCACCGTGTAGATTTGTTTCCAAATCGGTGTGCAAATATACACACTTTTTTCTATTCTCCAAAATTTTGTGCGATAAATTATCGGTTTTATCGCACAAAATTCGTTGTTTTGTTTTGGCTAACGACTTAGCGTCAAACTTAACATTCTAGCAATCTTTGTGTTAGTATATCTCCTCGAGCAATGCGGCCAAACGAAGACCACCCTTGAGGAATTGACGCTCGATAACGGGAGCATACTCGGCTACATAGTCGTACGAGAGGTTTTTGCCAGTTGTAGAGTTCTCGTAGATGTCGGCAGCAAGCACCACGGTCTCCTCAATCCAGTCGTTGGGTGTACCACGCTTCAATGCCTTGCGCTCACGGCACTTTACTCTATCGACCTGCTCGGCCCACTCTGAGTAACCCCAGCGGTGTGCCGACTCGACAACCTCGCTATCCCATACCGAGTGTAGCTTCTTCTGCTTGCCGAAATACTTAACCTGCGTGCCATTGCCACCACGGTCAGCCTTATGTCCAGCGTGCATAGGGCAGTGCATATCGCCCACCATATGGATAAGCATCATAAGCTCCACCTTCTCCTCCTCTGCGCTAAGCTCACCACTCTTGAGGCGCTCAACAGCGTTGTTGATAGCTACGACAACATCGCCCTTAGCCTCCTTCTTAGACTCTGCATAGCTGCCTTCGTTGGCATCAACATTAACATAGTGCCAAGTCGAGGTGTGGGCATATTCGTCGGTGTGGCTGGCATTATCCATCCAGTTGGCAACATATACCAATGAGTGACCGTCAAGCACCTTCTGCACCTTCTTGAGTGCTCGGCGTGAGAGATTCTGCTCGGCAATATATGCCACGGTATCGTGACCCTTGGGCCCCCAAGCCATAGCGCTAAGGCTGATGCAAAGGGCGAGGGATAGTGTTAAGATATTCTTCATATAACTGCGTTATTTTACTGATTCATAGTTGCCAAGAACTCCTCGTTGCTCTTGGTTAGGTTAAACTGCTTCTGCAAGAACTCCATAGCTTCGACAGTGGTCATATCCGAGAGGTGCTTACGCAAAATCCAAGTGCGCTGCATAACGCTCTGAGGCAAAAGCAAGTCCTCACGGCGAGTTCCCGATGCGATAACATCGACAGCAGGGTAGATACGCTTGTTAGATAGGCGGCGGTCGAGCTGAAGCTCCATATTACCCGTGCCCTTGAACTCCTCGAAGATAACCTCGTCCATCTTTGAACCGGTGTCGATAAGGGCAGTTGCGATAATCGTAAGCGAGCCCTTCTCCTCGGTATTTCGCGCTGCACCAAAGAAACGCTTGGGCTTATGCAGTGCGTTGGCATCAACACCACCCGACAATACCTTACCTGAGGCGGGCTGCACAGAGTTGTAGGCACGAGCCAAGCGGGTAATAGAGTCGAGGAAGATGATTACATCGTGACCGCACTCCACCATTCGCTTTGCCTTCTCCAAAACCATCTCGGCAACCTTGACATGGCGTGATGCCTGCTCGTCGAAAGTAGAGGCAACAACCTCTGCCTTAACATTTCGTGCCATCTCGGTAACCTCCTCGGGTCGCTCGTCGATAAGCAAGACAATCATATATACCTCGGGGTGGTTGTCGGCAATGGCGTTGGCAATAGACTGCAAGAGCATTGTCTTACCTGTCTTGGGTTGTGCTACGATAAGCGCACGCTGACCCTTGCCGATAGGCGCAAAGAGGTCGATAATACGGTTAGACATTGTGTTGTGACCATTGCCCGTAAGGCTGAACTTCTCGTTGGGGAATAAGGGAGTTAGATACTCAAACTGCTGACGGTCACGCACATAGTCGGGTTCAAGGCCATTGATGAGATTAACATGAACAAGTGGAAAATACTTCTCGCCCTCCTTCGGCGGACGAATCGTGCCACTCACGGTATCGCCAGCTTTTAGACCAAATAGTTTAATCTGCGATGGCGATACATAGACATCGTCAGGTGAATTGAGATAGTTGTAATCGGCTGAACGAAGGAAACCGAAACCATCGGGCATAATCTCCAAAACACCCTCACCCTCGATTTCTGCAATGAAATCATCTTTTGTAATCTCCTCCTCGCAGTCATCATTTTCCTCACCATCGTATTCTTCCTCGTCGAAGTATATTTCGTCATCCTCGTCATCTAGGACATCAGCCATCTCTACAGATGGGATATCTGCAGCATTGAAGTCGACATCTTCGCTTTCAGCCTCAATGGCTGATTCATCTTGTTTGTTGAATTCCTGCTCTGTAATGGCAATGTTCTGCTTTTCTTGCTCATTTAACCACTTAGGTTTACGACCACGGCGCTTTGGCTGGGGTTCGAGCTCGGGCTCTGCTGTTACTGCGGGTGCCTCGGCTGCTTCGCTCTCTGTGTCTGGCTTGTTACTCTCTACTTTATGACTACTCATTCGTGGGCGACGACCACGCTTTATTGGTGTAGGCTGAGGCTCACTATCTACGCCAGATGTTGCTACGGTGACAATCTTCTCAAGCAACTCCTGCTTCTTCATTGTTGATGGTGTGATACCAAGAGCCTTTGCAATCTCGCGTAATTCGACAATTGTTTTGCCCTCCAAGGCTGAAAAATCTTGCATATATTCTTTTGATTTTGCTCTCGCACTCTTGACTCAGAGGCGGGAAATAGTACGGAGTAGACATACAAAAACCGTGTAAGTCTGTGCAAATATACGAATAATTTATTTATCACAAATAATCTTTGTAATTTTTTACACTCTTTTTTTATGCTTTTCGCGAGAGTGTTGGATAATTTTTGTAAATTTGTATCACGACAAAAACATTACAAATTATGAATATTATATTTAAGTATCGAATGTTGAGCGACGAGAGCGATAATTTCGTTCGCGATTTCGAGGTTTACCCCGATATGACTCTTCGTGAGTTCTCGGATTTCTTGCTTCGCGCATTGCGCTACGATGAGTGTATGGTCTCTATCTTCAAGTCGGATGCCGAGTGGCGACCCGTAGAGGAGTTTTCCGAAATAGATATGGGCGACGATATGCCTGGCGTACCTCGCTGTATGGATAATGTGCGCCTAATGGAGGTTAACAACGACTTCCACGACCGCCTTATCTACACCTTCGATATGCTCAATAATCGCTCGTTCTATCTTGAGTTGCTCGATATGCAGCGACCACAGGCTGACTTGACCTATCCCCGTGTTGCCTTTGAACACGCCCCAGTGCCTGACCAATATGACCCCGATGCTACGGAGGATAGCGGCTCAATCTTTGAGGAGATGATGAGCGACTACAACGAGTTTGATGGCGACGATAACTACGACGATGAGTATTAGTCGACCTACGCTTATCGTTGTTGTGGGACCTACAGGCTCGGGCAAGAGTGCTCTTGCCGTAGAACTTGCCAAGCATTATGGCGCCCCCATTATATCTACCGACTCTCGGCAGGTATATCGCGGTCTGCCCATAGGTACGGCACAACCCACAGCCGATGAGTTGGCAGCCGCCAAGCACTACTTTATCGCCGACCGTGAGGTGGAGGATAACTTCAACTGTGGCCGATATGAAACCGAGGCTTTGGCTCTTCTCGAAGAGCTATTCAAAACAAATCGCTATGTCGTTGCCGTAGGTGGCTCAGGTCTCTATGTCAAGGCTCTGTGCGAGGGTATGGACTCTCTGCCCGAAGCTGACGATGCGGTACGCGAGATGCTCAAATCACGCCTCGAAAGCGAGGGTATCGGCTCGTTGGTCGAGGAGTTACGAAGACTCGACCCGAAGTATGCCGAGGAGGTGGACCTTTGTAATCCTGCGCGTGTGATGCGCGCGTTGGAGGTGTGTCTGACTACGGGTAAGCCATATTCCGAGCAGCGTAGTGGCGCAGTTGCCGAGCGCTGGTTTAATATCGTGAAGATTGGTACAGATATGCCCCGTGATGTGCTCTATGAGCGTATCGACCGCCGAGTAGATATGATGGTCGAGGAGGGTCTGGTCGAGGAGGCACGAGCGATGTACCCAAAGCGTGCGCTTAACTCCTTGCAGACGGTGGGCTATCGCGAGATGTTTGACTATTTTGATGGTACAATCTCGCTTGCGGAGGCAATCGAATTAGTTAAGCGCAACTCTCGCCGCTATGCCAAACGCCAACTCACATGGTTTCGCCGTGACGAGTCGATAGGGTGGTTCGCTCCCACGGACTTGGAGCATATAATTGAGTTTATAGACTCAAAATCATAGAAAGCGAAAAGAGGTCTCGAAATAATCGAAACCTCTTTTTCGTACTCGGAACCGGGGTCGAACGATTGCTTGTCAATCGTCGCTGTGCAGGGGCGTTGAACCAAAGAAGGCCAATGCACAGCAACCGCATTTAAGTGAGCACAGCGATTTCGTGTTTTATATAGGGAGTTAAGCTTTGCTTTGTGTTTGGTGATAATGTATGCAATTTATAATTGCAGTGCAGTATCGCCAAACGCAGGGATAGCGTTGCTATCAAACTCTCTATATATAAAACGAAAAAAGGAGAAGTATAAACCTCTCCTTTCGTACTCGGAACCGGGGTCGAACCGGTACGGGCATTACTGCCCACAGGATTTTAAGTCCGGCGTGTCTACCTATTCCACCATCCGAGCAACCGATCTTTTGTAAGACGATGCAAATGTAGCACTTTTATTTAATTCTGCAAAATCTTTTTCTATTTAGCACCATTATACCTTGATAAGTATCGTTACGGCGGTGGCGGAAACGCCCTCTTCACGGCCTTCGAAGCCGAGGCGTTCGGTGGTGGTTGCCTTTACCGAGATGCGGTCGGCGGGGATGCTGATAACCTCCGAAAGTCGCTCACGCATAAGGTCAATATGGGGGCGGAGCTTGGGTCGTTGCATAGCGATAGTGCAATCTATGTTGCTGATTGAGTAGCCTTTATCCGTAACTATATCAACGACCTCTTTAAGCAATCGGCGAGAGTCGATGCCCTTATATTTAGCATCGGTATCGGGGAATAGTTTGCCGATATCGCCAAGTGCTAAAGCGCCAAGCAGAGCATCGCAGATTGCGTGTATCGCAACATCGCCATCGGAGTGCGCTACACAACCCTTGGTGTGTTCAATCTCAACTCCGCAGAGCACCAAGCGTAAACCCTCGGCAAGCGCGTGTACCTCAAAGCCGTGTCCAATTCGTATGTCCATATCTATCTTCTTTTCTTAAAGTTCAACCAACGACGCATAATTGCCAAGGCATAGCGCCTGATAATCATAGGTTGTGCAAGCCAAATACGCTCTCGGATATGCCACCAACGAGTAGTGCAGCTAACCTCCTTGCCATTTTGGCGAATAACAGTGTCGACAACGCCGATAACATCTTTGCGACTGCACTCCTCGGTTTGGGCAAGATTGCCATCGCCGTGGAATGTGACCTTGTCGCCATCAACGGCAATAACACGATGCACGATGATTCGGCGATTTGGGGTGCGGAACATTGCGATACGACCAAGGATAGGCTCACTAATGTCGGTACGGCGCACGATGATATGGTCGTGGCCATAGCCGAGCAGTGGAAGCATACTGAAGCCAGTGACAATCATACGAAACTGACCGCCCTCTTCAACGATATTCTCTATATTATCGAGTACCTTCTGCATTGCAAATTATGGTGTTAAACGATAGCTCAGCTGCCGCCTTATCGGGCAGACACTCAAGATGATAAGCTCCCACTTGCTTAAGCAACGCTCCTAGTGTCGTGCAGATGCCATCTTGGAGGTAGTCGTCGTGGGCAAAGGCTGGTGGGCACGATGGAAGTAGTGCGCCAATAGCAGCCAGTGGGTGCAGACGGCGGATAAGGTTGTGGGGTGCTTGGCTTAGGCGACAGAAGCCCGCAATGGGGAAGCATAGGTTCTTGTAGCAAGGGGTTTTGCCACTCCAGGGCGAGCCGAAAACAACTGCCTTGCCATCGACAATACGCACAATAGGCGAGTCGTCGTTAAGGAGTTTCGCTCCCTCGATATTCTCGCGCCAAAGGCGGGTGTGAGTACTCTTGCCTGTGCCTGATTCGCCAAGGAACAACACCGCGCGGTCGTGAGAAACGATAACCGATGAGTGGAGAGCAATCGCATCATTCTCACTCAACACTACGCCAAACATCATCCATAGACCAAAGCGCAAAAGCGAAATATCTAAATTGCTATGGCAGACGATATTGCTAACGATATTATGCGTTGCAAGGTCGATATGGAAGAGTGTGGCGGGTTTGTTATCCAAGCGGCTATGTGTCGAGTATAGATAACCCGTAGTGGTGCGAGAGAAGCGACCCTCGGCATTTGCCTCCGTAACATCAAACTCCGAGAGAAGTTGTTCGATGGTGATGCTATCTTCGCTAAAATCGGTGTCGATATGGAAATGACAGCTTGGCGAAACGCTCTCGTCAGCCGCTACCTCAAAGGGTTGAAAGCCACGAATGCCCGTTGCTACAAGGTCAATATCGGAGCGAAGGCGAAGCCCCGCAATTACATAGTCGTAAATCATAGGTCTATAATTCTGTCGCAATACTCCAACGAGCTATCGCGGTGTGCAATTACTACAATCGTGAGTGCGCGGTTGTCCGCCGAAAGACGACGAATAGCGCTATTGATATTCTCCTCGGTATGGCTGTCGAGCGATGATGTAGCCTCGTCGAAGAATAGGATATCGCAGTTTTTATACAGGGCACGAGCAATGCCGATTCGCTGGCGCTGACCACCCGAAAGACGGCTACCTTGCTCGCCTATGCGTGAGTGAATACCCTCGGGAAGTGATGCTACAAACTCCTTTAGGTCGGCCATTTCAAGTACCTTAGTTACACGCTTATAGTCTATCTTCTCCGATGATGTTCCAAGGGCTATATTTTCGGCTAACGACATATCTGCAATAAAGACACTCTGCGATACATAGCCAATACTATTTTGCCACTTGCGGATATTCTCTGTGCCAAGGCGCTCGCCATCAACAAGGATGTCGCCAGAGGTGGGTCGATAGAGTCCGAGCATAAGGTTAAATAGGGTAGTCTTGCCAACGCCCGAAGCACCCTTGATGCCTACTCGCTCGCCCTTTGCAATCTTTAACGAAAGGTTGCTGATAGTCTCGGTATCGGCATCGTCGAACTTAAACGATAGGTTGCGAAGTTCAATCTCACGAGCGAAATGGAAGCGGTCGTCGGTGCGGTTGATATTGATGCTCTCGTTGTTTACCTCGGCTACAACATCTATGGTGTAGCGGTTGTAGCGCAGAGCGCTCCAGCTCGACATAATATTGCGAATCGACGGAATCAGGCGCATAACTGCCACGGCAAATATACCGAACAAAAGGCCAATATCGGTCTTGCTCACGACGACGCTCAATATCACCAATCCTGCCATACCGAGTGCCATACCAGTCTCGGTGAACATCTGCGGCAGCATACCTATTGTAGCATTTCGTTTGCGGAGCGCTACAACCTCGTCCATAGCCCTCTCAAAGCGGTCGTACATCTCGGGGAATGCTCCGCCAATCTCGATATCGGAGTAGCCACGGAAGGTCTCGGCAACGATACGACTCTTGGTGCGCTGTGCCTCGTTCTCACGAATACCTATATCGTTTAGCTTACGGCGCACAACAAAGTAGAAGAGTAGGATAACAGGAATAATCACTGCCACAGCAAGCAAGGCGGCAATAGGCGAGTAACACATCATTGCAACAAAGAGCAGCAAAAAGAGCATAATCTCGCCAACAATTGTCGCAATTGGCTTGATAACACCCACAACAAACATTAGGCTTACAACATTTACATTGCGCGTAAGCAGTGCCGAATTGCTATGCTTGATAAAGCCGAGGCCACGATTGTGGTAGCCTACATAGAGTCTTTCGGATAGGTGCTTATATAGTCCGTAGGTGAAGTTGCGCTCAGAGCGATATAGGAGAAGCGAGATGATATTTTTAAGAATAATAACTGCCACAACGCCAAGCGATATGGTTACGGCAAATGAAGTGTAACTACTAAAACCAAGACCATCATAAATGGCGCTAAAATAGCCCTCCTTGGTGATGCTTTCACGATCAAGGATAACGACCAATACGGGTACAAAGAGCGCGATGCCCACAAAGTTGAGCAAGGCACGCAAGAAGATAGTCACCGCAACACCTACTGCACGGCGACGATAGCTCTTGGGTATAATACTCGTAAAGAGTCGTTTCATAATGCAAAGATATGTAATATCTTTCAAAATCACAAGAAAGAGGAGTTGTCTTGCACTCTATTGGCTTGACAACTCCTCTTTTAGAGAGTTAGTTATACCTATTTTACTTAACCTTTACGATAAGTTTGGCGCTCTCAACACCCTCGGCTTTTGCCGTAAATCGAATCTCGCCACTCTCTTTGCCACTCTCAACAATAGCCATTAGCTCGCCAGAGAAGGCGTGCATCTGGGGTAGGTGGAATAGGTCGAGCGATGTGGGGTCGCCATTGGCAGCAGCGCGATAGCGACCAGCACCCTCAACCTCGAACTCTACCAAGCGGCCATCGTTGGGGCAGAGGTTGCCATCTTTATCAACGATGCTTACACGAATATATGCCAAGTCCTTGCCGTTAGCCTTAATCTCCTCACGGTCAACATTTAAGCGGATTGCAGCAGGCTTGCCAGCAGTGCGAACGATACGCTCCATAGCGGCATTACCAGCGCTGTCGTATGCCACAACCTTAACCTCGCCAGGCTGATATACGACATCGTTCCACATCAGGCGGTAGCGCTCCACAACATTCTCCGTATCATTGGCAGCCTTGGTGCGAACACCTTGCGATACTCCATTTATGAAGAGCTCTGCCGAGTGGTATGAGGTGTAGACAAATACGGGTGTTATCTCGCCCTCGCGACCCTCCCAATTCCAGTGGGGAAGAATGTGCAGGGTGGGCGACTCGGTATTCCATATCGAGCGATATAGCCAGAAACGGTCTTTCGGTATTGTCGCTAAGTCGATAATGCCGAACATAGAGCTGTGGTTGGGCCACATGCCATCGTAGGGCGTAGGCTCGCCGAGGTAGTCGAAACCAGTCCACACGAACTGACCGATAACCCAATCTTTGTCGTCGGACATAGCAAAATCCTCATCGGGGATATTCGACCACCAACAGTGTTCCAAATCGTATGACGAGCATTGCTGATCGTCATAGGTCTTATTGCTTGTACGCTCTGCGGGGAACTTGTAGACGCCGCGTGAGCTGATGGTTGATGATGTCTCGCTACCGAGTACAAAGCCCTGAGGCAGACGCTCATAGGCGTAATCATATAAATGAACGCGGTAGTTGAAACCAGGGATGTCGATAATTGCGCCAAAGCCGTTGTCGGCAACACATCTTACCTGGTCCATGCCGCAGGTTACAAGGCGTGTGGGGTCTTCGCGGTGGCAGATATCCTGTAAGAATATTGCCTCCTCCCAACCTGCATCAGCACATTGGTTAGGCACCTCGTTACCGATACTCCACATAACGACCGAGGGGGCATTGCGGTAGTTGTGCAACATATTTACCATATCGCGCTCGGCCCACTCATCGAAGAAGCGGTGGTAGCCATTCTTGCACTTTGCGATATTCCACTCATCGAAGGGCTCAATCATCATCATAAAGCCCATTTCATCGCATAGTTGCACTAACTCAGGTGCAGGCATATTGTGTGCAGTACGGATAGCATCGCAACCCATATCTTTGAGCATCGAGAGTTGACGGCGGAGTGCCGATACATTGACAGCAGCGCCCAAAGCGCCGAGGTCGTGGTGGTTACAAATACCCTTAATCTTGCGCGATACGCCATTAAGCGCAAAACCCTTCTCGGGGTTAATCTCGATGGTGCGAACACCAAAGCGAGTGCGATAGCAGTCTACGGCCTTGCCACCAACCTTAAGGGTGGTCTCAGCGTAATAGAGCGCAGGACTTTCGGGTGACCATAGCGAGGGATTGGCGATTGTAAGTTGCTGATAGTATTTATCATCGGCAATCTCAAACTCCTTGCTTCGTACTACTTCTTTGCCCTTGCTATCAACGATGCGTGTCTCGACTGCAATTGCGGGATTTTGCTCCGAGGTCTTAATCTCGATATTCACCTTAGCCTCGTCGGTGCTAACCTCGGGAGTTGTGATATAGGTGCCCCAAATGGGAATATGCACGCGGTTGGTAGTGATAAGGTGAACATTGCGATAGAGACCTGCACCAGGATACCAGCGCGATGACTCGGGGCGATTCTCCAAGCGAACAGCAAGGGTGTTGTTCTTGCCATCTTTGTTGATGAGGTCGGTAATGTCGCAGTGGAATGAGTTGTAGCCGAATGCCCAGAAAGCAGCCTCCTTGCCATTGACCCATACGCGAGCCTCGCTCATTGCACCGTCGAAGAGCAGCGATACAGCCTTCTCGTTGTTGAAGCCTTCGACATCAAACGATGTGCGATACCAGCCTACACCAACATAGGGTAGACCACCCGTACGACCAGTCTTTACTGTAGCCTCGGTCTCGAAGTTCTGCGTTATGGCCACCTTCTGGCGGTCGTTGTCGCTGCTGAAAGGACCATAGATTGCCCAGTCGTGAGGAACAACTACCTCTTCCCAAGCGCTGTCGTCGAAGTCGACATTCTCGGCAAAGGCGATATCACCCTTCGTAAAGCGCCAACCCTCCTCGAGCAGTACATCGCTACGTAACTCCGTTGTAGCACAGCTAGTTGCGATAGCTGCCACAAGAAGCATGATTAATAGTTTTGCGTTTTTCATTTTGTTTGGTTTTTGGATATTTGTTTCTAAGTTAGTTTTATGCCTTTACAACCTTGCCGAGTGCTATATACCATACATATCCTTCGATTGTGTCGTAGCGCTCCATAGTGTTGAGCAAGTCGAGGTATTCACTCATCTGCTTTAAGTAGCTACGCTCCTCGTTTTGGCCAAATTTGTAGTCCACAACAATGGCTCTGCGCCCCTTAATCATTACACGGTCGGGACGGCGTATATTTTGAGGCGTAATGATGCCTGCCTCACACTTTACATCCTCCCAATCCGTTGTAAACCATCCGCTTACCGTGGGATTACTCATCGCATTAGTGATACTTTCGTTAAGCCGCATAGCTTCGTTGCTATCAATCAAGCAATCTCGCTCCAAGCGCTTGATGGCATGCTGTATATCTTCGACTGTGCGCGACTGCTCGAAGATGCGGTGTAGTCGAATACCGTTGATGCGTGACGATGTGCCAACACTGAGACCCTCATCGGTGTAACGACGGCCAGGAAGATGAATACTTACCGATGGGCGGTGAGATGTGTAATCCTCTAAAAGGTAGTCGTTTGAGAGGCTCTCTTTTTGCGTTGTGGTATGTGATGTAACCTTGTGACCAAACGAGTAGGTTATCTGCTTTATGCCCTCCTCGTCGCTAAGCGTAGCGCCCTCGTCGCATACCTTAGATGCTGCGTCAATAACAAGCGGAACTACGGTAGTTATCTCGCCTGATAAACTCTTGGCATTGAGGCGTTGAGGTGTAAATACATAAAGCTCTTCTGAAGCTCGTGTAAGGGCTACATATAGTAGGTTGACAGCATCGATATGACTCATCGTAAGCTCCTTGTAGTAATCCTCGGTAAAGGCAGATTGTTGCATCGTCTTGCGATAGATTACTGGGAACTCACCGACCTGTGAGATATCGCTATTTTCGTCAGCTTGAGCCCAAACTACCTGATTAAGGTTGCCACGGGGTGCAGTATCCCACTTGCAATTTGGAATAATCACAACGGGGCGCTCCAAACCCTTGGCCTTGTGGATTGTCATAATCTCAATAGTGTCGTCGCTCATCTCCACGCGCAAAGTTTCGCTCTTACCTCGCTCGTCCCACCAGTCGAGATAGTGGCGAATATCGGCAATGCGTGAGGTTGAATAGGCGATAACCTGCTCATGGATAGCTTGCAGATAGGCGATACGCTCTCGCTTCTCGTTAAGGCGGAAAGTAGATATTATGCTCTCCAATGCCTCCATTGGCGAGAGGTGGGCGATATGGCGGAGATAGGCGACCTCCTCGTCGCTAAAGAGGTGGCCAAGGTCGTGGCCTAAATAGCGATTGTAAACGCCACGCTCGATATCGTCGCCCGCATCAATCGAAAGGCGCATCACGGCGATAATAAACTCTATAATATCGCAAGAATCGATGGTGAGCGAATCCTGTGTAAGTATATTGAAGCCTACCTCGCCACGCGAAGTAAACCTATCCTCTTTGTATGCAAATAACTCCTCGGCAACCTTTCGACCATCGTTCGCTCCGCGCACCAAAATCAAAATATCGCGGTAGCGGTAGCCACGGCTGATAACATCCTCGATAGTCTGAATAAATGGCGAGAAGCCTCGCTCGCTATCGTAGACCGTAACCTCGGCATAGCCATCTTCCGAGTTTCGACTGCCACTCTTTTGATTATGGTCGGCGTATGCCGAGCTCATAATATCATAAAGCGATGAGTGAAGTGTAGACGAAATCTCCTTGTTGTTGAGCGCATTGTCGAGCATTGTATTTAGGTATGCGCCATCTTTATCGACGACGCTCTCAATCATCTTGTTGTTGAACTCAACGACACTGCGCAAACTGCGATAGTTGTGCGTAAGTGGCTCGATAATAGTGTTTTTCTCGCCCAAAGCCTGTACAGCCTCGCTCTTTAAAAGTCGCCAGTCGCCACCACGCCAACGATAGATAGACTGCTTGACATCGCCCACGATAAGCACCGATACATCTTCGGCCTGCGCCATAGCATTCTGCAAAAGAGGGAGTAGATTCTTCCACTCGCGTACCGAGGTGTCCTGAAACTCATCAATCATATATCGCTCATAGCGATTGCCTACCTTTTCGTAGATAAACGGAGCATTGCTGTCGTTGATAAATGTCGAGAGGATATTTTTCGTCTCGCCAAGAATCATAATGTTCTCCTCTTCGCACATCTGTGTAACCTTGTCGTAGAGGTCGGCAAGCAGGGCAAAACTGCGGTAGTTCTCCTTAACGATGCTTGCGGTGTTGATTACCGAGAGCGAATCGCGATAGAGATCGCACATCTCTTTAAGTATGGGCATTAGCTCCGTAGCGGCATCCTTTACTCGGGCATCTGCAGTCTTGCCATACCAAGCATCAATATCCTCGGCAGCCTTGTACATCGTAGCCGAAGGCTCACGAAACTCGCCAGCGGCATACCTTGCGAAGTTAAAGACAAAACTACGCGATGAGCCCTTAAACTCGGCGGGCGATACACCACGCTGCTCCATAAGCTGAATGGCGCTCTCGGCGAGTGATTTTATGCGGTTTTTGCACTTTTCGGCACGGCCAACAAGGCGGTTAACTATCTCGGAAAGCTCCTCTTTTGAGCGCTTCATCTCCATGCGCTCGCGAGTCTTCTCCTTGAAGAGCTCACGGCCCAATGCGCTCAAATCACCACGCATATCCCATCGGTCGCCATCAGCAATACGCTCCTCGGCAAACTCCAAAAGCCAGCGACGAAGCTCCTTATCTTCGGCAATGCTCTCTACTAAGCCATCGGCACTACGCTTAAGCAGGGTGTTGGGGTCAAGCTCAATGTTGTAGTTTAGGTCAATGCCTAACTCCTTGATAAATGCGCGGATAATACGCTGAAAAAAGCGGTCGATAGTGAGCACCGAGAAACGCGAATAGTCGTGCAAAATATTTGTGCGTGCCTTCATAGCTCGCTCACGCACCTGACTCTCGCCAAGCTGCAATTCAGCACGAAGATTGGCCATATAGTTGCTCTTGGCACCAGATGCGAGGATATGTATCTCGCGCAAGATGCGCGACTTCATCTCCTCGGTAGCCTTGTTCGTAAAGGTTACGGCAAGGATGGCGCGATATAGTTCGGGATGCTCGATAACATCGCGAACATATTTGTATGCCAACTGATAGGTCTTACCCGAGCCGGCACTTGCACTTAGTATCTTGGCTCGTTTCATCGTCGGCAAATCTTTTTGAAATCACAATATTTGCACATATCCTCATCCTCGGTCTGACGGAAGGGTGTGCTATAATCGAATAGCTCCTCTAGGGTGGTGTTTAGTTCGCTTTCAAACTCCTCGCTAATGTCGCTATATCGCTCAACATAGGCGCCTGTGGTGCGGTTGAGGATAAGGGGTGAATAGTCGTCGTTGAGCATTTTCGAAGCGAAGTAGAGCGATGGGCACGACTCAAGGTTGTACTTGCGGTGCAAAATCATTGAGTAGAGCATCGTCTGGAAGATATTTGACACGCGCTCCTGAGCCTCGCCACGGAAGAGTGCCTCCATTCCGTGGTCCTCGAGGTGTGGCGTGTTACCACTCTTGTAGTCAATGATTTGTAGTGATCCATCTGCCCGGCGGTCGATTCTATCAGCACGCCCCGAGAGATTGACCTTACGGCCATCGGAAATGGGGTATTGCCAATCAACATCCTTCTCCAAACCCGCTATGGTGTAGCCCTTGTTGGCAATATCGTAGCGCATAATACCTCGTTGGATATACTTAATGATGATATCCCTCACAAGAAGCATATCGCCAGAAAACTCCTCGCTACTAACCTTACGCGAGTTCATCAGCAGTCGGCACATAGTGTTATCGACAGCCTTGGCAATAGTGTCGCGGTTGGCTAACTTCTTAATCTCGGTGTTGGGGTTGGCAACCTTCAAGATTGGCGTATATAGCTCCTCCATTGATTCATGGAGAATATTTCCAAAGGTGAGGGCATCAATCGTATCGCTAAGCTCGTCATTGGTGCTGAGCTTGGCAATAGATGCTAAATAGAATTTTAGCGGACACTCCACATAGCGGAATAGTGCTGTGGGGGATAGGCTATGTTCTCCCGATTGATCGAGGTAACGGTTTAATATCTCCTGCTCACGCTCTCCCTTTACTACCTCGATAGGTGGGTTGTCGTCTAAAGATAGGTCAACTCCAATAGCCATCTTACGAACCTCATGGGGTGATTCGTACTCAAGCTGATAGATGTAGCGGCTCTGCTCGCCCGTAGAGCGCTCGTCTGCACGCGAGCAGTAGAGCATCGTAACGCTCTCGGCGCGCTGAATAAGGCGGTAGAAGTAGTAGGCGTACATTGCCTCGTGCTCCTCGGGCGTAGGCATTGAGTAGGCGGCACGAAGGTTATAGGGGATAAATGATGACTGCCCAGTCTTGTCGCCAGGGAAGTTGTCGTCGGTCATTGAGAGGATAATGACATTCTTAAAGTCAAGGTTTCGAGTCTCGAGGATACCCATAATCTGTACACCCTCCAAGGGCTCGCCCTCGTAGGGTATCGACACTGTCTGAAGATGACGGCGCAGAAGCGAACAAAACACATCAACCGAGGGTGCGATACCACAATTTGTAATCGAAAGTCTGCACTTCTTAAGCTCGTCGGCCGTAAGTGTTAGGTACTCACCCTGTAGTTCATCAATAGAGCTGATTGTGGGGGTGAGAAGTGTTAAAATATTATCGATATAGGTAGCTAACGACTCCCAATCATTTGTGCGTCGGAAGATTGCCGATAATAGTTCGTTGCCCTGCAATATAGCGCTCTCCACCGAGATAAGGTGGTTTGCTACAATGTAGTCGAGGGCACTCTTTGCCTCGCTTTTTGAATAGTCGGTGATGTAGGGGTGGGTAAGTAGCCCACTCACATCGTTGTGGTAAAACATAGCTTCGCCATCACGCTCACGAGAGTGGGCTTGTAGTTCGATAAGTCGGTCGATAAATGTGTAGACCAGAGTGTTCTTGAGTGGATAGCCCATGGTGATATTTACCGTAGGCACGCTCTCGGGTAGCGAATGTAACAACGGAATAAGCATATTCTCGTCAGTTAAGACTATCGCAGTGCGTTTATCCAACTCCTCCTTGGGTAGCTCCTCAAGGAGTTTTGCTACATATTTGCACTGCACGACATTCGACACACAGGCGATAGAGCGAAACTTTTTATTGCTTGACCTGAGGTTGTCGTGGTTGATAGGCTCGGTGGCGGGGTAGCGTGATATGTTTTCGCGGAGAAACATGCCTGCTTCGTGGTCATCGTTCGTAACATAGTAGGAGTCGTAATCCCAATAAAACTCAGCACCTTTTGAGCTATTCTGAATATAGTCGAAGAGCACTTTTTCGCTGTCGGATAGTGCGTTAAAGCCCGCAACAATATATCGTCTATCGCTACTTAGCTCCGCTTCGCCACTCTTTAGGCGTTCGGCGGCTAAGCGATAAATCATACCTGTATAGCCGATGCCTTTGCTAAGAAGCGTCGCTCGGAACTCATTGTAGATGGCTGGCAGACTGCGCCATACCTTTAAGAAGCGTTGTTTCTGCTCGGTAAGTGAATCATTGTCGCCAATGCTCTTCCAAAACGATATGATGCGTAGCTGTTCGGGTGTGAGGTACGATACATCGGCCTCCAACTCCTTTATCTCTTCGATGTTGCGCAGAAGTTGTGAGGCATCGACCATATATTTGTCGATTAGGTCGAAGTCCGAGATAAGCATATCGCCCCAAAAGTAGAACTTGTCGAACGACTCGCCAGGGTGGTGCTTGACATAGACTTGGTAGAGCTCGGCAATTAGTCGTATACGCTCACCGCGCGATATGCCTGCCACCTGCTCCATAATCTCGTCTATCGTGGTCCACGAGGGTTGCCACACAGGCTTAGATGTCGTCTCTGCAATGGCATCTACGAAGAATGTGCGCGCTCTGAGCGACGGAAACATAATGTCGAGCGACGACAAATCACCCGAATATCTATCGACGAGTATTCGGGCAAGCTCCTTTAAGAATGTGCTGTTAGTCATCGCATAAGAGATATTTCGCCTCCGAATACGGGGATTTCACGACGAAGAATTTCGGGTAGCGACTTATAGTAGACCTTGCCGCCAGTGGCGGTCTTGGCTTGTAGACGCTGTGTCGCATCAACCTTTGTTGTGGCGTTGTGCGACGATGATACCATTGTGGACATTGTTTCGAGAGCCGAAGCGTTGTACTCGGCTGTCGAAATATCGGCACTCTGATAGAGCGCCTTGCCCGAGAGGGTTACGAAACTCTTACCCGTAACAGACACCATAAGGTCAAGAACATCAATATCGGCGGTGAATGTTGTGCCGTTAGATAGTGTAATATCAAGTAGAGGAGATGTAAGGGTGCCTTCTATGGTGACACTAGCCTTGGAAATGATAATCTCGCTTAATGCGTTGAAATATACCTCAACTTCTGTAATGCTCTCACGCTTAAGGTCTGTGCGCTCACGAACTTTTAGTACGCCTTTTTCAACCTCTGCCTCGAATTTCGAGGTGTAACATCCCTTGGTGTCGTAGACGATGTATGGTGCAGCGCCATCTTCTATTTTGATAAGTTTAAGTCTAATGGGTGCGTCTACATCAATAACTGTAAAACCAGCAGTCCATTGTTTGATAGGGTTGCTTGTAGGGGTTGTAATGGTGGTGGTTGCTCCATTCTGAGCAGAGACGATAATAACCGATAGGAGGAGTGATATGGTTAATAAAAACTTTTTCATAATTTCTGCTATTAATATTTCAAAGCACTAAATTATGAAAAATAAATGGAATCAACAAACTTTCGATGAATTTTATAAATAGAATTTATAATTTGGACTACTAATGTTGTTACTCCATCGAGATTATAGAGTAGGCAGCGCCACTCAGACGAGCTGCCTCGATACCTACTGCAGAGTCCTCAAAAATAATAGTTTCGGACGGCAATACCCCCTCAAGCTCCATTGCCTTTAAGAAGCAGTCGGGATAGGGTTTAGGGCGCTCAACATCATCGCCCGAGATAATGCCGTCGATGCCATATTCGAGATGTAGAAATTGCATTACATTAGCGATATTATCTCGGTGGCCAGTAGATACTATCCATACTTTAACTCCTGTCGTTCGTAGCATCTGACACCACGACCAAAGAGGTTCGTTGAGTTTGACCGTGGAGAAGTAGTTGGGGTAGAGTTCGACTTTGCGTTGGCGGAGAGCCTTTATCTTTTCAGGATCGGTAACGCCTACCATACGCATAAACTCTGGACAGCGAACGCCAAAGTAGTGGGCGAGATACTCCTCCTGGGTTATCTTGATGCCAGCCTCCTCGAGTGTGGCAATATAGGCAAGCGCATTAGCCTCTCGGGTGTCGACTAATGTGCCATCAAAGTCAAGTAGAATTAACTTTAGTTGAGCCATACTAATCAAATGATTGCATACTCGATAGCGCAATGCGAATGATGCGCTGATACTCCTCGGGCGTAAGCTCCATAAAGAAGTAGTGAACAGGGTCTACGCGGGTGTCTCGGTAGATAACTTCGTAGTGTAAGTGAGGTACAAACGAGAGGCCCGAATTGCCCGACGAAGCGATGATGTCACCACGCTTAACCTGCGCACCCTTTTTTACGCGGATATCCAAGAGGTGGCTATATGATGTTTCGTAGCCGTTGCCGTGGTCGATGGTGATCGCCTTGCCGTGGGTGGAGTTCTTCTCCGAGAGCGACTTAACAACACCGTCTGCCGTGGCAAAAACTGCCGTTCCCTCGGGGACTAAATAGTCTACGCCGTGGTGCTCACGCATAGTGCGGTGGAAGGGGTTGATAAGGGGCTTTTTGCCAGCTGCAAGGAGTGTTAATTGCTTGTTATTTACAGGTTGAATTGAGGGTATGCAATCGTCAGATAGATAGGTTGTTGTGATAGCATAACTCAAGTCGTCATATGAGGTGATTAATTTCTCTCTTTTGCGGTCGGCAGAGGCTAGATGTCCATCCAACAAATCGAGCAACTCATCGTCGCTCATATCGATAAGTTCGCGGTGGAGTTCGTGGCGCTCGTTGCTGTAACCTGTATTAAGGTCGTAGGGGTTGGACTCGAACAACTTGCGGAATACATTCTCGTCGCGAGCTGATACATTTTCTAGTACCATCGCTAATGAGTCATAGCGCTCAACAAGATTGTTGTAAGCATCTCGCTTCTCGTCATTAGTTTTGCGCAACGATGCCTCATTTGGCATATCTATAACTAATGATAGGATTACCGACCAAATAAGTACCATTCCTACCCATGTGAGCACACGAATAGCAACAGGAGTTATTCGGTTCCAGATGCTTGATTCTTTGGTTGATATATTCTTATCAATTTTCATTGTGTCAACTATTTGTCTTCGCTAAGTTGCTCCATAAGTTCGATGTATGCCTCAGGGGTCATATCCTTGTTGAAATAGTGAATAGGATTAACCGTATTATTGCGGTAGCGTACCTCATAGTGGAGGTGTGCACCCGATGATACGCCAGTATTTCCTACCTCGCCAATCACCTGACCGCGGGTTACGCTGTCACCCTCAATAACGAACATCTTAGATAAGTGACCGTATCGAGTTTTGTAGCCAAAGCCGTGGTTAACCTCAATAAGTTGACCATAGCCAGGTCGCCACTTTGCCTCCGAGATTACACCATTACCCGTAGCATATACTGGCGTTCCTTTTGGTGCCGAGAGGTCGACACCTTCGTGCATACGCCAAGTGCCATAGCGGGGGTGCATACGCATACCGTAGAGCGAACTTACATACTTCAACTTTGTGCGGTCAATAGGCCAGATAGCGGGAATAACGGTCGAGAACTCCTCCTTGTGTTCGGCCAACTCCTGCGTATCGTCGAGCGATACCGAGGCATAATAGATATTTCGCATTAGGCGATCCATCTTACGATAGGTCTCCTTGATAATGTTCTGGTTAAGTTCTGCATATTTGGTGTCGGGGTAGTCGCTATATACCTGTGGAATATTCAGGGTGTCAACACCAAGCAATGGTCGATATACAAAGTGATCGCGGTGGCGAATCTCGCCAAGGAGATTTTCGGCAATCGAAATCTTCTCTTGGAGAATTTCGTATTGGCGGTCGATGCGTAGACCATCACGAACGATAAATGCCGACTTTGGAGTATCAAGAAGCATCGAGATAAGAAAGTTACATGCCAGCGCAATGAGCAGTGTTGCAACAATCTGAATGGCTATGCGATGCCCTTTCGACCTGTGCTTTCGCTCTTTTCGCACCTCGTTGGAGGTGGTATGTTCTCTTTGGCTCTGCATCGAATAAATAAAAATTCTTAAAATTTTCAGTATAACGATGCAAAATTAAAGTAAATTGTGTAATTTTGCAACCGCGTAATAAATATAGGTAATAATTAAATAAAAAATAGATATGAATTCAAACGAAACAAGACAAGCCTTTTTAGACTTTTTCCGTACGAAGCAGCACGAGATTGTGGCTTCGGCACCGATGGTCGTGAAGAATGACCCTACGCTGATGTTTACCAACGCTGGTATGAACCAGTTCAAGGATATCTTCCTTGGTAATGCTCCTCGTAAGTGGCCCCGTGTAGCCGATACTCAGAAGTGTTTGCGTGTGTCGGGTAAGCACAACGACTTGGAGGAGGTAGGTCACGATACCTATCACCACACAATGTTCGAGATGCTTGGCAACTGGTCGTATGGCGACTACTTCAAGAAGGAGGCTATCGAGTGGGCGTGGGAGCTACTCACTGGGGTTTACAAGCTCGACAAGTGCCGTATGTATGCCACCGTATTTGAGGGTAGCGAGGAGGATGGCGTAGCCTTCGATCAGGAGGCTTTCGACTACTGGAAGCAGTTCTTGCCCGAGGACCATATCATTCGTGGTAACAAGAAGGATAACTTCTGGGAGATGGGCGAGACAGGCCCTTGTGGTCCTTGTAGCGAGATTCACTTCGACTTGC
>JAGBYO010000001.1 GCA_017628735.1 Alistipes sp. | reverse complement strand
GGCACCGAGGAGTTCCCCGAGGCTGAGTGGGAGGAGATGAAGATGGCTGTAACCCAGGGCGGTGCTGCTATCATCAAGCTTCGTGGTCGTTCATCATTCCAGAGCCCCTCATACCTCTCTGTAGAGATGATTCGCTCGGTAATGGGTGGCGAGCCCTTCCGTTTCCCCGCAGGTACCTATGTATCTAACGAGAAGTACAACCACATCATGATGGCTATGGACACCGTACTCGACCAGAACGGTTGCTCATACAAGATGCCCGTAGGCACCGAGGAGGAGATTGCTAAGCTTGACGCTTCGTATGCTCACCTCTGCAAGATGCGTGATGAGTTGGTAACTTTGGGTATCGTTCCCGCAATTGAGGAGTGGTCTAAGATTAACCCCAACCTCTAATTTCTTGTGATAGTGGCGCTACTTCGCCACCTCAATCATTGGGCTGAATGGGAAATACGCCAAGTATGTCCCATCCAGCCCAATATCTTAATCGGCGGCAAATTAGCACCACTCTGACAAGAAATTGATTACATCTCTGTAACTTTATTTCAGTTTTTTTTATGAAGATTGCAGTTCCTACACGCGATGGACATATAGACGACCACTTCGGTCATTGCGCCTACTACACCATCTTCGAGGTGGAGGATAAGAAGATTATCTCGACCTCGCGCCTCGACTCGCCTGAGGGTTGCGGTTGCAAATCGGGCATCGCTGCCGATATGGAGCAGATGGGCATTGAGCTAATGCTGGCAGGCAATATGGGCGAGGGTGCGAAGAACAAACTCGAGAGCCACAACATCAAGGTTATCCGAGGTTGCAAGGGCGACATCAACGCCGTTGTTCAGGGATACCTGCTCGGTTTCGTAATGGACTCGGGCGAGGCGTGCCACCACCACGAATGTAAGTAGGCTAACCGCCTAACAAACAACAATATCCCCAAGGCAAAAAACCTTGGGGATATCTATTTTTGCAAAGGCGTCGGCACTACCCTATCATACCTAAGAGCGAAGCCATTAAAACGCCGAAGTGGTTACCCAAGGCATAGCCCACAATACCTGCGCCAAGACCTACAATAAGCACACTCTTGTTCTTCATCGCAACGACCATCATAGGCACAAACGGCGGAGAGTTGACAAATGCCACTGACGAGGCGACCATAGAGTCAGCATCGACACGCATAAGTCGGCAGAACAAGGCGTGGAGCAACAGCGAGCCAAAGACCGCAACGCAGAGGAAGGCAATCTGATTTGCGCCATCTGCCAAGTTGAGCGTCGAGAAGTCGGCCATAGATGCCATAGCGACACTAAAAATATAGATAAGATACATGCCGATATCGAAGCTACGATTGAGCGCACGGATAGGCTTAAAGAATGAGCAGACAACGCCCAAGGTGCTCAACACGAGGATGAAAATCACCATAAACCACTCCGAGGGGAAGGGCAATGTGGCGAGTGCCGAGAGTGCCACAAGAATAAGTGTAACACCCACAATCTTAGCGAGTTCGCGCATACCCTCCTTCGACCAAAGACCCTCGTATGGGTTGCGCTTCTGCTCGGCAATCTGACGCTCTAACTCCTCACGGTCCTCTGCCGAAAGAACATTCGACTTTCGCTCGCCATAGAGCCAACGGAAGAACTTAAAGCCCACCGACACCAAGAATACAAGATAGAGGAACGAGATGACAATATCGTAGGAGCACATAATAACATAGGCCTGCTCCTCGACACGGAATATCTGCTGAAGTGCCGCAGCATTGAGCATACCGCCAGTGTACATTCCCGACATAATACCGCCAATCTCGGCACCCTCAGGGATATAACGACCAAAGAGAAGATAGCCAATAACGACCGATAGAAAGACAGCGAAGAAGCCACTGATGCAGACACGCAACTGGAGGCTCGCCTCGCTAAGCGTAAAGCGACAAGCAAAGAGCATCATAGGTATTGCCAACGGTATAGATGCGCTTGTTGCAATCTCCTGAGCAACAGACATCTCAGCGGGATGCCAACCGATATTTCCGATAAGGATACCGAGTCCATAAAGCACCATAATAGGGCCTAACTTATCGAGCAACGGAAAGCGACGACATAGCCACAACACAACGGCTGGCAGAAGGCAGAAGAGTGCGCCAAGCACCACATAATTTAGAATTGCCATACTTAACTTTTAAAGGGTTAGCAAGGCAAAGGTAAGAAAAAGTTGTTAGTTTTTAGTTATTAGTTGATAGTTTTTTAAGACGATAGGACAAGTAAGACGATAAGAAGTGTTATAAAAACTCTTTGCTCTCTTGTAACACACTAACACTACTAACACT
>JAGBYO010000073.1 GCA_017628735.1 Alistipes sp. | reverse complement strand
TGTGACATTAGAGCAGCGGTAAGAGCCGCCACGAGGTTAATACCACATATTACAAGAGCAAAGATAATTAAAGATAATGTTATATGCAAAATTTTATTGAAAATATTTTGCACAAAATGCAAATCTTCTTAAAAAAGTTTAGAATGTCTACCAAAAACTATTAAAAAGGGCGATTAAACATATCTCGTTGTTGCAATTACTAAAACTTTTATATAACTTTGCAGTAGCAGAAGTGTGTGCCTCGACATTCGAAGCTCATACAATCACAAAGCAAAGTCACCAACTATGGGAAAATCAATATCATTAGAGGCACTAACAAGTGGCAAAAAATCGGCACAGCTTAAGCGCGACATTCTTCGCTACTACACCAACAACGGCAGCAAGAGTATTGCCGACCTTAGCCGCGACCTCGGCCTCAGCGTACCCACCCTAACAAAGGTCGTCATGGAGATGATTGACGAGGAGCTGGTTATCAATCTTGGTAAGCAGGGCGAGACGGGTGGTCGCCGGCCTAGCATCTATGGTCTTAATCCCTCGGCGGGGTATTTTATGGGCGTTGATATTAAGCGCGATGTTATCCTTATGGGAATAATCGACTTCCGTGGGGATATGGTCGTATCACGACAATACGACTTTATGATTGAAAACACCCGCCAATCGTTCGATGAGCTATGCAGTTTTATCCAGCAGTTTATCTCCTCTTCGCGTATTCGTCGTGAGAAGTTATTAGCAATAGGCATCAACATATCAGGCCGTGTAAATCCCGAAACGGGCTACTCCTACTCCTACTTCTTCTTCGATGAGAAGCCACTCACCGCAGTTTTAGAGGAGCGATTAGGCCATCGTGTTTTCATCGAGAACGACTCACGAGCAATGACTTATGGCGAATATATCTATGGCGTAGGCAATGGCGAGCAAAATATGCTTTTACTCAACCTTAGCTGGGGCTTTGGCATCGGCATGATTGTCGGAGGCAAACTCCACTACGGCAAGTCGGGATTCTCGGGCGAGTATGGTCACTTCCCATTCTTCGACAACGAGATAATTTGCTCGTGTGGCAAGCGTGGCTGTCTTGAAACAGAGGTATCGGGATGGGCTGCACATCGAGAGTTTATCTCCAAGCTAAAGCAGGGAAGCATCTCGATGTTATCTAAGCAGTTCAAAGCGGGCAACACAATAACACTCAACGACATACTCGATGTTTTAGCCAAAGAGGATATGTTGGCAATCGAGGTCATGGAGAAGATAGGTTCGTCGCTAGGTCGCGCCATTGCCGGTCTTATCAACCTCTTCAACCCCGAGGTTGTAGTATTGGCAGGTACGCTTGCTTCGGCAAAGGACTATCTGATGCACCCGATGAAGAGTGCAATAACGAAGTATGCCCTCAACTTCGTATCTAAGGATACCTCAATCAAGGTCTCGAAGCTTGGCGAACAAGCGGGACTTATCGGTATCTGCGCCATAACACGCAACCGAATGTTAGGCCTTCACTAACCGAAAAATTAAGCACAAACAACCAATAAAAAAATGGAACAAACCTCAACTAAGAAATCCCCCCTATGGTGGGTACCATCCGCCTACTTTGCGATGGGTCTACCGTTGATTCTTATCAACCTTGTAGCACCTCTGATGTTCAACGACTTCGGCATCTCGGATGCACAGGTAGCATTCTGGACATCGTTGCTTATATTGCCTTGGTCGCTCAAACCCTTCTGGAGCCCTCTGATGGAGATGTACCGCACCAAGAAGTTCTTCGTCGTAACCACACAGCTCATCTCGGGTATCTCGCTCGCGTTTATCGCAATGGCACTACCCTTGCCCAACTTCTTCCCCTATGTTGTGGCGATTATGACAGTCTTGGCATTTAGTGGCGCTACGCACGATATCGCTCTTGATGGCGTATATATCACAGAGTTGGACAAGACACAGCAGGCGCAATATGTCGGTTGGCAGGGTGCTTTCTACAACCTCGCAAAGGTTACAGCAATGGGCTTGTTGGTATATCTTGCAGGCATCCTTGAGGCAAAGATTGGCGCACTCCACGCATGGGTAATCATCATGCTTCTCTGCGGTCTTTTGCTCGTTGTACTAGGACTCTACCACTGGCGAGTGCTCCCTACTG
>JAGBYO010000072.1 GCA_017628735.1 Alistipes sp. | reverse complement strand
GATTATTGCGTTGTCCACACCCAAGGTCCAGAGTGCCGACATAATATGCTCAATGGTGCTCACCTTAGCCTCGCCACGCTCGATAGTCGTACCGCGCGATGTATCGCTCACATACTCACACAATGCGGGCACCTCAGGAGCGCCCTCCAAATCTACACGACGGAACGAAATGCCATGATTATCTTCCGCGGGATTTACGGTCATCTTCACCTGCAAACCAGTGTGCAGACCCTTGCCCTCGAAAGATATAGCGTCGGCCAAAGTTCTCTGTTTTGTTGCCATAATTTATAATTTATTTTGTTATCAACTGCAAATATACAAAAAATTCGAAAAAAATTACTATTTTTGCTCATTATTACAGAGTAAATGTCTGACAACCGCAAAACATATATCCCAAATAGACCAACGGCAAGAGGCGGTGTATCCCACCGTCGTTTGTCGATAGACCTTGGCGACACACGCACCGAGTCTTTTGGCGAGTGGCTCTTCAACCACCGCATCGGCCTTATTGCGATGGTGGCGGCATATATCATCGGCATCATAGTTGTGGCAACGACACGCATCAATGTCGAGCTACAGCCCGAGGAGTATATCATCGAGCTTGTCGAGGAGGAGCCTACCGAGGAGGAGTTGGAGCAGTTGCGCCGTAAGCGTGATGCCCTGCAAGAGGAGATAAATCAGCGCTTGGCGCGTGCTCAGAGAGTTCAGAACCTGCAATCTAACGATGCTTCAGAGAGCAGTGCTTCGGCCGATATGCGCTACGACTCCGAGACCGAGCAGATGATGGATAAGATTGCCTCGGATATGGCGACTAATCGTGGTGATTATGAGAGCGGTATGCGCCAGATAGAGGGTATGGGCAAGGGCAGTGGCTCAGGCTCAGGCTCTGGAGGTGACAAGGGCACGGGCGAGAAGGGCAAATTCTCTGGTGCTGTTACGGTAAACTACTCATTTACCGACCCTGTGCGCCACCACCGCGACCTCTATGTGCCAGCCTATCGTGCCAAGGGTGGAGGTGTTGTTGTGGTAGATGTTTGGCTCGACCGCAACGGCACGGTGACGAATGCCCGCATAGCATCGTCGACCAACCCTGAGCTTAACTCTCAGGCACTTGCAGCAGCGAAGCATAGTCGCACGCTCTTCCGCATCGACAACACAGCGCCACAGTCGCATCGTGGCACTATAACCTACACATTTGTAGCACAATGATGCATCTAAAACATATAGTCTTAACCCTCGTTGCGATGTTGGCATCACTTGTTGCCAATGCCGCCACCGAGTCGCTATATATCGAGATGCCCGCCGCTAAGTCCTCGCCCGTCGAGGAGGCGCAGTTCGTAGAGAGTCATTCGATGCCCCTTATCAGCCCCACCACAGGCTCGGCGCAGTCGATACTTCCTGCGGTGCGCACCATACATCGCTCGCCCCGTCACTCGGAGCGCAACGAGCTATCGTTCAGTGTCTTTGTGCGCTCGATAGACTCCACCACGGCGGCATATCGTTATGGATTGTATAACCACAAAATATTATTCTTTGCTTACCCTCGTCACTACTACCTGATGCTGTTGGTAAGACTTATTATTTAGTGCTTTATAGGCTCAGTGTGTGTTTTTATAAAGTAACTTAACTAAATAATAATTTAACCTAATATAGTGCCTCGGCAGAGGTCGTGGCACTATATTTCAAAAAAGAATAGTATGAGACTGGATATATGCGAGGCACTCTATGCCTTGCCTGGCGGTGTTGTTGTTGAACGCCGCCGCTCGATGATGAAGCCCATCGCCTACTTTTGCTTGGGCATCGTTCTGTGCATTATTAACTTTGTGGCTGTCGAGGATAAGAATGGCGCATTGGGTATGTTGCTAATGGTGTGTGGCGTAGCTCTTGTTGCCTATGGTATCTTTGCCATTATCGCACGCTTTGCCGCGAGCGAGGGTGTTCCCTACGACACGGAGGCTCGCCGCTATATGGTGCGCCGTGAGCGCTACTTCGACCACGAGTTGCTCAAACCGCTGAGCGACGCTGTGGCGCGTGGCGATAGAGAGGCTATCGACTCGATGCCCACAACAAATGTTGCTCGTCTGACCCTTGTCGAGTACCGCACACCTGGTACAAACCGCACGGCGTGGGCGATATATGAGTATGTCGATTTCTCAAACCGCCTCTATGGCGAAGTTAAGATTGTATCAGGCAAGTAACAGGTAAAATTTTTTGTGTTTCAGTATAACTTGTTAAGCAAGCCTTAAACAGTTTTATTTATGAACGAAAACTTTCTGTTTGTAGGAGCTTTGTTGCTCTTTGCTGCCGTGCTTGCAGGTAAGGCGGCATATCGTCTGGGAGCGCCAGCCCTGTTGCTCTTCCTTGGTGTAGGTGTGTTGTTTGGCTACAACGACTTCGTTGAGTTCCACTCCTACGACTTTGCGGGCTTCATCGGTATGGTTGCGATGTGCATCATCCTCTTCTCGGGCGGTATGGACACCAAGTTTTCGGAGATTCGGCCGGTGTTAGCACCCGGCGTTGTTATGGCAACGCTGGGTGTAGCACTAACCGCCCTTATCGTCGGAGGCTTTATCTACCTGCTCGCTCCGTGGCTCGGTGTTGAGATTAGTTTTACTATGGCGCTGTTGCTTGCTGCCACGATGTCATCTACCGACTCTGCCTCGGTATTTAGCATCCTGCGCACCAAGAAACAGGGTCTAATGCAGAACCTACGCCCTCTGCTTGAGTTGGAGAGTGGTAGTAACGACCCCATGGCATATATCCTTACCGTTGTGCTTGTTAGCCTTGTGAAGGATGGTGCCGAGTTGGAGATTTCATCTGCCCTTAGCACCTTCTTTATCCAGATGGCACTCGGTGCTATCTATGGCTACGGCTTTGGTCGTGTTACGGTATGGATTATGAACCATATCAACATTCGTAGCACACCCTCGCTCTACTCCGTATTGCTTTTGGCGTGTGCCTTCTTCACCTTCTCGTTCACGACCATCACCTATGGTAACGGCTACTTGGCTGTATATATCGCAGGTCTTGTTGTGGGTAACCACCGCATCGCCTACCGCAATATGCTCGGTACATTCTTCGACTCGTTCACTTGGCTGCTGCAGATTATCCTCTTCCTCTGCCTCGGCCTTATCGTCAATGTTCACGAGCTTATTAAGCCCGAGGTGCTCTTTATGGGTCTTGCAATAGGTATCTTTATGATATTCCTTGCCCGCCCCGTGGCTACCCTAATATCGTTGCTCCCCTTCCGCAAATTTACCGGCAAGGCGCGTGTCTATGTATCGTGGGTAGGTCTGCGTGGCGCTGTGCCCATCATCTTCGCCATCTTCCCTATCACGCAGGGTGTCGAGGGTGCGGAGTATATATTTAATGTGGTATTCCTCGTTACTATTGTCTCGCTTCTAATTCAGGGCACTACGGTCAGCGCTATGGCCAACTGGCTCGGCCTTTCGTACGAAGAGCCCGATGCCACCTTTAAGCTCACCGTACCCGACCATATACGCAGCCAGTTTACCGAGATTGGCGTTACGGCATCGATGCTCCACAATGGCGATACGCTGAAGGATATCCACCTTCCGGGCAATACGCTTGTCGTACTTGTCTATCGCGACAATAAATATTTTGTGCCCAAGGGCTTTACGCAGCTTCACCCGGGCGATAAGCTACTTGTGGTATCAGATAATAACGAGGAGTTGCTCACCAAGGTCAAGACCCTCGGCATTAAGCATATTATTGAGGTGTAAGAGAAACGGCCCAACCTTCGCGGTTGGGTCGTTTCTCTTAGTTGTTAGTTATTAGTTGTTAGAGGTGCAGTCAATAGGGAGAGACGAGAGAGAGGACAACGAAATCTAGTATAATCTTTCTCTGTTGTCTCTGTTGTCTCTGTTGCCTATATACCTTCCAGTCAGCACGACCCAATTTCTTGTCAAAAGGTGCATAATTTGTTCTATCGCAAAAATCCCGACGATGGGTAGTACTTGGCGTACGACCCATTGTCGGGACTTTTTGGGATGGGGCAAAGGATGCCCCTTTTCACAAGAAATTACTTGAGGTTCATCTGGTCAATAAGAGCCTTAGTCTTGGGCTTGTGACCGCGGAAGTTCTTGTAAAGAACCATAGGATGCTGGTGAGCACCCTTCTCGAGTACCTCGTGGCGGAACTTGCCTGCTACCTCCTGGCTGAAGATACCCTTCTGCTTGAAGTATGAGAAGGCATCTGCTGCAAGCACCTCTGCCCACTTATAGCCGTAGTAACCAGCAGCGTAGCCACCGCTGAAGATATGAGTGAAGGCGGTACCCATAGCGGTGCCCTCGACAACGGGAAGCACCTGTGTGGGCTGCAATGCCTTAGCCTCGAATGCGAGGACATCACCGGTGTAAGGCTCGGTGATAGTGTGCCAAGCCATATCGAGCATACCGAATGAGAGCTGACGAACATTGTAGTATGCAGCGAGGTAGTTCTTAGCTGCTACAATCTTCTCGATAAGCTCTGCGGGCATAGCCTCGCCTGTCTGGTAGTGCTTAGCCCAGAGGTCAAGATACTCCTTCTCGGTAGCCCAGTTCTCCATAATCTGTGAGGGGAGCTCCACGAAGTCGCGCTTAACAGATGTACCGTTGATAGTCTCATACTTACCGTGAGCAAGGATGCCGTGTAGGCCGTGGCCAAACTCGTGGAGGAAGGTTGTAAACTCATCGAATGTGAGCAATGAGGGGGTGTTGGCTGTAGGCTTTGTGAAGTTCATCACGAGCTGCACCAAGGGGCGCTGCTCCTTGCCGTCCTTAACCTTAACACCGCGGAACTCGGTCATCCAAGCGCCCTGACGCTTCGACTCGCGAGGGAAGAAGTCGAGGTAGAGGATAGCCATAAGCTCACCCTTATCATCGCGTACCTCATATACGGTAGCCTCAGGGTGGTAGGTCTCGATGTTGTCTACGGGAGTGAAGGTAAGGCCATAGAGCTTGCCAGCAAGCATAAATACGGCGTTCTTCACATTCTCAAGCTGCAAGTAGGGCTTAATCTGCTCATCGTTGATGGCGTACTTAGCCTCCTTATACTTCTCGTTGTAGTAGCCAAAGTCCCAAGGTGCAAGCTCACCCTCGAAGCCGAGTGAGTGAGCATACTCCGTGATGGCTGCTACATCCTTCTTGGCATAGCTCAAGGTAGCCTTGTTAAGCTCGGCGAGGAAGCCATTTACGGTCTTGGTGCTCTCGGCCATACGATCCTCCAAAACATAGTCGGCATAGCACTTATAGCCAAGCAGGTTGGCAATCTTAAGACGAAGCTCGGCGATGCGACGAATATTCTCGGCATTGTCAGTCTCGCCACCGATACCACGGGTGTTATATGCACGATACAACGCCTCCTTAATGTCGCGCTGTGTAGAGTAGGTCATAAAGGGACTGTAGCTGGGAGCGTGGAGCGTAACTGTCCAGCCCTTCTCGCCACGAGCCTCAGCCTCGGCTGCAAGGCCCTCCTTTACGAAAGCGGGCAACTCCTCAACCTTGGCGGGGTCGGTGATGTTGTACGAGAAGGCATTTGTTGCAGCCTGAGCGTTCTGACCAAACTTCAAGGTGAGCTGCGAGAGCTCCGAAGAGTACTCTCTATAAAGCTCCTTATCCTGACCCTCCAACAAGGCGCCAGAGCGTGCGAAGCCCTTGTAGGTATCCTCCAAGAGTTGCATATCCTGCTCGTCGAGCTTGAGCTTCTTACGCTGGTCGTAGACGGCCTTAACGCGAGCAAAGAGCTCAGGGTTGAGCGAGATGTCGTTCTCCAACTCGGTGAGCTTGGGTGTGATGTTCATCGCAATCTGCTGCATCTCGTCAGATGTCGAGCAGTTGTTCAAGACGAAGAAGAGGCCAGCAACACGGCCAAGCAACTCGCCCGACTCGGTCATAGCCACGATAGTGTTCTCGAAGGTGGGAGCCTCAGGATTGTTAATGATAGCCTCAACCTCGGCACGATTTACGGCAATGGCGTAGTCGAAAGCGGGCTCATAGTGCGCAAGCTCAATCTCCGAGAAGGGAGGGGTCTGATATGGGGTATCCCACTCCTCAACGAGGGGATTGCCCACCAAAGACTCAGGAAGGCGTACACCGCCATTCACTGGTAGATCACCGCTGGTAGCGGCAAGTGTCAATGCTGACATAATTACTGATGTTGCAGTCATAAATGGTAATATTCTTTAAGTTAGTTAGTTGCGACTATTTAGCCTCAGGCTTCACAGGAACACGGAAGTTGGGCTTACCCTGAGTCGAGGGGTTGTTAGGGCGAAAGGCCGGGCGCATAGGCTTCGCGGCAGGCTCAACGCTCTCCACAACCTCGGTGGTATCTACCTCAACCACAGGCTCCTTCCAGAGGCCACGCGCCTTGAGCATAGGTGTCTTGTCGGGGTCGGCACCGCGGAACTTGCGATACATCTCCATACCGGGCTTCTGACCACCCTGAGCGAGCAGGTCGTGGCGGAAGCTATGTGCAAGCTCCTTGTCGCAGAGGTCGTGCGAGAGCTTGAAGGCCTCGAAGGCATCCTTGTCCAGCACCTCTGCCCAGAGGTAGAAGTAGTAACCCGACGAGTAGCCACCGTTGAATATGTGCGAGAAGTAGGTGTAGCGATAGCGAGGCTCAATCTGAGGAATCAGGCCTCGGCGTGTAGCGAGGTTATACTTCTCGAAGTCGTTGATATCCATATCCGACCACTTCTCGAGGGTGTGAATATCCATATCGATAAGCGCCGCTGCAGCCAACTCAGTGGTGATAAAGCCCTGATTGAAGAGCGAAGCCTTCTGAATCTTCTCTATAAGGTTGTCGGGAATGACCTCACCCGTTGCGTGGTGCGTTGCGTAGACCTTCATAATCTCAGGCTCGAAAGCCCAGTTCTCCATAATCTGCGAGGGTAGCTCTACGAAGTCGCCCTCGACCTCAGCCAAGCCACGGTAACGAACATCGGCAAAGAGGAAGTGGAGAGCGTGACCAAACTCGTGGAACATAGTCTCCGCCTCGTCGAACGAAAGCAACGACGGGGTGTCGCCCACGGGAGGTGTGAAGTTGCAGACGATGCCCACAACGGGAGCTACACGCTTGCCATCCTCGTAGCGCTGCTCGGTGAAGTAGCCACACCAAGCACCACCGCTCTTCGACTTGCGGGGGTGGGGATCGATATAGAGGACACCGAGGTGCGAATCATCGACATCCAAAACCTCGTATACCGAGCACTCGGGGTGATACTTGGGAGCAGAAATGGGGCGGAAGGTGATGCCATAGAGGCGGTTAGCCAAGTAGAACATACCGCTGCGCACATTGTCCAACGAGAGGTACTGGCTCACAGCAGCCTCGTCAAGCTGATACTTAGCCTTGCGAACCTTCTCGGCATAGTACCACCAGTCCGACTTCTCGAACTCTGCACCGGGGTAATCCTTCTGGAACATCTCGTTCATAGCCTCCAACTCAGCCTTTGCAGACTCCAACGCAGGCTCCCAAATCTCGTCGAGAAGGTTGTATACTGCCGTTGGGTTACCCGCCATCTGGTCGGCAGTAACATAGTGAGAGTAAGACTTATAGCCAAGCAAGTTAGCCTTCTCGATACGGAGGCGTGCCATCTCCTTGGCAAGAGCCTTATTGTCGAACTCGTTGTCGTTGTTGCAACGCATCAAGTAGCCGTTGTAGAGCTCACGACGAAGGTCGCGGTCGGGCGAGTAGGTGAGGAAAGGAAGCATCGAGGGCTTGTCGAGCGTAAAGACATAGCTATCCTTCTTGCCCATAGCGATTGCCGCCTCCTGTGCCTGATTGCGAACGCTCTCGGGGAGGTCTTTAACCTGCAATGCATTAAGCTCAAGGAAGAATGAGCCATTCTCGGCAAGGAGGTTGTTGCCAAACTTGATGGTGAGTGCTGTAAGCTCGGCGTTGATAGCCTTAAGGCGCTCCTTTGCCTCGCCTTCGAGCAAAGCACCCGAGCGCACAAACTTGTTGTAGGTCTTCTCCACAAGGCGCATCTGCACATCGTCGAGCTTCAAGCTCTGGCGCTTGTCGTAGACAGCCTTAACCTTTGCGAAGAGGGCGTCGTTAAGCATGATAGCGTTGTAGTGTGACTCGATGCGGGGCATCATCTCGTTCTGCACCTCCTGCATCTTCTCGTCGAGGTCCGACGACGAAAGCATACCGAAGATAAGGTTTACCTCCGAGAGCTTCAAACCGGCGTTATCCATAGCAAGGATAACATTCTCGAACGAGGGCTCCTCCTCCGATGCAACGATAGCCTCAATCTCGGCATTGTGCATCTCGATAGCTGCCTCGAAGGCGGGGACATAGTGCTCTGCCTTGATTTCATCAAACGGAGGGATACCCATCTCGGTATTCCACTCGTCAAGAAGAGGGTTGCCCGTAGCGGGCATTTCGCTCTTCGAACACGAAATAGTGAGTGTCATAACAAACATTAATGACGATAATAGAAAAAGTCGTTTCATTGATAGCTTTTTTTAATTAACTTTGCAAAGTTAAAAAAATTATTGAGGAATGCAACTATTTTATGCCCCCGAAATTTCACTTCCCCTTTACACACTCACCGAGGAGGAGTCGAAACACTGCGTAAGAGTGCTTCGTATGGTGGAGGGAGACGAGCTACATTTGACTGATGGTCGAGGCACGCTTCATCGCTGTAAAGTGGTGGATGCCAACGCAAAACGCTGCACGGTAGAGATTATCGAGAGCCACACGGAATACGAGAAACTACCCTACCGATTAGTCATGGCCGTAGCCCCCACAAAAATTATCGATCGCTTCGAGTGGTTTTTGGAAAAAGCCACTGAAGTGGGCATCTCGGAGGTCTACCCCATCGAGAGCTTCCACAGCGAGCGCCGACAGATAAAGCACGACAGAGAGGAGAAGGTAATCACCGCAGCGGTCAAGCAGTCGCTAAAAGCCTACCACCCTACGCTCCACGAACTCACGCCCCTGAAGCAGGTTTTGACGATGCCCTTCGATGGCGATAAGTTTATCGCCCATTGTAACTCGTCGTTTGGCGATAGGGAGTATCTTGGTAATTTGGTAAAAAAAGAGCGTGATACGCTAATTTTAATTGGTCCAGAGGGCGATTTTTCGGAAGAAGAGATTAACTTTGCACTACAAAACGGATTTAAGCAGATTTCGTTGGGCAAGCAACGCTTGCGCACCGAGACAGCAGCCGTAGTTGCAACAGTCATTGTGTCGACTATTAACTCACTACAATAACGATATAATTAATTACTACCCAATAGTTTATGTTGTTCTATGTACTTTTGGCAGCAGTTGTTGCGATTGTTGCCATCTTCCTCACTCCCGAGCGTAAGAAGGTGTGGACAGCAACGGCAATCACATCGCTCTTGGCGGTGGGAGCTATCGCCCTTGCGGTCTATGCATTTGCGGTGGGAGAGGTAAGACTATTCTCATTCCGCACCGCAATCTTCGGCTATGAGTACTTTGCCGTAGACCGACTCTCGGCGCTATTCTTGGTGATTATCGCCATTGCATCGGTTGCTACGCTAATCTATTCACGAGGCTATCTTGCCAGCTACTTCGGTCGCTACTCCTCGGCACACTTCTCGTTGCACTACACCGCATTGGTGACAATGGTAGCATCGATGATGTGCGTTGTCTTGGCAAGTGGTGGTTTCTCGTTCCTCTTCTCGTGGGAGCTGATGACCATCGCCTCGTTTATCCTCATTCTGTTTGAGGCAAACCGTCAGGAGACACGCCGTGCAGCACTCAACTACCTGGTGATGATGCACATAGGCTTTATGTTCCTCGTTGCGGGCTTTGTGATGTTGTTCAACGCTACACACTCCTCGTCGTTCGATGCCATCGAGTACTACTTCAAGTTGGGCAATCCCCTACCTCTGTTCGTAGTCCTCTTTATTGGCTTCGGTATGAAGGCGGGTCTGTTCCCTATGCATATTTGGTTGCCCGAGGCACACCCCGCAGCACCCTCGCACATATCGGCTATTATGTCGGGTGTGATGATTAAGACGGGTATCTACGGTATTGTGCGCATTATGCAGGCAATTGACAACGACACCGAGCTACTCTACACCATCGGTCTTATCGTATTGTTGTCGGGTATCGTAACGGGTCTTTGGGGCGTTATCTTCGCAGCTATGCAGAACGATGTTAAGCGCTTGTTGGCATACTCAAGTATCGAGAATATCGGCGTGATACTCATCGGTTTAGGCATTGCTGCCGTGGGTCACGCTGCAGGTAGCGACCTTATCGGTATGTGTGGTATGTGTGGCGCATTGCTTCACACCGTAAACCACTCGTTGTTCAAGACGATGTTGTTCTTCGGTGCAGGTAACATCTACTCGAAGATGCACACTACGACGATGAATCGTATGGGTGGCATCGCCAAGCATATGCCCCTTACGGCTGCCCTTATGGCATTTGCCGTGGCTGCAATCTGCGCACTGCCCCCGCTCAATGGTTTTGTCTCGGAGTTGTTTATATATATAGGTATGTTCAACGGCATCAGCGATGGTCACGAGGTACTCTACTCGGTTGCTGGCATCATCGCCCTATCGCTTATCGGTGGTATCGTTGTCCTCGCCTTCACGAAGCTCTATGGCGTGGTATTCCTTGGCTCACCCCGCTCGCACGAGGTTGCCGAGACACAGGAGGTGGATGGTTGTCGCATCGGCGCTATGGCTATCCCTGCAGCCTTTATCCTCTTTATCGGTCTATTCCCGCAGTATGCCATTCTGCCTATCGCGCGTGTTGCCGAGGCCGTTACTGCGAGCGACAATATGATGGTCATCGACCATATGATGCCCACACTCCAGACTATGAGCCTCATTTCGTGGGTGCTTATCGCGGTTATTGTGGTTCTCTTCTTCTTGAAGCGTCGGGCTCAGCGCAACCGCACCATCTCGGAGGGTCCCACTTGGGGTTGTGGCTTTACGGCGCTTAACACCAAGATGCAGTATACTGGCGAGTCATTCTCTGAGGGCCTCGAAAATATCGGCAAGCCCTTTATGAAGGATACGGTGGATGGTCGTACCATCGACAAGAACGAGATATTCCCCACACGCCACAGCTACGATATTCGCCACAAGGATAAGGTAGACTCGTTGCTTGGTCGCTGGTGGATGGCACTTATGCACCGCCTCAACGAGTATATTATGCGATTGCGCACTGGTCGTGTAAATAGCTACATCACCTTTGCGTTGGTATTCCTCGCCACGGTATTGGTGCTCACTTTACTTGGTATTATGTAACTTTCGTAAATAAAGAGAAACAATGGCTATCAAACTACTTAACACTCTGATTATGATTGCGGTAGCACTCTCTATTACGGGAGTTATCAACCGCACACGCGCTATGTTGGCGGGTCGCAAGGGTATTCGTTTCTTCCAGCATGTGATGAATGTTCGCTTGCAGCTACGCAAGGGCTCGGTATACTCTACCACTACCACACTTCTGTTCCGCATCGCACCATGTGTATATCTTGGTGCTGCAATGATTGCTTTTCTGTTTATCCCTGTGGCAAATCTTGAGCCTATCTGCTCGTTCCACGGCGATATTGTCTTTGTGGCATACTTGCTCGCCCTCTCGCGTGTAGCCCTCATCCTCGCTGCGATGGATACAGGTAGCTCGTTCGAGGGTATGGGTGCTGCCCGTGAGGCTCTCTATGGCGCATTGGTCGAGCCTGCGTTGATGATGGCGATGGCAACCTTGGCGCTCTTCTGTGGCTACTCATCGTTTGCCGATATCTTCTCGATGGCTCAGGAGTTGGATACCAACCTCACTATCGTACTGCTGTTGGTTGCCTATGTATTCGTTATCATTATGTTTATCGAGGCTGGTCGAGTGCCAGTTGATGACCCCAAGACCCACCTCGAGCTCACGATGATTCACGAGGTTATGTGCCTCGACTTCTCGGGTATCGACCTTGCGATGATTCATATCGCGGGCTGGTTGAAGAATGCCACCTTGGCGATGATTGCCGCAAATGCTGTGGCTGTGGTATTCTGCTTTAAGTGGTGGTTTGCCGCTCCGCTTGCCGTGCTCGGTACGGGTATGGCAATCGGCATTGTCGAGTCGTTGCGTGCCCGCAACAAGCTCTCACGCAACATCACCTACATTCTCACCATCGTAGCTATGTCGGCTCTGGTGTTGCTCATAGGCTTCCTTCTTATCCAAAACATCGAAATCTAACGCCTTATGACTCTATCGCTAATTATACTATATGTGCTGACGCTCCTCTACCTTGCCATTGCCGAGCGTTTCCGCAACCATACCACAATTCTTGCCGTGCAGGGCTTCCTGCTCTTCGGTATCGCCATTGCGCGCCTCCACGAGTTCCACCCCGTCGAGATGACCGTGATTATCATCGAGACCCTTGTATTCAAGGCTATCGTGATTCCCGCAATTCTGCTCACCGTAATCCACCGCACCAAGATTAACCGCATACACTCATCATCTACGCAGTTTGGCGCACTGGTGATGTCTATTGTGGCACTTGTGGCGAGCTGCACTATTACCTACTATATGGCCGACGAGCGTACCGATATGATATTCTTCGGTGTGGCGCTCTATGCGTTGCTCTCGGGACTTATCCTCATTGTGATGCGTAAGCGTATCTTCGCCCATCTGGTCGGTTTCCTCGTTATCGAGAATGGTGTCTTCCTCTTCTCGATGGCTATCGGTGTCGAGTTGCCGATGCTTATCAACCTCGCTATTATGCTCGACATCCTTATCTCGATTCTTATTCTCGGCACCTTCCTCAGCCGTGTGGACAACGATATCCACACCGACGAGAGCGATGCCCTAACTTCGATTAAAGACTAACGCTATGTTGACATATATCATCGTTTCGCTTTTGATTGCCATCGCTCCGCTTGCCTCACGCTCGGAGCATATGACCAACCTTATCGCCACGCTCTTTGCCTTGGTGCAGGTTGCCTCAGTGGCTCTGCTCTTCGTCTTTGACCGCTTCGATATGGCGTTACTCACCATCTTCCGCACAGACACGCTCGCTGTGGTGTTCCATGTGTTGATGATTGCGGTGCTTATCTTCTCGCTTATTCACTCGTCGTCGTACTTGCGTGCCGAGAAGGTTACCACACGCTCCTATAACGCCTACTATACGCTTCTGATGCTTTTGGCATTGTCTATCACCTGCGTATACTACTCTTATAACCTTGCGATGACCTGGGTATTCCTCGAGCTTACAACCATCTGCTCGGCAGGTATCATCTATCACCGTGAGTTTGAGCAGTCGTTGGAGGCTACTTGGAAGTATATCTTCGTATGTTCTACGGGTATTGCTATGGCATACCTCGGCATCTTGCTTCTCTCGACCGTGGCTGTTGAGGGCACTCTCGACTACGCAGCCCTGAAGAGCGTTATCTCGGAGGGCAACCCCCTCTATTTGAAGCTCGCCTTCCTGCTTATCGTTATCGGTTATAGCTGTAAGATGGAGGTATTCCCACTCTATACCGTAGGTGTCGATGCCAACTATGCAGCCCCCGCCCCCGCCTCGGCATTTATCTCTACGGCGCTGGTCAACGCAGGCTTCGTATCTATTATGCGTATCTACACGCTATATGCCTCTTCGGAGGTCTTCGCATGGGCTCGCAATGTGCTGATTCTTATCGGTATTCTGTCGCTGGCTGTGGGTGCTATGTTCCTTCGCCGCACGAATAACTACAAACGATTCCTGTCGTACTCGACAGTTGAGAATATGGGTATTGTGGCTATCGGTATGGGTATCGGTGGTGTAGCGTTGTGGGCTGCCGTATTCCATGTTATGTGCCACACCTTTATCAAGAGTTCGATGTTCTACCATGTGGGTGTTATGCGCCATGTCTACGACAGCTATAGCATCAACCGCATCGGCAACTATATGAATATCAACCGCATCGGCGCTATCGGCATCGTTGTGGGCACACTCCTACTCTTGGCATTCCCTCCATCGCCACTCTTCGTTACTGAGGTCATGCTCTTCTCGGAGATTGCCACACAGGGTCGCTGGTGGTTGCTTATTTTGATGGTGGTGCTTATGTGCGTTGTGCTCTACGCCATCTGGTCACGCTCATTGCGTCTCAACTACCACTCTAATCAGGACGAGTTGCACCTCTCGGAAGTCAACCGTCGCCTTTCGTACTCGGCATCGGTGTTGCTCCTTATCGCTGTTGCGGTGGGCATCTGGCAGCCCGATATGCTGAAGGATATTATTGACTCAATCGTAAACCTCCAATAGTATGAACCTATATCTTAAGACAAACAATATAGCTTCGGCCGTCAAGCTCGCCGACATACCCACGGTGGAGTACCTCGACCTCTACAACGACCTTGTGGAGCGTATGCAGGATAAGCGCTACCATATAGCCCACTACTTCGCTACGGAGGTTGAGAAGGGGCTAAAGTTCTTCATCTTGTTGCTTGACGACGCGACGGGCGAGGTGCTTATCTCATCGTTCCAGCCCGACTACTACTCCGAGGAGGGCTTAGCATCGCTCACTGCCATACATCAGCAGTTCCACCCCTTCGAGCGCGAGATGCATGAGCTCTACGGCATCAAGTTCAACGGCCACCCCTGGCTTAAGCCCTTGCGCTTTAGCCACGACCGCCGTGATAAGCAATCGACGATGGATAACTACCCATTCTACACTATCGAGGGTAACGAGCTCCACGAGGTGAATGTGGGCCCTATACACGCTGGTATTATCGAACCCGGTGCCTTCCGCTTTATCTGCAATGGCGAGCAGGTGCTACACCTTGAAATTGCCTTGGGCTATCAGCATCGTGGTGTCGAGGGTGAGATGGTGCGCAACCAAAACCGCCTGCGCCAGACGCTAATCTCGGAGAGCACAGCCGGCGACACCGCCGTAGGTCACGCCACGGCATATGCCGAGCTTGTCGAGAAGCTCTCAGATAAGGGCATATCGAGCGACTTGAAGCGTGAGCGCGTGGTTGCCATCGAGCTTGAGCGTATCGCTATGCACCTTGCCGACACAGGCGCTTTGGCCACCGACATCGGCTTCCAGCTCTATCAGGTGGCGTGCGAGGCGTTGCGCACCGTAACGATTAACACCACACAGGCGTGGTGTGGCAACCGCTTTGGCAAGAGCCTTATTCGCCCCTTTGGCAGCAACTTCCCTCTCACCGAGGCCAAGATTGAGACTATCCGCAAGAATATCGCCGATGTGCGCCGCCGCTACAACGAGGTGCGCACCGACATCCTCGAAGCACCCACGCTCCTTGCACGCTTTGAGCAGTGTGGCTTGGTGCCTACCGAGGAGATGTGGCATATCGGTGGCGTAGGTATGGCTGCCCGCTCAAGCAACCTTATGCGTGATATCCGCGCAACGCACCCATCGGGCTTCTACGCCGAGGAGTTCCACCACGAGCCCGTCGTAAAGCAGGATTGCGATGTTATGTCGCGCCTTGCAACACGCCTCGACGAGGTTCTGCAGAGTGCCGACTATATCGAGAGCCTGCTCAAGGATTACAAGCCATCTACCGAGATTTCAGCACCCGACTACGATGCTAAGCTCTCGACCGACTCGCTCTCATTCTCGGTTATCGAGGGCTGGCGTGGCGAAATATGCCATGTGGCACTCACCGATGAGGAGGGCAATATCGCGAAGTATAAGATTAAGGACCCCAGCGTGCACAACTGGCTCGGACTGGCTATTGCCGTACGCTCGGAGGGCATCTCAGACTTCCCGATCAACAACAAGAGTTTTAATCTTTCGTACTGCGGACACGATTTATAAGCAGCAGCGAATAACATATAGGAAATTATGCTTTTTGGAAAGATAAAAATATTGCACAGCCACGGCTGGCAGTATATCCCCGACTTGAAGAATGTAACCCTCACCGAGGAGTTTCGTGGCTTCCCAATCCTCACCGAAACGGAGGATAAGAGCGACTTGGAGCGTGCTGCAAAGCTCTGCCCCACAGGCGCTATTACCACCGAGCCTCTTACGCTCGATATGGGTGAGTGCCTCTTCTGTGGCGAGTGTGCTCGTTGCGCCAAGCAGAATATCCGCTTTACGAACAACTACCGCATCGCTGCCACACGCCGTGAGGACTTGGTGGTTAAGGCGGGTCAGACAGAGCCTGTATTTAACCGTGAGGCGGTGCGTGATGATATTTCGAAGTATTTTGGCGAGGCTCTTGAGCTTCGTGAGGTGTCGGCAGGTGGCGACTGCTCGGTAGAGATGGAGCTTAATGCCACCGGCAATGTAAACTTCGACTTTGGTCGCTATGGCGTAGGCTTCACAGCTTCACCCCGCCACTCCGATGGCTTGGTGCTCACAGGCCCCATTAGCTCGAATATGGCCGAGGCGTTGGACATCTGCTACAACTCTATCGCCGAGCCTAAAATTCTTGTTGTATGCGGCTCTGAGGCTATCTCTGGCGGTCTGTTTGCCGACAGTCCCGCAGTAGACCGCTCATTCCTCGATAAATATAAGGTAGACCTTTGGCTCCCCGGCGCACCCACACACCCTATGTGTTTTATCGACGGCATCACACGCCTAAGAGAGAAGAAGTAAAAGGCACGGTCAGTCCCCCACTGCCCACAACGCCATAAACAAATTATCCCGCCTATCGTTACGATAAGCGGGATAATTTGTTTTAGTTCTTAGCTCCTAAGAGCTCAGGCTACTAATAGTAGTATGTGAACTCCGAAACAACGGGCATATGGTCAGCAAGAGGCTGCTTAGGATCGTTGTCAATGCAATACTCCATATCACGAACGAAGCTATTTGCGAAGATAGCGACATCTGAGTTAGGATTGTTGATGTAGTAGATCTTATCTACAACCTCACCGCCCTGTGCAGTACACTCAATGTCACCTTCGGCACCCTCATACTTCTCGGTTACAACGAGTGAATCAGAGGGATAGTCGGGATACTCACCTGCGGCATAAAGCAAGTTGCCGTTGATATCATACTTGTCAACAAGCTCTACCCAAGCATCGTTGAAGAAGTCCATAAGACCAGCCTCACCAAAAATGCTAAAGAAGTTTGTAGTATAGTCATCACGAGTGTAACGAGCATTAAAGTCTCCCATAAGAACTACTGGACGAGTAGTCATATTAGCCACGATATAGTTAGCCAACTGCTGGAACTGCGATGCACGAGCGTTAATGTGACCCTCCTTGCTACCAGAGTTCATATGTGTAACATAAACATCAATCTGTGCGCCACCGGGAAGCGTTACAAGGTAGTAGCGGAAGCCCTTCTTGATACATGTGTTTGCGCCATCAGTCAAACCGCCATAAGCGTCGTTAAACTCAATGTACTTCTCGCCAGAGAACGATGTTGTAGAGTTAAGCGCAGCGAAACCAAGACCATCAGTATTAGCCTTACTTATAAGCTGTGCGATACCTACCGAACCTCTCCAAGTACCAAATGTATACATAGATGAGAGGGCACTTGTAAGCTGTGTATTGTGAGCGAAGTTCTCCTGGAATGTAATCATATCCCAGTTCTCAGTAGCAAGCTTATTGCTAATAGCAGTAGTATTTGCATCAGATGTACCGCCATAAGTCGAAGGAAGACCATCTACATTGTACGATGCAGCGGTGAAAGTGCCCTTATTCTTGATGGTGTAGTGGCCACCATCCCATGAGAGAAGTGCACCCTTACCCTCGGGAACACAGTTGCGAACCTCCTCACCGAAAGCTACGCTCTCAGGATTGTAACCATAGAATACGCCACCATTGACTACAAGCGAACTCTCCTCGGCATATCGCGGATCGACAACAAACATATTAGCAGCATTAATACGCTCCGAAAGTGTGTAAGAACCATCATTAACCACGATATTACCACCGTAGAGGTTGAAGAGTGTCTCCGAAACCTCGTCGCTACCACCAAAATAGGTCGCATCACCCAAGGTAAGAGTGGCACCATTGTAAACATTGGCAATAGCCGTGTTAGAGTCAATATAGAGCATATTGGGATCGTAGCTATCACCCTTAATATTCACATCAGCATAGCAGTTGATAGGAGTTTCAATATAGAGGATACACTCTGCATCAGCCGAGTTGCTAATATCGAGAGTTACAGGGTATTTAACACTCATTGACTCCGTAAGCTCATAGTAACCCTCCTCAGGAACTACAAGGTGTGCAGTACCACCATTCTCGATGATTGACTTAAGCAGGTAGTTGTTATCAACCTCCCACTCTGCAGTACGCTCTGCAACAACGAGCTCGTTCTCTGCAACATAGTAACTTGCATACTCAGGCTCAAGGTAGTTGCTACCATTGCCATCGAAGTCGTTGTCCGAAGGATCATAGCCCTCGAAACGGCCACCGTGGATAATAATCTCGGGGCGATTGCCGTGCTCGTGGCCAAAGATATAAGAGCCCTTGGTTGAGCGGAAAGTACCGCCCTCTACGATAAGCTTACCATTAGGACCAATATAGATACCGCAGTCGAGCCAGCTGGTAGCATAAGAGTTAAGAGTAAAGCGACCACCCTTGATTCTCAAAGTACCATTAACAACGATGGGGAATGCAGAGTTAGATGCTGCACGGGTTGCACTACGAGTAGCACCATCAACAACTGTGGTCATTGCACCCTCACCATCGATTGTGAGCTCACCACCCTCCTCGACAACAACGAGTGAAGAGTCGGGATTGGTAGGCAACAACGATACAGTACCATTGAGGTTGATGTTGGCTACGCCACCAGAGGGAACTACCAAAGGCTCGTCGATAATCATATCCTCATCAACATTGATCTCACCATCGATAATACCACCGCCATCAGTGATAAACTGACTGCTATCAGCAACAAGATTCAAACGCTTGATGCGACCAGCCTGGAATGCCAACGACTGACTAAAGTTGAGTTTCATGACACGCGAAGTAAACTCCTCGTCCAACTCTCCTTTAACCTTAAGCTGACAAGTAACAACCATATCATTCTCTGGGAAAACAACATCTGGAAGAGCCAATGAGAAGTTCTGAACTGCATCAGTAAGCAATACACCCTCACCCAAATCGAGAGTAACAGACTTCGAAGCATCTCCCAACGAAGGATCTACAACAGCCTTATACTCTGTACCCGACATATCAATAGATACACGGCCAGCCAAATTTTGGCTTAAAGAAGAGATCGTAACTCCTGTGAGCATAAACTCATTAGCACTATCGTCCTTTGAAATTGCAATACACAATACTGATGCGGGGATCTTAAAAGAAAGATCGAACTGAGCATCTTTAGCAACCATAGGAACATAACGGAAATCGTTGGTAGCATCATAGGTCTGAGTAGCGGGTAGATCCAACTGGATAGCCTCATCTACCAACTTGTTAGTCTTACTCCAAGGATAAGCAGCATAGTAGTAACTATAACGAGTACCAGTACCACGAACATACTCATAACCATAAACAAAATCTGCGATGGCTCCACCATTACTTAAAGAAGAGACCTCGTAACGACGATTGTGATCCGACTTTGAGAAAAACGAGATATTCTCGGCCTCATTCCAGTAAACCTTAAATATGTTACCCTCAATTGAGAGATGAGTACGAGTTTCATCCGAGATAGATGCTCTAATCTCAGGAGCATCAAACTCAGGTTCAGCAACTAAAATGTCTACATCGCTCTGGCATGAGACAAACGAGAGCGCTAAAGCAATTAGGGGAAATAAAAACTTTCTCATATGTAAAAAATTTTATATTAAATACAGGTAAAACTAATGATAAAGAAAAAGAGTTAACCGAGGTCACCAATACCGCCTGATATGTGACCAGGATAAATATCATCAACATCTCCAATAGTTTGAGAAGCACAGATACCCTGCTCTAATTTCACTTCGATAATTTCGATATTTGGCGCATAATACGCATTGTCTCGATACATAAGCTATATAAATTTAATAGTGTAAGAATTCAAAGTTATTAACTACAAACAAATGTTATTAACAATTATTAACAACCAGATTTTGGATTGCGCTAATTTCAAT
>JAGBYO010000071.1 GCA_017628735.1 Alistipes sp. | reverse complement strand
GATATGACCCTTTATGCCGATGCCTTGGCTATCGTGTCTAACCGTATGGACCAGATTCCTTCTAAGGACTCTATGCCCGGTTCACTCTACTCTGACCTTGCTAAGATTTACGAGAAGGCCGTACAGTTGCCTAATGGTGGTTCTATCACTATTATCGCCGTTACGACGCTTTCGGGTGGTGATATTACACACGCTATTCCCGATAATACGGGTTATATCACCGAGGGTCAGCTCTTCTTGCGTAACGACTCGGATACCGGTAAGGTTATCGTTGACCCCTTCCGTTCGTTGTCGCGTCTAAAGCAGCTCGTTATCGGTAAGAAGACCCGTGAGGATCACCCTCAGGTTATGAATGCCTGCGTTCGTTTGTATGCCGATGCTGCCAACGCAAAGACCAAGTTGGAGAACGGTTTCGACCTTTCGGACTACGACGAGCGTGCATTGAAGTTTGCTCACGACTACTCGGAGAAGTTGCTCTCTATCGATGTTAATATCGAGATTGAGCAGATGCTCGACACCGCTTGGTCGCTCTTCGCGAAGTACTTCTCGAAGGGTGAGGTTAGCATCAAGCAGGAGCTCTCGGAGAAATATTGGAAAGCATAATAATAGCTTATGGCAATCAAATTTCAATATAACAAGACCTCGCTCGGTGAGCTGAATAAACAGCTCAAAATCCGAAAGAATGCCTTGCCTACCATCAAGAGTAAGGAGAGTGCATTGCGTTCGGAGGTTAAGCGTGCGAAGGACTCTGCACAGAATTACCGTGAGCAGCTCGACAAGCTCATTGCCGAGTATGACTACATGGTGCAGCTGTGGGGAGAGTTTGATTGTGATCTAATCCGCATCAAAGATGTCGAGCTTTCGACTCAGAAGATTGCGGGCGTGCGTATACCCGTATTAAAGAGTGTTGTATATGAGGAGAAGGAGTACGATCTATTTTCGGCACCCGTATGGTATGCCGAGGGTATCCGAGTCCTCAAGCAGATGTCCGAGCTCGGTATCGAGTTCGAGGTTTACAACCGCAAGATGACACTTTTGGACTATGCGCGACGCAAAACTACTCAGAAGGTAAACCTCTACGAAAAGGTGCAGATACCCGGTTATGAGGATGCCATACGAAAGATTAAGCGATTTATGGAGGATGAGGAGAACCTCAGTAAGTCGGCTCAGAAGATTGTGAAAACTCGTCAGGCGCAAGCCGAGGCTATGGAGGAGCCCAACAATGATTAGTAAGATGATTCGCTACGATATCGTGCTCTATGCTGGTGAGCAGGAGCGCTTTATCAACGAGTTGCGTGAACTCGGCTTAGTCGATATCACCACCTCGGGTTGGGAGCCTTCGGAGAACGACCGCTCGGTATTGCTCTCTATTGAGGCGCACAACAAGGCTGTCGAACACCTAAAGGATTTCTCTAAGTCTTCGGAGTATGATGTTAATGCACAGCTCTTTGCTAATGGCGAAGAGGCATACGAGGCCTATGTTGCAGCCCGTGAGGAGCGCACCCGTCTTCAGCAGGAGATGGCGCGTTTGCAGAAGCTTGCCGACGATATCGCACCTTGGGGTTGCTACTCTGAGGAGGATATCACAAAGCTTGCTGAGCGTGGCGTTACACTTCGCTACTTCACCACTCAGCCATCGACCTTCGATAAGATGCTCGATGAGTGGAGCGAGACGATGACCATATCGGAGATTGCTCGCACGCAGTCAACTGTCTACTTTGTCGTTGTCGCTACCGACTCTTCGGCTGTCGTTGTTGATGGTCAGGAGGTACGCCTTCCCTCGAAGGATAGCGAGGCTCTTAAGGCAGAGATTGACGAGCTTGCTCAGGCAAATAAGGCTCTCGACGCCACATTCTCGCGTGCAGCCGCTTCGGTGGAGCTTATCGAGGATAGCGCAGCCACCATTAAGGAGCAGTTGCAGGGTCTTAAGGTTGATGCTACGGCACAGCGAGAGGCCGATGGTGAGCTTATCGTCTTGGAGGGTTGGGCTGAGGCCGACACTGCCGAGAAGGTGGATAAGATGTTGGAGGAGTACCCCAACCTTGTCTATATGAGGCGTGATGCTACCATCGACGATGAGGCCCCCGTGAAACTCAAGAACAATAAGTTTGCCAAGCTCTTCGAGCTTATCGGTGCGATGTATGCCCTACCAAAGTACGGTACACTCGACCTTACACCGATTTTCGGCCCCTTCTATATGCTCTTCTTCGCCATCTGTTTGTGCGATGCGGGCTATGGTCTTGTCTTGCTTGCTTTAGGCTTGACACTCCTTTGGAAGGGTGGCGATAAGCTTCGTCAGGCTGCTTGGCTCTCTGTTGTCTGCGCATCGGCAACCGTAGCGTTTGGCTTCTATGCCAACTCGTTCTTCGGTTTGGCGATTTCGGACTATGCCCCCGTTATCAAGTTCCTCGATTTCCAGAATCAGTTCTTCTCTATCTCTCTGGCAATCGGTGTGTTCCAGATTTTGGTGGGTATGGCTATCAACATCTATATGCAGGCTAAGCTCTTTGGCTTTACCTCGACTTTCGGACTGTTGGGCTGGTTTATTATCCTTCTCTCAGGCTCGTTAGCCATTGGTCTACCGATGTTTGGTCTTGCAATTCCGGGCTTCGATGCCTCATCGCCCGTGTTCTATGCCCTTGTGGGTATCGGTGCGGTGTTGATGCTCCTGCTCAATAACATAAAGCGCAACCCGCTTATCAATATTGGTGCAGGCTTGTGGGATACCTATAACAATATCACCGGCTTGTTGAGCGATGTACTCAGTTACATTCGTCTCTTCGCTATCGGTCTTTCGGGCGGTGTGTTGGCTCAGGTATTCAACTCGTTGGCGTTGGGTCTTTCGGGTCTTGATGCAGGTATCGAGGGCTCGCCTTGGTATGTCGTTGCTATCCAGATTGTAGCAGCAAGTGCCATCTTGCTTATCGGTCACGGTATCAATATCTTTATGTCGTCGATTTCGTCATTCGTGCATCCTATGCGTTTGACATTCGTCGAGTTTTATAAGAATGCAGGTTTCGAGATGGGTCAGCGCTCATTCGATCCTGTGCGTAAAATGAAATAGTAAACAAATAATAATTAACAATT
>JAGBYO010000070.1 GCA_017628735.1 Alistipes sp. | reverse complement strand
ATGGTTTAATTCCACAAAATTAAGAAAAAATTCTTAAACTTCAAAATTTGCGTAGCAATACGGAAGATATTTGGTGAAAATAGGAAGAGAGGGTGGGCAAAGAGCAAAGAGATTTTATAAGACGATAGGACAATTAGGACTATAAGACGATAAGAAGACTCCTAATGGTCTTAATGTCTTATTGGTCTTATCGTCTTCGGCTATTTCTTTTCCAAGCCCCACGACCCAATTTTTCGTCAAAAGGGGCATAATTTGGCGTTTCGTAAAAGGAAACCCCTCGGGATAGTACAAGTAGTACAGCCCGAGGGGTTTAGCTTTTGGGAAGCGGCGAAGGATGCCCCTTTTCACGAGAAATTAAATTTGTTGTCAGAGTGGTGCTAATGTGGCGCTGACACGAAAAATGGCGGATGGGACATACTTGAAGTATTTCCCATTCGCCATTTTGACTGAAGCGTCGCAGTAGCGCCGCTATCACGACAAATTACAAGAAGTCTTTGGCCAATCCACCCTCACCAGTCTCCTTGTAGATTGATGGTAGGTCGTGACCAGTCTGCTTCATAACCTCTACCACGCGGTCGAAAGATACACGGTGGTGACCATCGGTATACATCGAATAAAGGTTGGCATCGAGGGCACGCGCTGCAGCGTAGGCATTACGCTCGATACAGGGGATTTGCACAAGACCGCAGATGGGGTCGCAGGTCATACCGAGGTGGTGCTCAAGACCCATCTCGGCAGCGTACTCAATCTGTGCGGGAGTGCCGCCAAAGAGCTGATTAGCAGCTGCTGCCGCCATAGCGCAGGCAACACCCACCTCGCCCTGACAACCCACCTCGGCACCCGAGATTGAGGCGTTGTGCTTCACGATATTGCCGATAAGGCCAGCGGTGGCGAGAGCACGACAGATGCGCTGCTCGGAGAACTCGCGAGTCTTCCAAAGGTGGTACAGCACGGCGGGCATAACACCCGACGAGCCACAGGTGGGGGCGGTAACGATACGACCACCACAGGCATTCTCCTCGCTCACAGCAAGTGCGTACGAGAAGATAAGACCGCGCGACTTAAGGCTTTGACTGTAGCCCGAGGCACGCACATTGTAGCGCATAGCACGGCGCGATAGGTGCAACGGACCAGGGATAACGCCATCGGTCTCGATGCCTCGCTCAACTGCCTCACGCATCACACGCCACACCTTGGCAAGGAATGTCCAAATCTCCTTGCCCTCGTGCATCTCGACATACTCCCAGTAGGTGCGACCATTGTCGCGACACCAGTGGAGGATGTCGACAAGCTTGGTATCGGGGTAGATATCCGAAGTCTCAACAGGCGTGCTATCCTCCTCAGCAAGGGCACCGCCACCGACACTATATACTGTCCAGTCATCGAGCACGGTGTCGCCCTCGAGAGCCTCGAAGCGCATACCATTGGGGTGGAAGGGCTTAAAGACCGAGGGCTCCCAGATAAGCTGAACATTGCCGTGAGGCTTAAGTGTATCGAGGATGGCGACATCGGTCAAGTGACCCTTGCCCGTGGCAGCAAGGCTACCGTAGAGTGTCACGCGGAAGAACGAACACTCGGGGTTACGGTGTTGGAATATCTCGGCAGCACGGCGTGGAGCCATTGTATGACTACTTGATGGGCCTGTGCCAATGCGGTATAACTCTCTAATAGACTTCATAGTTTTACGATTTTGAAGTATCAACTACGCAAAGATACATTTTTTTCCGTAGGTAGTACGCCGAAAGAGCGATATTTTTGATAACTTTGTCGTCGTATGGCAACACTATATCTTCATATACCCTTCTGCAAACGCATCTGCTCCTACTGCGACTTCTACAAAGTGGGTGCCACAGCGCTATTGCCCGCCACCATCGAGGCACTACACCGCGAGATGGAGCAACGAAGAGATTATATCGAGGATAAGCGCCTGACATCTATCTACTTTGGCGGTGGCACACCGTCGCTACTACACCCCTCGGATATTGAGCGACTTATCGACCACGCACGCTCAATCTTCGACTGCACGGCGGTCGACGAGATAACCATCGAGGCAAATCCCGACGACCTAACGGAAGAGTATGTCGAGGCGCTTACAAAGACCTCGGTAAACCGCGTAAGCCTCGGCATTCAATCTTTTGATGATGAGATACTTCGCTTTATGAATCGCAGACATACGGCCGAGGAAGCGAAGGCGGCAGTTCGTCGACTGCGCAAGGCGGGCCTCAAGAATATCTCTATAGACCTTATCTTCGGCATTGCGGGCTTTGGGCGTGATAGACTGCTACACTCGTTGGAGGAGGCTGTGGCGCTCGATGTCGAGCATATCTCGGCATACCACCTTACGATTGAGGAGCGAACGAAACTCGGTCTAATGCTCCGCAAAGGTGAGTATCAGCCACTTACCGACGAGGAGTCGGAGGAGGAGTATCTTATCGTTCATCGTGCATTGACCGATGCGGGGTATGAGCATTACGAAGTCTCGAACTACGCTCGCAAGGGCTATCGTGCCAAGCACAATTCGGCATACTGGACAGGGGTGGAGTATCTCGGTTTGGGTCCTGGAGCACACTCCTTTTCGGGCGATAATCGCACCTGGTGCGTATCCTCTGCCAAGGAGTATTCCGAGGATGCTATGCGCTATGAGGATGAGCAACTTACGACGATAGACCACCTCAACGAGTATGTGATGATATCGCTGCGTAGAGTGGAGGGCATCGACCTAAAATTTATAGCGGATAATTTTGGCTTAGCGGAGCGCCAGCGCATCGTCGAGAGCGCCCAGCCGTGGGTCGATTGCGGGGCGTTGGTCGAGGAGGGCGAATATCTGCGGATTCCTGCCGAAAAGTTTTTGGTTTCGGATGCGGTGATAGAGTCGCTATTTGCCTAATTTCGCTTGATTTTTCGCCATATTTTTTGGTATTTCATTTTTTTTTCTTACCTTTACTATGTAGAATGGGCGTAATGCCTATGTATACTTTTGACCGTATTGGCTATCTTGTTGTAGGATAGTCTGTTATGTCGTACATCTATCATCAAACAGGTTCGCACTGCTAACAAACGCAAACAAAGTTTAATTAATATATAGGGAATTATGTCTGGATTGAAATTTGACAAGCGCGAATTGGGCAATCTGGAGTACTCGCTCAACAGAGAGATGCTCGCTACGGATCGTCGTGGTGGCTATATGAGTACTACCATCGTCTGCTGCAACACGCGCAAGTATCACGGCTTGATGGTTGCACCCATCGACGAGAGTGATCGCACCTATGTACTTCTGTCGTCGCTCGACGAGACCATCGTGCAGCACGACCAGTCGTTCAACCTCGCTCTGCACCGCTACAACGGTGTCTATGAGCCTCGCGGTCACAAGTATATCACCGATTTTGAGTATACACCCACTCCCACTATCACCTACCGCGTGGGTGGCGTGATTCTGAAGAAGGAGCTTCTGTGGATTCACAAGCGCACACAGCTTATGATTCGCTACACCTTGGTGGATGCCCACTCGGAGACTACCTTGCGTCTGCGTCCATTGCTCGCCTTCCGTGACAAGCACTCGCTTTCGAAGGCAAATGTCGAGGCTGATGGTCGTGCCTACCCTATTCCCTACGGTGTTAAGTGCCGCCTTTACAACGGCTTCCCTTGGCTCAATATGCAGCTATCGAAGGAGGATGCCGAATTTATCGCAGCCCCCGACTGGTACTACAACTTCGAGTATCAGAAGGAGTTGCGCCGTGGCTACGAGGGTCACGAGGACCTTCTCACTTCGGGCTACTTCGAGTTTAAGATTAAGAAGGGCGAGTCGGTAATCTTCTCGGCATCTACCGAGCCTATGGAGTCGCCTAAGGCGATTGTTGAGGCTTATGAGACATCGCTTGCTCGCCGTACACACAAGATTGACTTCCTCAGCTGTTTGGAGCACTCGGCACGCCAATTCGTTATCCGTCGTGGCGACCGCACCGAGGTTGTTGCAGGCTACCCCTGGTTCCGCCCATTTATGCAGGATACCTTTATGGCACTTCCCGGTTTGACTCTCGCACAGGGTCACAAGGAGGACTGCATCGATGCTCTCGACACCGCAGTTCGCGACTTCGAGTCGAGCGGTCTTTTGGAGGGCCACTGGCTCCCCGCAACCGTAGATGCTCCCCTTTGGTTCTTCTTCACACTTCAGCAGTTGGAGGCACACATCGGTCAGAAGGAGCTTTGGGCAAAATATGGTATGACGATGAAGGCAGTGTTGGAGGCCTACCACCGAGGCTTCACAGAGGGTGTATATCTCCACGATAACGGTCTTATCTGGGCATCGGCAGAGCGCCCCTTGACTTGGATGGGTACAAGTGTTGATGGTCAGCCTCTCACACCTCGCCGCGGCTACCCCGTAGAGCTTCAGGCTTTGTGGTACAACGCCGTAAGCTACACCTTGGCAGTTGCTAAGAAGCAGGGCGACAAGGCATTTGTGGCTGAGTGGAAGGATATGCCCGAGCGCACCAAAGAGTCATTTATTAAGAAATTCTGGTTGGAGGAAGAGGGCTACTTGGCCGACTATGTAAACCAGGACGAGGTCAACAAGTTTATCCGTTGCAATATGGTTGTGGCTTGCGGCTTGGATTACCGCATGCTTAACGACGAGCAGTTGGTAAATGTGTTGCAGACCGTGCATCAGCACCTGCTCACACCTCGTGGCTTGCGTACCCTCTCGCCCCGCAACATGCTCTACAAGTCGAACTACAACGAGGACCAGCGCTCGCAGGACCTCGCATCACGCAACGGCTCGGCATGGGTATGGCCTTTGATGTTCTATGTTAAGGCTTGCTTCGACCTTGGTGGTGCGAACTTCGCTAAGGAGGCTGAGCAGCTCTTGGAGGACTTCGACGATGAGATTCAGACAAAGTGCGTAGGCTCTATTGCCGAGCGCTTCGAGGGTGATCCTCCGCACAACCCCCGTGGTGGTGTGTCGCACGCCACATCTGTTGCGGGCTTGCTCTTCATCAACGACCTTGTGAAGAAGTATGCTCCCAAGAAGCCTGCTCGAAAGGCATGTGCCAAGAAGGCAAAGGCCGAGGAGGCTGTGGCAGAAAAGCCCAAGCGCAAGTGCGTAAAGAAGACGACAACTAAGAAATAATTAAAAAAAGATAGATATATGAGAGTCTTAATGTTCGGTTGGGAGTTTCCTCCCCATATCGCTGGTGGTCTTGGTACGGCCTGCTACGGTATGACCCAGGGTCTGGCTCGCAACGATGTCGAGGTCATCTTCGTGATGCCCAAGGCATCGGGTGACGAGGACCAGAGCTTTGTTAAGGTGGTCAACGCAAGCGACATCGAGGCACGCTACTCGGATGGTGATGTTTCGGGTGCGGAAGACATTATGCGCAAGATTTCGTTCATCCATATCGACTCAAACATGGTGCCCTACATCTCACCTGAGGAGTGGGCAACCTATCGTGAGGGCTATGAGCGCACCGGCAAGAAGTTCTGGGAGCGCAAGGGTGATAGCTGGACTCAGCGCTACACCTTCTCTGGCAAGTATGGCGCCAACATCATGGAGGAGGTAGCTCGCTATGCTGTTGTTGCTGCCGAGGTGGCACGCCAGCTTGAGGGTCAGTTCGATGTTATCCACGCCCACGACTGGTTGACATATTTTGCGGGTATCGCTGCTAAGCGCGTGTCGGGCAAGCCCCTTGTGGTGCATATGCACGCCACATCGTTCGACCGCTCGTCGAGCGACAATATCGACACCAGAGTTTACGAGATTGAGCGTGCGGGTATGGCCGCTGCCGATATGGTTATCGCGGTATCGAACCTCACACGCAACATCGTGATTAACAAGTATAACATCGAGCCTGAGAAGGTTGTTGCCGTTCACAACGCTGTGCAGTTTGCCGAGAACGACAACCCGCTGCCCGTGCGTGGTGTTGACGACAAGATTGTAACATTCCTCGGTCGTATCACCTTCCAGAAGGGTCCCGACTACTTTATCGAGGCTGCGGCTAAGGTACTCAAAAGAGTGCCCAATGTGCGCTTCGTGATGGCGGGCTCGGGTGATATGATGAACCACTGTATCCGCCGTGCTGCACAGCTCGGTATCTCGGACCGCTTCCACTTTACTGGCTTCCTCAAGGGTGACGATGTGCAGAAGATGTTCCAGTTGTCGGATGTCTACATTATGCCTTCGGTATCTGAGCCCTTTGGTATCTCGCCGTTGGAGGCTATGCGTTCGAATGTTCCGACCATCATCTCTAAGCAGAGTGGTGTTGCCGAGGTATTGGACTACGCTATCAAGGTCGACTACTGGGATGTAGATGCTATGGCAGATGCCATCTACGGCCTCATCTCTTACCCCGCCCTTGCCAAGATGTTCTCGGAGAAGGGTATGGAGGAGGTTAACAACCTCAAGTGGTTCAATGCTGCTACGAAGATTAAGGATGTCTATCAGCAGGCTATCGACAAGTGCAAATAAATAAAAAAGAGAATATATGAAGACTGTTTGTTTTTACTTTCAGGTACACCAGCCCTGGCGTTTGAAGACCTATCGTTTCTTCAATATGGGCAACGACCACAACTACCTCGATGACTTTACCAACCGCTCAATTATGCAGAAGGTGGCACGCCAGTGCTACTTGCCTATGAACGCCCTGCTATTGAGCCTTATCGAGGAGAATAAGGGTGCTTTCAAGTGCTCGTTCTCTATCACTGGCTCGGCTGTCGAGCAGTTCAAGGCCTATGCTCCTGAGGTGTTGGAGTCGTTCAAGAAGTTGGCTGCTACGGGTTGCGTAGAGTTCCTTGGCGAGACCTACTCTCACTCGTTGTCGTCGCTCTACTCAGTAGATGAGTTCAAGAGCGAGGTTAAGCTCCATAGCGCAATGCTCAAGGAGGAGTTTGGCGTTAAGCCCACCGCCTTCCGCAACACCGAGCTTATCTACTCTGACGACATCGCTAAGGCTGTCGAGGGTATGGGCTTCAAGACTATGTTGGCTGAGGGTGCTAAGCACATCCTTGGCTGGAAGTCGCCCAACTTCGTATATACCGATGCTGTGGACAACAAGCTCCGCCTCTTGTTACGCAACTACAAGCTCTCTGACGACATCGCCTTCCGCTTCTCGAACGAGGGTTGGCCTGAGTGGCCATTGTCAGCAGATAAGTTTGCCCAGTGGGTTGCTTCGGAGACTGGCGATGTAGTAAACCTCTTTATGGACTATGAGACCTTCGGTGAGCACCAGAAGGCCGCTACCGGCATCTTCGACTTTATGAAGGCACTGCCCGCAGCACTGCTCCGCACTGGCGAATTGGAGTTCGCTACCGTTAGCGAGGCTTCGAAGAAGCTCCAGCCCGTAGCTGTCTTGCACTGCCCCCACACTATGTCTTGGGCAGACGAGGAGCGCGATGTTACCGCTTGGTTGGGCAACGACTTGCAGAACGAGGCATTTGCTAAGCTCTATGCCTTGGCTCCAAAGGTTAAGAAGGCTAAGAATAAGGATTTCGAGTATGTATGGCACTTTATGCAGAATTCTGACCACTTCTACTATATGGCAACCAAGTGGTTCTCGGATGGTGATGTGCACTCATACTTTAACCCCTACGGCTCGGCATACGAGGCATTTATCAACTATATGAATGTCTTGGCTGACTTCGAGATCGAGCTCAACAAGCTCTAATCCTCGAATGATATTAGAGTTGAGGCTGGCTAAAGAGATTTTAGCCCGCCTCAACTCTATATAATACCCTACTTAATGTCTTATCGTCTTATTGGTCTTACTCGTCTTAAAAATCTCTAACAACTAACAACTAATATCTAACAACTAAAAAGAGCGGAGGGGAAAACCATTTCCCATCCGCTCTTTTAACTATAAGGGCGACCCTTATCTCATCAGATTTACGCCCACTTAACGAGTGCGAAGTCCATACGATGCTCAAGGTTGTCGTTCACGGGGAATACACGCAACGCAACATCGAACATACCGGTGTGCTCAGGAGCGTAGTCCAAAGCGAGAGTCACCGACTGATCGTCAGATGCAACAATCTCCAAACGGCGTGTCTCAACAACATTTGCTGCCTGACCTGCCTCAATCTGGGTTGCCACAACAAGCTCGGCGCCGATATCCTCCTTCTGAAGACCTGCGAGGTCGATGGTAAGCTCGAAGTGGTACTTCTTACCTACATACATTGCCTCCGACTCAATCTCTGCACGCTTGACATCGCGGATTACGATGTTATCCCACGCAGCCGATACCTTACGCTTCCAAGCTGCAATCTGGCGTGCCATAAGGTAGTTCTTGTCGAGCATAAGCTTCTTACGCTGAGCAAGCTTGTTGTAGAAGCGCTCCTCGTAGTCGATGAGCATACGGTTGGTTGTGAAGTTCGAAGCGATATCCGCTACGCACTTCTTCACGGCATTCACCCAGCGGTGAGGTACGCCATCCTCGGCACGGTCGTAGTACAAAGGTACGATCTGCTCCTCGATGGTATTGTAGATCATCTCTGCATCGAGCTCATCCTGGAAGCGCTGGTCGGCATAGGTGCGCTCCATAGGAAGCATCCAGCCAGCACCCTCCTTGTAGCCCTCAACCCACCAGCCGTCGAGAACCGAGAACTGCATAACACCATTCATCACGCACTTCTCACCCGAAGTACCCGAAGCCTCCAAGGGACGGGTAGGAGTGTTGAGCCATACATCGACACCCTGAACCATACGGCGGGCAAGCTCCATATCGTAGTTCTGCAAGAATACAATCTTACCTACGAACTCGGGCATTGCCGATACCTCTACGATACGCTTGATAAGGTCCTGACCGGGCTTATCGTTGGGGTGTGCCTTACCTGCGAAGATAAACTGCACGGGGCGCTCCTTGTTATTAACCAACGCCGAAAGACGCTCAAGGTTGGTAAAGAGCAAGTGTGCACGCTTATATGTAGCGAAACGGCGAGCAAAACCGATGGTGAGAACCTCAGGCTTGATGCTCTCGGTAACCTGTACCATCTGGCGAGGCGACTGCAAACGAACCTGAGTAGGATCGCTGAAGCGCTTGCGAATAGTCTTGATAAGACGCTCCTTGAGGAACATACGCTCCGACCAGAGCTCCTTGTCGTCAATCTTGTGGACATTCTGCCACTCGGGAATGTTGTAGGTGTGGCCCTCGAAGGCCTTGCCGAAGTACTTAGCGTAGAGCTTACGCAAGTTCGATGCTACCCATGTGGGGAAGTGAACACCATTGGTTACATAGCCGATGTGAAGCTCGTTCTTGAAGTAGCCAGGCCACATATTGCCGAGGATATCCTTCGATACCTCGCCGTGGAGCCACGATACGCCGTTAACCTCCTGCGAGAGGTTACAAGCGAGTACCGACATCGAGAACTTCTCGTTAGGATCGCTGGGGTTGGTCTTACCCAAGTTGATAAACTGGTCCCAAGTGATGCCCAAAACATCGGGATAGTGCGACATATACTGACGAATCATCGACTCGGGGAAGGCATCGTGACCTGCGGGCACGGGAGTGTGTGTCGTAAAGAGTGATGACGAACGCACTACCTCCATAGCCTCCGAGAACGAGAGACGCTTACGAGCGATAAGGTTGCGGATACGCTCAATGTTGATGAAGGCTGCATGACCCTCATTGCAGTGGTATACCTCCTGCTTGATACCCATCTTCACGAGGGCACGGATACCACCGACACCGAGCAAAATCTCCTGCTTGAGACGGTTCTCCCAGTCGCCACCGTAGAGGTAGTATGTTACCTGACGGTCCTCGTCGAGGTTAGCCTCATAGTCGGCATCGAGCAAGAAGAGGTCGGTACGACCTACCTGACACTTCCAAACACGAGCTGTAAGGTTACGGCCGGGCAAAGAAACCTGAGTGGTTACCCAGTTACCAAGCTCATCACGCACGGGCGAGATGGGGAGCTTGAAGAAGTTCTGAGCCTCGTAGGTAGCCTCCTGAGCACCCTGAGCCGAAAGACGCTGTGTGAAGTAGCCGTAGCGGTACAAGAGACCAACAGCCACCATAGGCACATTGCGGTCTGATGCCTCCTTGAGATAGTCACCAGCCAAGATACCAAGACCACCAGAGTAGATCTTAAGCGACGAGTGCAAACCATACTCCATAGAGAAGTAAGCGACCTTAGCGTGCTCGGGTGAGGGCTTTTCGGACATATAGTCGCAGAACTGCTTGTATACCTCATCCATCTTCTTGAGGAACTCCTTATCTGCCAAAATCTCCTCGTAGCGCTGTGCCGAAATCTTGTCGAGCAAGGCGATGGGGTTGCGGTCAACCTTTACCCAAAGCTCCTTGTCGGCAGCCTCGAAGAGCTCCTGAGCACCGGGTGTCCAGCACCACCAGAGGTTGCGTGAAAGCTCCTCAAGGGGCTTAAGACGCTCGGGGATACCCTTCTCGACCATCAAACGGTGCCACTGGGGACGGTTTGAGGTGAGCTGCTGGCGCACAAAGTTGATCTGCTCGCCACGGTTACCACCGTCGATAAGCACACGGTTGGTACGCGAGATAGAGTTCTCAATAGCCTCCTCATAAGCACGCTTGTACTCGTTGTAGAGCTTCTTCCAAACAGCGGTATTCGAGAGCTCCATAGCAGCCTCGCGGGTAGCCTCATACTGAGCCTCGCTCATTGTCAAGTAGCGCTTCAGAACCTCGGTAATCTGGAATACCACCTCACGCTCGTTGTAGTCATCACGACGCACAACATCTACGCCAGCGCGGTTAGAGTGGTTGGCAACCCAAAGACCGAAGCCTGCGAGGGTGGTTGTAACGGTGGGAACACCATAGGCAACCGACTCGAGGGGAGTGTAGCCCCAAGGCTCGTAGTATGAAGCGAATACGGTGAGGTCAACACCTGCCAAAACATCGTAGTAAGGCATATTGAAGATGCCATCGTTGCCATTGAGGTAGGTAGGCACGAACAACACCTTAACACGCGATGCCGAGGTCGATAGGATGCTGCCCTCGATGCTCTGCGACACCATATCCCAAGCCTCCGACTCGAGGTTGTGCGTAAGCCAGCGCTTCTGTGCGGGGTCGATAGCCGACTCCTTGTTCTCGAGGTGCTGAGCCAAGTCCTGACGCATACCGATGTTGGCAGCGGGAACAGCAACTACGGCCAATACATCGCGGTCGAGTGACGACGAAGCGAGCTGCTTCAACGACTCAAGGAATACATCGATACCCTTGTTGCGGTACTCATAGCGACCGCTGGTAGCAACGATAAGGGGGTTGTTAAGCTCTACGCCCCACGATGCCTCGGCAACCTCGATAAGCTTCTTGCGAGCTGCCGAACGCTTCTTTGCCAACTCCTCGCCACGGGGTACGAAGCCATTGTCGAAGCCGTTGGGTGTGATGCGTGTTACCTCACGGCCAAGCAAGTAGCGGCACTCGTTAGCGGTAATCTCGCTCACGGTGAGGAAGGCATCCGAATGAACAGCTGCCGACTTCTCCAACGAGTGCTTTGCCATAACATTGAACTGGCGAGCAAGCTCGTCGGCGTTGAACTTGAGAAGGTCGTTATACAAGGGCAAGCGGTTGCCTGCGATGCAACGGCCCATAACTGTTGCGTGGGTGGTGAAGAGAGTTGCTACATAGGGAGCATACTTGTGCAAGTAGAGCGAACCTGCCGATGCCATCCACTCGTGGAAGTGTGCTACAACCTTCTGTGAAGGGGTGCACATAGTCTCGGCATACGATGCGATAACCACACCTGCGGCATAGCCGAACAACACGGGCTCTACATAGTCCCACTGACCCGACAACGAGTCTACATTATAGTCCTCCCAAAGCTTCGAGAGGATAGTGTCCTTCTGAGAGAAGAACGACTTAAAGTCGATAAGAATTGCGATAGGACGACCCTCGATGTTCCAACGACCGATGCGTACACGAACGCCCTGGTTGTAGAGCGACTCACGCCATGCAGCCATCAATGAGTTGTCCTCCGAGAACTCGGGATTAACCGAATCCTGCGAGAAATCGGGACCAATGGTGATGTAGTTATCACCCATAGCGCCCGCTACGATAGGTGCCTTCGAGGCGATGACGGTATGGATACCGCCAACCTTGTTGCACACCTCCCAACTAACCTCAAACAAAAAGTCGGGATTAAGATTTACATTGCTCATATCCGTTTTTATTACAAAAATATTTACCTATTCAATTAGCAATGAGAAATTAGAAAAGAGTAATTAGCAATAGTTTTCTGTTGCTCATTGCTAATTTCTAATTGCTCATTTCTCATTATAAAGCAGCGGCGCGCTAACACGCGCGTACAATATATATAATGAGATGGCAAAGGTAAGCAAAATATTTGAAAGGGGGAAATCTTTTTAAATAATTTTAATAAATAGCAACTTAATAGCGCTGAACGGTCGGTTTCGGGGAGTGAACGGAGAGGGGGGAGAGGGGGGGCGTTTCGCCTGCGGGCTAACACCCCAAGGGGCAAAAGGGTTCCAAGGGGCAAAAGGGGTGATAAGGTTAGCAAGAGCCTTGATAGTCTTACCCACCTTGAGGTTAGCAATCACGCTCTATCTCCCCTTGTGCCTCTTATGCCCCTTGTGCCCCTCAGCGATAGCTGGCGCTCCGCCGGAGCGCTTCTCTATCAACCATCAACTCCGTTTCTTAGCTCAAAATCACTACTTTTAGGTATTGCGTATATAACGAAAAACAACTACTTTTGCAGCCGCAAAAGAGTTGAATAACAGATAAACAGAATAGATAGATGAAGAAGTTTGCACTTATCATTGCGCTACTTATCGCACCCTTTATCGCTGATGCTCAGCACCATGGCGACAATCCGTCGTCGCCCCGTGTAGATATTCACGAGGGCAGGTCGAAGGCATCCGACGCCAATATTTTTGGACATATTCTTGATGCTGCATCGGGCGAGCATATCCCCTACGCCACCGTAGCAATCAAGGGCACAACCATCGGCTGTGCTGCCGATGCTACGGGACACTACAACCTGAATAACCTCCCCGTGGGTGAGCATACAATCGTCGTTTCTGCCATTGGCTACCAAACTATCGAGCAGCCCTACACCGCCGAGCGCCGTCGAAGCAACGAGCTTAACTTCCGCCTCGAGGAGCAGGCATTGCTCGTCGACGAGGTTGTGGTGTCGGCAACACGCAACGAGACCAACCGCCGTCAGACCGCCACGGTAGTAAATGTCGCATCGTCGAAGGTATTTGAGGGCACCGCATCGGCAAACCTCTCGGAGGCGATGAACTTCCAGTCGGGATTGCGTGTGGAGAACACCTGTGGCAACTGTGGTGCGCCACAGCTACGCATCAACGGTCTTGAGGGTCAGTACTCTCAAATCTTGCTCGACAGCCGTGCTATCTTCTCGTCGTTGGCTGGTGTCTATGGTCTTGACCTTATGCCTGTTGCGATGGTTGAGCGTGTGGAGGTCATCCGTGGTGGTGGCTCGGCACTTTTCGGCTCGTCGGCTATCGGTGGTGTGGTGAATATCATCACCAAGGACCCCGTGCGCAACACCTTCTCTATCGCCAACACATCAAATATTATGGAGGATGGCACACCCGATATCAACACCTCGTTGGGTGGTGCTTTCGTCTCGGATGACTACCGTATGGGCGCCTATATCTTTGGTCAGATTAAGGGTCGTGGTGGCTACGACCGCAACGACGACGGCTTCTCGGATATCACCAAGTTACGCTCCGAGACCGCAGGCTTCCGTGCCTACTACAAAACCTCGGCACACTCGCGCCTAACGGCTGAGTATCACCATATTCACGAGTTCCGTCGTGGTGGCGACAACCTCGACAAGGCACCCCACGCGGCGATGATTTGCGAGCAGCTCGACCACAACATCGACGGCGGTGGTCTTACCTTCGACTACTTCCCCTCTATAAAGCATCGCCTCTCGGTGTACGCCTCGGCACAGGGCATCGCACGCTCGAGCTACTTTGGCACCGATATGAACCCCAATGCCTATGGCACAACATCGGACCTTACGGCCGTTGGCGGTGCGCAGTATACCTTTAATTATAAGGCGGGTCTTCCCTCGGAGCTTACTATAGGTGCAGAGTACAACTACAACCACCTCGACGACATCTACCACGCCACCGAGCGCCACCTCGACCAGACGACCACGACATACGGCATCTTTGCGCAGAACGAGTGGAAGAGCGACAAGGTAAATATCCTCGTTGGCTTCCGCCTCGACAAGCACAATATGATCGAGAAGCCCATCTTCGCACCCCGTGCCAATGTGCGTTATAGCCCTATCGAGGACCTCGGCCTACGCCTATCATACTCAAGCGGTTATCGTGCGCCACAGGCATACAACGAAGATTTGCATATCGATGCTCTCAACCACTCGGTGTCGATTATCGAGATTGACCCCGACCTACGCCCCGAGTTCTCGCACTCGCTGAGCGCATCTGTGGACTACTACCGCAACTTCGGCAAGGTTCAAACAAACCTCCTTGTTGAGGGCTTCTACACCATCCTCGATGATGTATTTACGCTTGTAAACACCCGCGAGGAGATAGATGCTGAGGGCAACAACTTTATCTACAAACGCCGACAGAATGGTGCTGGCGCTCGCATCGGCGGTATCACTGCAGAGCTTAAGCTCGGCATCCCCGACATCTTCGATGTGCAGTTGGGCTACACCTTCCAGAAGAGCCAATATGTCGAGCCTGAGCAGTGGTCCGACGATATCGAGGGTCAGCGCACCATGTTCCGTGCCCCCGACCACTACGGCTACCTAAATTCCAACTTCTACATTACAAGGCAGTTGCGCGCCTCACTCTTCGGCACATACACAGGTCGTATGCTTGTTCAGCACGCTGCGCACACCGATATTATGGGCGTTGAGCATCCCGACTCTGAGGTCGTTACACCCTCGTTCTGGGACTTCGGCGTAAAGGTGGGCTACACCTTCCGCCTCTCGGATGTCTTGCGTCTGGAGCTAAATGCTGGTGTTAAGAATATCTTTGATTCGTACCAGCGCGATATCGATATGGGCGCAGGTCGTGACTCGGCATATATCTACGGCCCTGCCCTACCACGCACCTACTTTGTTGGCATCAAACTCTCAATGTAACATTGAGAGAGTTGTTAGTTGTTAGTTTTTAGTTTTTAGAATTTTCCCTCTAACAACTAATAACTAAAAACTAAAAAAATAGGCTCACCCTTCTCAAGGTGAGCCATTTTTTGTATACGCTATAAGCCGAGTTCTGTACCCAACGAGTGGGCCTCTATCATTTATCTACGACGACAATCACTTGCCGCCTCTAGCAACCTACCCCCCGACATTGGACGAGCAACCCTTAATTGTCGGTATACATGGTCTTGCAACCCACGAGGCGTACTGCCGAGGAGTATTGCTACCCTCGCGGTGGGCTCTTACCCCGCCTTCTCACCCTTACCCTTGCGGGCGGTTATTTTCTTCTACACTGCTATACTCTTACGAATATCAAGCCGTTAACTTGCGCGGTGCTCTCTGTTGCTCGGACTTTCCTCCCCCACCCTAAGGTGGCAGCGATAGAGCGCGTATGCGGCGGCAAAGGTAAGAAAAATTTGATAAAATGAGAAATGAGCAATTAGAAATTAGAAATGAGCAATAGTTGCGGACTAACACCCTTGCTCTTCTATCCCTCATTTCTCGCCCGATGGAATAATTGTTGTAGTTTATCGTCGTTTTTTGGAAAAAAGTTACTATATTTGCCTGAAATGCGCCTTACCCTCATAGGCGAGTTATTGTGCAACAGCAATGCAACCTATTGATAAATACATAGTTCTCGTTGCCATCATCGTGATGGTGGGTTTGCTAATAAAAGATAAGATGCGACCTGGCATTCTGCTCTTTTCGGTGGTCGTAATCTTTATGTGTGCAGGCATTCTTAGCCCCACCGAAGCACTCGCAGGCTTCTCGAACAAGGGTATGATAACCGTGGGTCTATTGTTCTTAGTCAGCGAGGGTGTGCGCCGTAGCGATGCTTTGGGCGCTATTATGAAGTGGATTTTCCCCTCGAAGGAGCGCAGCTCGGTAGCCAAGGGCATTGCCTATATTATGGGCGTTGTGGCATCCGCCTCGGCATTCTTGAACAACACCCCCATCGTCGTAATCTTTATTCCACATATCAAGGCGTGGGCAAAGCGTGTGGGCTTGCCGTTGAAGAAGTTCCTTATTCCGCTATCGTATGCCGCAATCTTGGGCGGTATGTGTACCCTTATCGGCACCTCGACAAACCTTGTGGTTCACGGTCTTATGCTCGATGCAGGGTTGGAGGGCTTCACGATGTTTGAGCTTGGCAAGGTCGGTGGTCTTATCGCCATTGCGGGCATCGCCTATATCATCATCTGTGGCAACCTACTCCTCCCCGACGACGATGGCGAGCCAATCGAGGGCAACAACTCGGAGCACCACTTAGTCAAGGTTGTCATAGCACCCCGCTTCCCCGGTATCAAGAAGAGCCGCAAGGAGTTTGACTTTAAGGGTCGCTACAATGCCGAGATTCTGCAACTTCGCCGTGCAGGCGAGGTAATCCCCGAGGGCGAGGAGCAATACTTCAGGGAGGGCGACACGCTGATTTTGGCTGCCGACGAGCACTTCACCGAAACTTGGGGCGACTCGAGTGTCTTTATGTTCGTATCGAACGACAAGGACTCTACGCCCAACGCTCCCAAGTGGAAGAAGTGGCTGGCACTCAGCCTACTTCTCATAATGATTGTGGGTGCTACGCTTGGCGACCGAGCACTCCTTCAGGAGCTATTCCCCTCGGTTAAGCTCGATATGTTCTTCTGGGCATCTGTCGTAACTGTCATTATGGCATTCACGCAGATATTTCCTCCGAAGAAGTACTCGAAGTTTATCTCGTGGGATATCCTTATCACCATCGCCTCGGCATTGGCCATAAGCACCGCAATGACCAACTCCGGCCTCGCCGACTGGGTGGCACACGGTCTTATCCGCATAGCAAACGACCTGCCGCCTGTGGCGATTCTTGCGATGTTGTTTATCGTCACGAACATCATCACCGAGCTTATTACGAACAACGCCGCTGCCGCCTTCGCCTTCCCCATTGCGCTCTCGGTATCTATGCAGTTGGGCGTTAGCTATATGCCCTTTGTGGTGGCGATATGCATCGCCTCGTCGTGTAGTTTCTCGTCGCCTATCGGCTATCAGACGAATATGATTGTGCAGGGTATCGGCGGCTACAAGTTCCGCGACTTTATCCGTATCGGTCTGCCACTCAATATATTGGCATTCATAATTTCGGTGATTTTCATCCCGATATTCTGGCCATTCTAAACACTAAACCAAGATGAAACAGCAAGAGAACATACACCCGATATTCGATAAGATGCAGTCGCGCGAAGCAAAGGAGCAACAACTCCGCCAGCGTGGCATCACCGTATGGTTTACAGGTCTCTCGGGCTCGGGCAAGAGCACCATTGCCGTGGCGTTGGAGCACCGCCTCGCCGACCAAGGCATCTTCTCGCGTATCCTCGATGGCGACAATATCCGCACGGGCATCAACCGTGGTTTGGGATTCTCGGAGGAGGATCGCCGAGAGAATATCCGCCGTATCGCCGAGGTATCGAAGCTCTTTACCGAGACGGGCATCGTTACACTCTGCGCCTTCGTATCGCCCACTAACGACCTTCGCGAGATGGCGCGCGAGATTATCGGCGAGGATTTCGTCGAGATTTATGTCTCTACACCCCTCGAGGAGTGCGAGAGGCGTGATGTCAAGGGACTCTATGCCAAGGCACGCCGTGGCGAAATCAAGGACTTCACGGGCATAACATCGCCCTTCGAAGCACCCGACAGCCCAGCCCTCGCTATCGACACCACCAACCTCTCGGTAGAGGAGGCGGTAGAGCGAGTACTCGAAATAATTGTACCCAAAATAAAACATATATAACTATGTCGTATAGCTTAAGCCATTTGAAGGCTCTCGAAGCAGAGTCGATACATATCATTCGCGAGGTGGCGGCAGAGTTTCGCAACCCCGTGATGCTCTACTCCATAGGCAAGGACTCATCGGTTATGGTGCGCCTTGCCGAGAAGGCTTTTGCACCGGGCAAGGTACCCTTCCCCCTAATGCATATCGACTCGATGTGGAAGTTCCGCGAGATGGTCGAGTTCCGCGATGCCTATGCCAAGGAGCATAACTGGAATCTTATCGTCGAGTACAACAAGAAGGCCTACGAAGAGGGTGTTGGCCCCTTTACGCACGGCAGCAAGGTGCACACCGACCTTATGAAGACACAGGCGCTGTTGCAGGCGCTGAAGAAGCACGGCTTCGATGCTGCGTTTGGTGGCGCTCGTCGTGATGAGGAGAAGAGCCGTGCCAAGGAGCGCATCTTCTCGTTCCGCAACGAGTTCCAGCAGTGGGACCCCAAAAACCAGCGCCCCGAGTTGTGGGACATCTACAACACGCGCGTAAATCAGGGCGAGAGCATCCGAGTATTCCCCCTCTCGAACTGGACAGAGCTGGATGTTTGGCAGTATATCCGTATGGAGAATATTCCCATCGTGCCCCTCTACTACGCCAAGGAGCGACCCATCGTCGAGATTGACGGCAACCTAATTATGGCAGATGACGACCGTATGCCCAAGGAGCTGCGTGACCGAGCCCAGATGCGTAAGGTGCGCTTCCGCACCCTCGGTTGCTACCCTCTTACCGGCGCTATCGACTCCGAGGCCGACACCATCGAGAAGATTGTCGAGGAGATGATGACAACCACCAAGTCGGAGCGTACAACACGAGTTATCGACTTCGACCAGGAGGGCAGTATGGAGCAGAAAAAACGAGAGGGATACTTCTAAAGAAGCTGTTCTAAATTTTATTAAAAGAGTTAAGACCTTTCGAGCTGTTAGTTTCGGTCTATCCACGAAATAAAATTCAAACAGTTTCTTAAAAATGAGAAAGTTATGGCACTAAGTATAGAAGAATTTTTGGCTCAAGACGAGCAGAAGGATTTGCTTCGACTGCTTACCGCAGGCTCGGTAGATGATGGCAAGTCGACACTTATCGGTCGTCTATTGTTTGATAGTAAGCGCCTCTACGAAGACCAACTTCAGGCGTTGGAGCGAGATAGCAAGCGTGTGGGCAATGCTGGCGACCATATCGACTATGCGCTATTGTGCGACGGTCTGAAGGCGGAGCGCGAGCAGGGCATCACCATTGATGTGGCATACCGCTACTTCTCGACCAATCGCCGTAAGTTTATCATCGCCGACACCCCAGGTCACGAGCAGTATACACGAAATATGATTACGGGAGGCTCAACAGCCAACCTCGCCATTATCCTTGTCGATGCCCGCACAGGTGTTGTCACGCAGACCTGCCGACACAGCTACCTCGTATCGTTGCTCGGCATACGCCACCTCGTCTTGGCGGTCAACAAGATGGACCTCGTTGGCTTTAGTCAAGAGCGCTTCGACAGCATCGTTGCCGACTATAAGGCGTGGCTCAAGGCACAGGATATCGATATTCCCGACTTGCAGTGCATACCTCTCTCGGCACTCGAGGGCGACAATGTGGTGGAGAAGAGCGCCAACACGCCGTGGTATGATGGAGAGTCGCTGATGGAGTACCTCGAAACGGTGCCTATCGACCAAGATATCAATATGCACTCGATGCGCTTCCCCGTGCAGTATGTCCTACGCCCCAACCTCGACTTCCGTGGCTTTGCGGGCAAGGTGGCATCGGGCGTTGTGAAGGTTGGCGACGAGGTTGTGGCTCTACCCTCGGGCAAGAGTTCGCGCGTTAAGGAGATTGTGACCTACGATGGCAACCTCACGGAGGCATTCGCTCCCCAGTCCGTAACCATCACACTCGAAGACGAAATCGACCTCTCGCGTGGCGAGATGCTTGTGCATCCCACGGATAGACCCTCGGTGGGTCATCACCTACGCGCTATGATGGTGTGGATGGACGAGCAACCCCTCGATATGGAGAAGGCATTCTATATCAAGCACACGACAAATACCACTCGCGCACATATTACCAAGGTGCACCACCGCATCGATATCAACACCGCACAGCGTGTCGAGAGCGAGGGTATGCGCCTCAACGAGATTTCGGAGGTATCTATTACGACCGCTACGCCTCTGATGTTCGATAGCTATGCCGTAAATCGCCAGACTGGCGCTTTCATCATCATCGACCCCGTTACGAACTTCACCTCGGCCGTAGGCATGATTATCGGCGAGGATGAGGCATCGAAGCGTGAGGGTCAGACCATCGTACGCCTCTCGGAGTATGGTGTGAAGGCAGAAGATTACGATGCCGTTGCCCGCTTCTGCGAGGAGCTAGTTAAGCGCACAGGCCTCGATATTATCTGCTTAAAGGAGTAGACTATGGGAGTGCTAAACTTTGAGAAACTGCCTATCAGCACCTTGGTAGGTGCCGACCGCAAGACCTTCGACAAGGTTATGGAGGGTGTCAAGCGCGAAAAGGGCTATCGCCGAAAGATTGCCCTTACGAAGTGCGTGCAGCGCATCCTCTCGCCCTTCTACCGTATCAACGACCGCCGCTATGCGAAGTTAGCAAAGGAGGTCGACAAGAGCAATACGCCCGTATTTATTATCGGACATTGGCGCAGTGGCACAACCTTCGTGCATAATGTCTTTACACAGGATGAGCAGTTTGGCTACTGCACGACCTACCAGACTGTATTTCCCCACCTTATGTTGTGGGGCTACGGCTTCTTCACCTCGCTCACCAAACTCTTTATGCCCAATACGCGCGCCACGGATAAGATGGAGTTGGGCGTTGATGTACCCCAAGAGGAGGAGGTGGCGCTGTCGAATATGACACCGCTGTCGCACTACCACTTTCTGTCGCTACCCCAGCGTATGGAGCATTGGAGAGATAAGGCGCTGCTGCTCAACGGACTAACCGACGATGAGCGCAAGGAGTGGCAGGAGGCACAGCGCAAACTGATGCGTATATCGCTAAAAGTTCAGGGTAAGCAGACCTTTTTGTCTAAAAATCCGCCACATACGGCACGCATCAAGGCTCTGTTGGAGATATTCCCCGATGCCAAGTTTATCTACTTGGTGCGTAACCCCTATACCGTCTTTGAGTCGACACGCAACTTCTTTACAAAGACCATCGCCTCGACCACCCTCCAACCCTTCGACAAGGAGGCATACGAGGTGGAGGTACTCAAAACATACAAGGCACTCTATGAGCGCTACGAGGAGGAGAAACAACTAATCCCCGAGGGCAACCTTGTCGAGGTGCGCTTCGAGGATTTCGAGGCCGACCCCATAAAGCATACTGAGCAGATATACAAGCAGTTGCAGTTAGGCGACTTCGAGGCTGTACGCTCTAAGATGGAGGCGTATGTAGGCACCAAGCGTGGCTTCAAGAAGAACAAATACCGCTACGACGAGCGCACCATAGCGCTTGTGGATGAGTGGTGCAACGAGGCTATCGAAAAGTGGAGATACTCCCTTGAAGAGCAAAGATAAAAGAGAAAAGAGCAAAGAGTAGTCAAATAGGGAAATTAACGACCGAAGAGACGATGCGGACAAAGGTCTTATGTGATACCCGACCTCTCTCTGGTCCCTATGGTCCCTATGGTCTCTCTGGTCAAATAATCCCACCTTCCAATCAGCTCGACCTGATTTCTCGTCAAAAGGGGTTAGGCTTGGCCTATCACAAAAGTGAGTGCCTCGGGATAGTACAAATAGTACAGCCCCGAGGCACTCAACTTTTTGGGATAGGTCGAGAATGACCCCTTATCTCTTAAATCTCAGGCATAGCCTCGCCATCAAGGTCGATTACATAGGTAAGCCAACCGCTGTTAGTGTTGGTGATACCTACCAATACACGGCCATTCTCCGATGCGCCAATAGTGATAACACCCTCCTGAATATAGTTGTAGAGGTCAATCTTATGCTCATCAAGCAACCAGTCGATAATGGGTGTCTGCTTCTCGATATCACCCTTAAGGTCTACAACATACGATGTGGTACCAATGTAGTAGGGAACATCGTTAAGGAAGGCAATACCATCGTCGGTAACACAGGTTGCCGAACCAAGGCCAGTCATGGTGAAAACCTCACCAGTAGTGCAGTCATAAACTGCGGGCTGCTGCGCCTCACCATTCTCATAGCTCTTAGCGATACCGCAAACATAGTTACCACCTGCTGAGAAACGGCTAGAGAGGTCACCAAAAGTAGAGATAGGGTTGTAGTTGCCATCATAATCAAAGTAGAGATGTGAGTAGCTTGAATACTCATCCTCCCACATAATAGACATAGCTACGCCAGACTGCTCGCAACCAAGGATGCGACGGTCGGGACTTACACCGTGTGTAGATATTGCACCAATAGCATAGGGGGTGTCACCAACCTCGGGAATGGTGATACGATCCTTGATGACATCATAGCAGAAGGGTACAGCCATACCATACTTGCTACCATAGTAGCTCTTCTCGTCGTACTCCCACCACCAGCCAACAACATACTCACCATCGGGAGTGATACCCGACAATGCGCTCATCTTGCTAGTTGTGAGCTCCGAGAGATCGATTTTTGAAGCTGCGCCATTGATAAAGATAGCTGCCTCGCCATCCTGAGAATCACCGAAGTATGAACCTACAGCAACACCATTGTCGGCAACATCCATCAACTCAAAGTTATCGACCAAAGTTACCTCGTCGGTTGTAAGGTCAATAATCATACCCTGATGGTCATAGCCACCAACAACCCAACGACCATTGTTTGATATTGCCTGTGCAGAGGCGTTGTTCTGGGGATACCACTCACGATATGCAGGCACAGCGCGCTTGCCGATAGTCACCTTCTTGGTGCCTATCTCAGAGCTCTTCGACGAATCAGCAGCGATAGCCTGAAGCTTGATGGTGTACTCTGTATCGTACTGAAGCTCCTCGAAACGGTGAACGAGTTTGTCGGTACGCTCTGCCTCATAGCCGTTGAGTGCAATCTCGTAGTATGCAGCACCCGACACAGCCTCCCATGAAACGAGAATTTCGTTGTCGGTCACTGTGCAGTTGAATTTGGGCGTAGCAAGACGGCCATCTTCCACAGGATTCTTCTCGCAAGCAATTGCCAAGATAGCAACCATAGCAACGAGAAGCATTCTAAAAATGTTCTTCATAAGAAAAGTTAGTTAATTTGGTTTATTAATAAATTTGCGTCGTTTGGTCAAAAAAGGTTATCGCCAAAGCCATAACCCTAAACCCGTATAAAGGGAATGCAAAGGTAGACAAATAATTGGAACCTCCAAGCACCCTACTATAATTAGGTAAAAAAGGTTACTCTATCATTAATTTATGTGATGGGCAAACTACTTTTTTATTCCAATCGCCGGCAAAGGTAACGAAATTTCCTAAGCAAGCAATTTTTGGCCGAATAATTTAGGCATAATATGCATATATTTTGAATATTAAACGCATAGACGAGTTGGCATTTGTGCCTCTACTCGTCAATGGAAATAGGCCATTCGGCATATAAAAACGCCATATTGGGCAAAAAATTTTTATTTTATGAAATAAAAGCCGTAACTTTATACTGCATTTTGCGCGCGTATGCGGAATGCAGGCTCTCGTCATCGAGGGCAAAAAGGCGAAATTATTAACTTTTAGATACTTTGTCAGAATGAAAAATTTGCGTCTAATGCTGATGGTGCTCTTCGCGACACTCGCAGTTGTGGGTTGCGCTCCCGACCAGGGTGTCGTACTACCTCCCAACCCCAACCCCGTAAACCCTAATCCCACACCCGACAAACCCTCGGATCTACCTCTAATCTCTACCGACCCTGCGTTTGTAACTGAGGCTATGACCGAGGATGTAACGGTAATTCTCAACACTGCAGGCACCGCTGCCGATGGCTTCAAGGGCGAGCTCTATGCCCACACTGGTGTCTTGACTACCGATAGCGCCTCGTCGGCCGACTGGAAGCATGTCTTGGCCGACTGGGGCAACAACATCCCCGAGTGCAAGTTGGAGCGCGTAGACGACAACATCTGGCACTATGTAATTAAGGGTGGTCCTCGTGCATGGTATGGCGTATCAGAGGGCGAGACCATCACCCACCTTGCATTCGTTTTCCGCTCGGCAGACAACTCTATCGAGGTTAAGGACAACGGCGCAGATATCTTCATCGAGTTGGCAACAGAGGGTATGTCGGTTAAGATTCTAACCCCCTCACACGGCGATATCCTCAAGGTTGGCGAGGAGTACACCGTGCAGGTGCAGCAGCAGGCAGCAACCAATGTCAAGCTCTTCAAAAACGAGACTCCCGTAGCCGAGACAGGCAGCGCAACTCTCACCTACACCTATGCTCCTACCGAGCCCGAGGATGTGGTATTCAAGGCCGTTGCTACCGATGGCACCAATAGCGTCGAGGCAAGCATCTCGGTAGCCGTTTTGGGCGATACCGAGACCGCAGCACGCCCCACAGATGTCGAGAATGGCGTTAACATCAACGGCAGTGAGGCTACCTTCGTACTCTTCGCCCCTGGCAAGGAGTCGGTAGTATTGCTTGGTGACTTCAACGACTACGCTCCATCTAACAAGTATATGATGAAGAAGGATGGCAACTACTTCTGGACCACCGTAACAGACCTTGAGGAGGGCGTTGAGTATGGTTATCAGTACCTCGTAGATGGCACTATCAAGATTGGCGACCCCTACGCCACAAAGATTCTCGACCCCTGGAACGATAAGTGGATTTCGGCTTCGGTATACCCCAACCTCAAGGAGTACCCTGCACAGTTCACCTCGGATATCGTTTCGGTATTTGAGCTCAACCCCAAGGAGTACACTTGGACCGCTACCGACTATGAGCGCCCCGCCGAGAACTCGTTGGCTATCTATGAGTTGCTCATCCGTGACTTTACCGAGGAGGGCTCTATCAATGCCGTTACCGCCAAGCTCGACTACCTCGAGACCTTGGGCGTAAACGCTATCGAGCTTATGCCTATCCAGGAGTTCGACGGCAACGACTCATGGGGCTACAATCCCTGCTTCTACTTCGCTTCGGATAAGGCTTACGGTACCGACGAGGCATACAAGGAGTTTATCGACGAGTGCCACAAGCGTGGTATCGCCGTGATTGTTGATGTGGTATTCAACCACGCAACAGGTCAGTTCCCCTACGCCAAGATGTGGTGGGATGGCGGTGCAAACAAGACCTCGAAGGATAACCCCTTCTTCAATGTCGATGCACCCCACAACTGGAGCGTATTCCACGACTTCAACCACACCTACTCGGAGACCGTTAAGTACTTCGACGAGGTTCTCGAATATTGGTTGGAGGAGTACAATATAGACGGCTTCCGCTTCGACCTCACTAAGGGCTTTGTGCAGAACCCCGGCAACTACGATGCTGGTGGCTACTCGGCACAGCGTATCGGCATCCTCAAGCACTATGCCGAGACTATCCGTGAGGTAGACGAGGATGCATATGTTATCTTTGAGCACTTCTGCGACCAGTCGGAGGAGAACGAGCTCTACAACTCGGTAGGCGCACTCTGCTGGAACAACAACCAGCGAGGTGGCTACAAGCAGTCGGTACTCGGCTTTACGGGTAGCAGCTTCGCCGACTTTAAGAGAGGCCGCATCAACAACATCGAGACACACGACGAGGAGCGTATCGCCTACGATGCAGTTAAGTATGCGCAGTCATGGGCTAAGCCTTGGGAGGTGCTCACCAAGCGTTTGCAGGCTGTCTATGCCTTCCACTTCCTCACACCGTATCCCAAGATGATGTGGCAGTTTGGTGAGCTTGGCTACGATGTATCTATCGAGGAGAATGGCCGTACTGGTCGTAAGCCCGTGCGCTGGAACTACTACGACGATGCTAACCGCAAGGCGTTGTACGATGCTATGTCGAAGATTATCACATGGCGTACCGACAATGAGGAGTACTATGGTCAGGATAACCTCACCGTTCACACATGGCAGGTAGGTGATGGCAATATGGGTGGCAAGGTGCTTGTTATGGATAAGGTTATTGTTGTTGCCAACTTCAACAATGCCGAGTCTACCACACAGGTTACTGTCCCCGAGGCTGGCGAGTGGACCAACCTCCTCACTGGCGAGAAGGTTCAGCTTGGCACAACCCATAGCTTCACCTTGGGTGCTAGCGACTATATTGTGCTTGTAAAGTAAACAACATAAGTGATATAAGTTTTCTCCGCGTGGGAGTCACCTTCGGGTGATTCCCACGCTTTTTTAAGAGCAAAGAGAGTTGTTAGTTGTTAGTTATTAGATTAAGACGATATGACAAGTAAGACGATATGACGATAGGAAAAAACCTAATGGCTTTATAGTCTTTGACTACCACTTTCCAATCAGCACTACCCAATTTCTTGTCAAAAGGGGCATAATTTGGCGCCGATAAAGAAATTGCCCTGGATGGGACATACTCGAAGTATTTCCCATTCAGGGCAATGATTGAGGCGAAAGAAGGATGCCCCTTTTCACAAGAAATTAGCTGATGAACCAGCGTATTAGCTTGGCACTTTCTGGCTCCTCACGCTTGGGGTTGGGCTCATCACTTGCCTTAATCTTGCGCATCAGCCACGCCATATTGCGGGCAAGGGCACGAAGCACCTCCATACCCTCCCTATCGGTGGTTACCTCACCGGGGAGTGAGCCGATGGCGCTATTCCAGTTGTGCGACGACACCACAGGCATATTGTTCATTGTGAAATACTTATTAAGGCGGTCGAAGGCTGCCGATGAGCCACTACGGCTACATACCGAAACCGAAGCTGCGGGCTTGAAGCTCAGGTGGCGACCAGCGGCGCAGAAGAGGCGGTCAAGGATTGCGCAGAGCGAGCCTGTAGGGCCTGCATAGTATACGGGTGAGCCAACAACAAGGGCATCGCACTCCTTGGCCTTAGCCTCAAGGAGCTTGAAGAGGGGGTCGTTGTAGGCACAAGTGCCACTCTGCAAGCAGTTTAGACAGCCGATGCAGCCCTGAATGGGGTCGGTGCCAATATGCACGATGTCGGCCTCGATGCCCTCCTCACGGAAGGTATCTGCCATATGGTTTAGTGCCTCATAGGTGTTACCCGTTGCGTGAGGACTACCGTTAATCATTAAAACTTTCATTTCGCTTATCTCAGTTTGGTTATTATCTCTCTTTGTGCGGAAGTACAAACTCCACCTCCTTAAAGGCGTACTCCCTGACGATGCCGTCGGTATGCTCCAAGCGCAACTCGCCCGAGGCTCTTACGCCTCGTATCGTGGCACGAAACCTCTCGCCCGAAGGGTAGGCGTAGGTATGCTCCTCGCCTAAATGATACATCGTCTGGCGATAGCGCTCCTCTAATGCGCCCTTCTCGCCACGCTCCAAAGCATTATACAACTCCTCCAAATGGCGCATAAACGAGCGCAAAACCTCCTCACGGTCGAGCACCTTGCCACACTCCACAGCCATCGAGGTAGGGTTTGGCAGGTCGGCGGGGAACTTAAGCTGATTGACATTTATGCCGATGCCAACAATCGTGCGCTCGATGCGTTCGGTCGACAGCGAGTGCTCGATAAGCACACCTACAATCTTCTTATCGCCAGCGTAGATATCGTTAGTCCACTTAATCCGACTCTCAATACCCCACTCTCGCATCATCGCTACAAGCGCCAAGGCAACGACCTCGCTAAGGAGAAACTGCTCGACGATAGGCAAGGAGTGCGGCTCAAGCACAACTGAGAATGTAAGATTCTCATTCTCAACGCTATGCCACGAATGGCCACGCTGACCACGACCTGCGCTCTGCCACTCTGCCCATACCACATCCATGTGGTGCAACTCTCTGTTTCGGGCATCGTCGTTGGTCGATGTTGTGCTCTGCTTTTTATAAATCACGCTTTTTTCGTCTATTATTTTTTCAAAGGTAGGAAATTCCCTCGAAAATCGTTATCTTTGTGCGTTATATTTTATCAAAATTTTATGAACATATTTGAAAAATTCGGCATCTTGGTACCCATCTGCACAGCGCTCTTAGTGGCTTGTGGAGGCACTCAGAATAATGCCAAGGGCGAGGATAATAAGGCTGAGAATCAGCCTATTATAACATATGCCCAGCTATACGACTATCGCGTTGTAGCGGAGTATCCCCACTCATCGGAGAGCTACACCCAAGGCTTGGAGTGGGTCGATGGCACTATGTGGGAGGGCACAGGTCAGGAGGGCGAGTCGTACCTTCAGCGCATAGACCTTCCTACGGGCGCTGTGGAGCGCATAGCATCGCTTCCGCGCTCAGAGTTTGGCGAGGGCATAACCCACTTTGGCGACCGCATCTATCAGCTTACTTGGACCTCGCATAAAGCCTATGTCTATGACCTCGAAGGCAAACTCCAGAAGACCATTCGCTACAATGGCGAGGGCTGGGGCATCACTACCGATGGCAACCGCCTATTCTTATCGGACGGCAGTTCGACAATCCGCGAGATAGACCCCGAGACATTTGCCACCAAGCGCTCTATCTTGGTGAGTTTCAACGGCCAACCCCTTGACTATATCAACGAATTGGAGTGGGTAGATGGCAAGATTTGGGCGAATATCTATCTTACAAGTGCCATTGTGGAGATTAACCCCGCAACGGGCATTGTCGAGGGATATGTCGACTTGCCAGAGTTGCGCTCACGCCTTAAGGATAATCCTGAGGCCGAGGCATTTAACGGTGTTGCCTACAACAAGGAGAGTGGCAAGTTCTATGTTACGGGCAAGGATTGGAACAAGATTTTTGAGATTGAAATCGTTAAATAAGAAGTTATGAGCAACATAAAGGAGCGAATCGCAGAGATTCTCCAACGACATATTATTGTAAAGGATTCAGCCATAGGCACTACGCTTACTGGCACACGCCGAGATATTGTGCCCGACACCATCTCGCTAACGGACTACGAACGAGTGGTTAGGATGTACGAGGAGTCGATAAAGGCGGGTGCGCAGTTAATCACCTCGAATACCTTCCTTAGCGACCCCTTGATGCTTCGTGAGTGCAAGGTGGAGCAGACGACCAACGAGGTGGTTAAGGCATCGCTCAAAGCTGCAAAGGAGGCAAGAGAGAGAAGTGGCAAGGAGGTATTTATCTTAGGCTCGATAGGTCCTTCGACACGCAATATATCGCTCGCTATCGACCTTAAAGAGGAGGAACTTCGTGAATCGTATCGCACACTTATCGAGGCACTTGCACACGAGGACGCCGATATCTTCCTTATCGAGAGCATAACGGATGTTCGCAATGCTGAGATTGCGGCTGAACTATGTTGCGAGATAGCCCCCGAAAAGCCTATCATCTTCTCAGCTGCGCTCTCGAAGATTGGCGGACTCTTGATTTCGGGTCGCTCGGTAGAGAAGTATGTCGAGGATGTCGAGAAGTTCGAGCCTCTGGCTATCGGCTTTAACTGCTCGTATGGCGTGAAGAATATCGTCGACAACATCGAGTTGCTCACACGCTACACCTCACGACCCACCTACGCAGCACCCTCGGCAGGCATCCCCGATGCAAAGGGCAAGCACCCCGAGACTGCGAAGAAGCATACCGAGACTCTGCGCACGGCAGCCGAGCGAGGCATCTTAAGCATCGTCGGTGGCTGCTGTGGCACAACCGCCGCCTATACCCATTCAATAGCGCAGATGGCACGCTACTATAAACCTCGTAAATAACAGCGTATGAATAGTATAGAGTTTAGAAGAGAGTTGCACCGCCACCCCGAACTATCGTTCGAGGAGTATCGCACACAGCGCTTTATCCTCGATGCGTTGCGTGCCGAGGGTATCGAGTGCCGAGAGATTGCCACAACGGGCGTACTCGCCAAGATTGAGGGCGATAGGGGCAACCTTAGCCGTGCTGTGGTGCTTCGTGCCGATATTGATGCTCTACCCATCGAGGAGCAGAACGATGTAGAGTACCGCTCCGAGAATCGTGGCGTTATGCACGCCTGTGGCCACGATATGCACGCCGCCGTGCTCTTTGGCGTGATTAAGACCTTTGCCCACAACCGCGACTTTGAGGGCACACTCTTCGCCATATTCCAGCCTGGCGAGGAGTTAAACCCCGGAGGAGCAATTAAGGTTTTGGAGGAGAACCCCTTTGAGGGCTACGATGTTACTGCCGTTATTGGCGAGCACACCGACTCGCGCTTAGAGGTTGGCGAGATAGGCATCTGCCCAGGTATGTTTATGGCATCGAACGACGAGCTACGCTACTGGGTGCGTGGTCGTGGTGGTCACGCAGCACGCCGAGCAGAGATTGACGACAGCGTAACAGCGATGGCAGAGATGGTGATGCGCACCACGGCGATGAACACCCCATCGTGCGTATTGTCTATCGGTCGTGTGATTGCCGAGGGCGCAACAAATGTGATACCGCCCGTCGTAAGCGCAGAGGGCACTATGCGCACCTTCGATAGAGAGGAGCGAGAGAGAATCCACTCTCTGTTGCGTGCCGCCGCCCGTGAGGTGGAGAGCAAATATGGCGTATCGGTCGAGGTAGATATCAACCACGGCTACCCCTGCGTTGTAAACGATGTGATGCTCAGCTACGAGGCGATGATTGTCGCTACTGACGAGGGCGTTACGGTCAAGGAGTTACAGCCTATGACCGCCGCCGAGGACTTCGGTCACTACACCGAGCGCTACCCCTCGCTATTCTACCGCTTGGGCGTGGGCAAGGCTGCTGGTGGCTCGCACACCGCCACATTCCTCCCCGACGAGGGGGCAATAGCCGTAGGCGAGAGGGTTATGCGCCGTCTTGCGCTACATATCTTAAACAAGTAAAACAATGAAGAGAAAGAATAAGAGGGGAAACAACCGCGATGAGCGTGCGTCGTTTATCGTCGATATGTTCCGCGAGTTTCCCGATAATAAGTTTTCGCTCAAGCACCTCGCTGCCGCCTCGGGTGGTGCCGATAGGGATGGTCGCAATATGACCTTCGCCATCGTGCGCCAACTTATCGAGGATGGCTTTGTCGAGGAGGTTTCGCGCAGCAAGTACCGCCTTGCACGCACCGCCCTACCACGCTACGAGGGTGTGGTGGCGAGTGCTACGCCAGGGGCGTTGTATGTCGCTGTCGAGAGCCTCGAGAGCGATGTATATGTTGCTCGTCGCAATGGTGGCGGTGCGCTCGATGGCGACAAAGTAGAGCTTGTCGTGGCACGCCGTTCGCGTGATGGCGAGCTTGAGGGCACAATCACCGCCGTTACGGAGCGCAGTCGCCGACCCTATGTCGGCACGGTGGAGATTACGACCAACTCTATATTCGTAACGCCCGAGTCGCGCCGTATCGGCACCGACATCTACCTACCGCGCAAGCGCTACCCCGAGATTGAGGAGGGCGACAAGGTCTCGGTGCGCATCGTCGACTGGCCCGAGGGCGAGCGTTTGCCCTTTGGTGAACTTGTCGAGCGCTTGGGTAAGGCGGGCGACAACGACACCGAGATGCACGCCATACTTGCCGAGTTCGACCTACCCTACCACTTCGAAAAAGATGTTATCCGTGCTGCCGAGCGCATCGATGGCACAATCACCGACGAGGAGATTGCGCGCCGTCGTGATATGCGTGACCGCACAACATTCACCATCGACCCCGCCGATGCCAAGGACTTCGATGATGCACTCTCGCTCAAGCAACTCCAAGAGGGCTTGTGGGAGGTTGGCGTACATATCGCCGATGTAACACACTATGTAACACCCGATTCGGTGGTTGATAATGAGGCCGTTGAGCGCGCCACCTCGGTATATTTGGTCGACCGCACAGTGCCTATGCTCCCCGAGAGACTATGTAACGAGCTATGCTCGCTACGCCCCAACGAGGATAAGTTGTGCTTCTCGGCGGTATTCACACTTAACGAAAATCTTGAGATTGTCGAGGAGTGGTTTGGTCGCACCGTTATTCACTCCGACCGTAGGTTTGCCTATGAGGAGGCACAGGCAGTTATCGAGAGTGGCGAGGGCGACTTCAAGGAGGAGATTCTTACACTCAACCGCCTTGCACAGGCGTTGCGCAAGGAGCGCTTCAAGCACGGCGCTATAGCCTTTGAGCGTGATGAGGTGCGCTTCCGCCTTGATGAAAAGGGCAGACCCTTGGGCGTTTACACCAAGGTGCAGAAGGAGGCAAATCAACTTATTGAGGAGTTTATGTTGCTTGCCAACCGCCGTGTTGCGGAGTTCTGCGCACACCGCCTCTCGAATGGTCGCAAGGTGCCCCGACCTATGGTCTTCCGTGTTCACGACGAGCCTTCGGAGGATAAGTTGGAGCGTTTCCGTGACTTCGCACTGCGCTTTGGCCACTACTTCAAGGCGCAAAAGGGCAGAGCCATCGCCAAGGAGATGAACAAACTCCTATCGTCAATTCAGGGCAAGGCGGAGGCAAATGCCGTGACGACACTCGCCGTGCGCAGTATGGCAAAGGCGGTATATACCACCGACAACATCGGCCACTACGGCTTGGCATTCCCCTACTATACGCACTTCACCTCGCCCATTCGCCGCTACCCCGATATGATGGTGCACCGCCTCTTGGCTTCGTACCTTGCGGGCGAGAAGCGTGGCGACAAGAAGCAGTTGGAGTCGTTGTGCGTACACTCTACCGAGCGAGAGATTATCGCCTCGGAGGCCGAGCGCGCAAGCATCAAGTATAAGATGGCGGAGTTTATGCGCGACCACATAGGCGAGGAGTTTGAGGGCACAATATCAGGTATGACCAACTGGGGCGCCTATGTCGAGCTTAACGATACGCATGTCGAGGGTATGGCATATCTTCGCGATATCGACTACGACGATTACTACTACTTCGACGAGGCACGCTACGAGATTGTAGGTCGCTCATCGGGTGTGCGCCTAACGCTTGGTAGCCCTGTTCGTATTCGCGTTATGGGCGTGGACCTTAACCGTCGCACCCTTGACTTTAAGATACTTATCAACAAACGCTAACCGATTATGGCTATTGACGCTATTTTGGAGAAGGCGCTCGACCACGAGCCATTGACCCGTGCCGAAGCCTATGAGATATACGACAATGCACCGTTGCAGCTGCTTTGTAGCGTTGCCGACACCTTGCGCCGTCAGGCTGTCGACGACCCCACGGTCGTAACTTGGCAGATAGACCGCAATGTGAATATCACGAATGTCTGCAAGTCGGGTTGTCGCTTCTGCAACTTCCACTGCAAGCCCCACGAAGAGGATAAGGCATATATCACGACTATGGCGGAGTATCGCCAAAAGATTGACGAGGCCTTGAAGCTTGGCGCCGACCAGCTATTATTGCAGGGCGGTATGCACCCACGCCTCGGCATCGACTTCTACGAAACTCTCTTCCGCCAGATTAAGAGCGAGTATCCACAACTGAAACTCAACGCCTTGGGTGCGCCCGAAGTGTCGCATATCGCCACCCTGAGCAAACTCTCTACTATCGAGGTACTCGACCGTCTACACCGTGCTGGATTGGATACACTGCCCGGTGCGGGAGCCGAGATCCTCTCCGACGATGTTCGCAAGCGCATATCGCCCGCTAAGCCCTCGGCACGCGACTGGGTAAGGGTGATGCACGAAGCACATAATATGGGCATCCCCACCACGGCAACGATGATGTATGGCCATGTCGAGACACCGCACCAGAGGGTCGACCACCTTATCACCATACGCGACCTTCAGGCACTTAAACCCGAGCACTCGCGAGGCTTCACCGCCTTTATTCCGTGGGTATTCTGCCCCAAGGGCACACAACTCGAAAAGGAGGGAATATCACCCCGCTTCTCGGCTACGGAGTACCTGCGCATTATCGCCATGAGCCGTATTGTGCTGCACAATATTCGCAACATTCAGGCATCGTGGCTCACGGTAGGTAAGGAGGTGGCAGAGATTGCTCTTAAGAGCGGTGCTAACGATATGGGCTCGATAATGATTGAGGAGAATGTGGTATCGTCGGCAGGTGCAACAACTCGCTTCGATAGGGAGGCGATGAAGGCGACAATCCGCCGTGCAGGCTTCACCCCACGCCTTCGTGATCAGCTCTACAACTACCGCGAAGAGAGGTAAAAATTAAGGAGTTACCCATTTATGGATAGGTCTTTTAATTTTTAACTGATTGATTTTCAGTGTTAGTTTTTACGAAAACAAGCAAAATCCTACATGGAAGGCTACATGGAGGTCGTAATCAAGTCAAAAAGCTGCGGGTGCAAGGGTAAATAAAACTTTTGAAAGTAAAGCACTGAAATCAAGCGTCTTTCGAAGATGTGTTGTGAATAAACTAAGGTGGCGTATGAGCGAACTACAAGGTTCACTGCATACGCCACCATTGTGTTATTATTCGGGGGTACAAAAAGTGCCCGCTACAATATGTATTTTATCGAAGGCTTACTTTCTCGGAGTGTAAGCTTCCTCTTTATAATATGCCTATGCTGGGCGTAGTATATGAAGAAGGATACCGAAAATCTCGATATCCTTCTTTTACTTTAATCTCAGCCGCTTCATAGTGTGGTACTTTTCAGTACCCTAATGTAGTCGACCTCTTTATTACACGGATTAGTAATGCTTTACTGTTTTACTGGGCGCACTGGGAAACCAGCATATCTAGTTATCGGACCCAATGTACAACTGGTATAAGGATATCTACTTCTGAAAACATATGCACATGCCGGGAATGGCAAATATTGTGTTGATGACCAGAATAATCCCGAATAAAATTCAGCATAAGTAGTCTCATCATCTAGCTGTTTGGAAGGTGTCAACGGGAAGAATAACTTCTTATCGGTATATCCTGCTTTAGTGGAAGTAAATAAAAAGCCATCGCAATTGTTGTACGTAACCTTTTCAATTGTGCAATTATCTACTAATTCTTGGCACTCGGCTTGTGTAGGCATTCTCCATGAGCCTCCCCACTCAGTACGGGCAGCATCATCTTCCAAGTCAAGCACGGTAAGCCCATCATTAACCCAATAATAGTTGTCGTAGTAGCCATCCCACCATATATAGTCTTCATTAGAATACGATGAACCATATTTTTTAATTGATGTCGTACTCCACCAACCGTCTCCGTCTTCACCATATTCATAAGTCCACCAAGCGTAATTAGAAGTATAATACTCAGCTTTTGGCGTAACCTCTCCCCACGCATAAAGGTTTCCTAGTTCTTCTGGCGAATCAGCTCCTACATTGGTTGCAGCCCATTTAACAGACAACCCCATATCTACCGCT
>JAGBYO010000069.1 GCA_017628735.1 Alistipes sp. | reverse complement strand
GACAACATCGATCCAACGACCGCCTGTCGCCTGATAGAACGAGCCACGCGGTATCAAGATTGCCTCGGCAGCCTCGCCCAACTGCAAGTTGAGGTAGTAGGTCTGTCCGCTACGGATATTCTCGGGCGCAGCACCGCTAAAACGGAAATCGGCTTTGAACTGACCATTGCGCACCTCGGGATATACCTTGCGGAGCTGCATCTCGTACTCCGCGCCCTGACGCTCAAACGATGCTACAAGACCCGTTGTAACGCGGTCGATATAGTGCTCATCAACCTGCGCCTGCACCTTGTAGGTCGTTAGGTCGTTCACCTGACCGATATTTGCGCCCTGCTGCAGCGACTGACCGAGAACGACATCCAACATACCCACCTCGCCATCAATTGGAGCCTTCACCTTGAGGTTATCGACACGCTGGCGGATAAGTTCCATATTGAGCTGCATCGAGCGTAGGCTCTCCTCCATCTGCGACACCTGAGATGTGCGGTAGAGCGAGTCCTGCTTCTGTCGTTCCAAGACCAAATTACGCTTACGCACCGCCAACTCGTAATCCTCCTTTGCACGCAAATACTCTTCACGAGCCAACAGCTTGTCGTTGTAGAGGTCCTCATTCTGCTCAAAGGTACGCTTTGCACGCGACACCTCCAAATCGAGTTGTAGTTTCTCCTGACGGAGTGCAAGACGCTCCTGCTCCATAGAAATCATCGTATTACGCAGGATGTTCTGCTTCTCGGCAAGGTCCGCCTCCGACTGCAAAATCTGCATCGATAGGGAGTTGTTCGACATCTCAAGAATCACATCGCCACGCTTTACCTGCGTACCCTCCTCGGCAACGATGCGCTCAACAACACCCGACTCGAGGGGCGAGAGCTGGACGGTAGTCATCGGCTGAACGCTACCCGTCAGGCGTACATAGTCATTAAACTCGCCCTGCTCAACGGTAGCGATATTCACCAACCCAGCATCAACACGCAAGGTCGAAGAGTTATCGCGCAAAATGAGCCAGCCGATAAAGCCAATCAGCACCACAACTGCTGCATAGGGTAGATTTTTCTTCTGAAAGATGGCTCGCCATCCCTTCTTCTTTTCTAATTTGATATCCATTTTATTTAAGTTTTATTATTGTCAATCACTAAATTCCTTAATCTCCTTAAATTCCCTAATCACGACCTTTCACCAAGGGCTCACCGTTGTAGTAATCGACCATTCGGGTTTTGATTATGTATTGCAATCTTGCTCGGAGCTTGTCAGACTTGGCTTGCAACAAGGTGTTGGCGGCGGTTTGGAGATCGAGGGCCGATATTAGGCCATTCTCAAACTTGCGCTCTGCACCATCGTAGGCGAGCTGTGCCGCCGAGACCTTCTTCTGTCCCTGGATATACTGCTTACCGAAGCCCTGCATCTCCTGCCAGGTCTGCGCCACCTCGCTCTCCACAGCTCGCTCAACAGCCACCTGCTCCAACTGTGCCGAGCGGTAGGCGTTGGCTGCTCTGCGCTTCGAGGAGCGAGCAGTGAGGCCGTCGAAGATAGGGATAGACAAGCCTACCTGAATATATCCACCTCGGTTATTGCGGAACTGATTGGCAAAAGATGCGTATGCCGCCTTATTCTCAAAGTCGATATAGTACGAAGTGTTGTAACCGCCATAGAGGTATACCGATGGCGAGTAGGCACCCTTGGCACGAGAAAGGTTCAGACGCTGCTGCTCGGTAAAGTGGCGGCTTGCCACAATTTTGGGGTTGTTCGCCAAAGCGTAGTCCACCAACGCCTGCTCCGATACGGCACTTGGAAGAGCCTCCAAATCGATATTGGTAACAATCTCCAACTCCTTGTCCTGCGGGTAGTTCATCACCTCACGCAACTTGATATAGGCAAGGGCGAGGTTATTCTCCTCGGTGGTTAAGAGGTAGTCGTAGTTTGCCTCCTGCGACTCTATCTCCGCTACATCGGCGGCGCTCTTGGTGCCGAGGTCGAATTGACGGCGTACAAGCTCCAAGGTGCGGCGTGATGCCTCCAACTGCTCACGGGCAATCTTTACCGCCTCGGTATAG
>JAGBYO010000068.1 GCA_017628735.1 Alistipes sp. | reverse complement strand
GACCCATCACAAAGCGACCGACACCGAGATAGTTGCAGACGAAAGTGTCTAACAACCAACTATTTGGGGCAATCTGCCGAATATCACGCTCCGAGAGTGGATACTCCTCGGTAAGGAGGTTATGTGAGAGGATGCCAAGTTCAAGGCATACACGATGTTGCTCAAAGCCCGTAGTGCGGAAGATATCGATATGTCCCTCACGATGCTCCGCCTCATACGCCCACTCCGTATTTAATATCTCCACCTCGCCGATTCGCGCCGTATTAAAGAGCTTATTCATTCCGCTTTCGGGCTCAAAGCACCACAACTGCACATAGTTGGTCGTGAAGCCAAAAGGCTCAACTAGACGATCACGACAACCAGTATTCGCCGAGGCGTAGTCGTGCAACACCACCTGACGAAGATTTTCTATTGCCTCGATAAGGTAGTTGACATTCGTTGCATTCTTGCCCTTAACGATGCTATTTGCCATCGAGGTGCAGTTGTATACCGAACTAAGCTTACGGCGAAGATTTTGTTTAAGCATATTGCTATCGTCAAGACCAGCAATAAGTTGATTTACGATATGCGCCTCCTCATCGGTAAAATGCACCAACTGCGAGATATCTTGAAAATATCGGCTCTCCTTGCCAAGCTTGTAGATACCGCCATCGAGCTTATGCACCACAAAACCTGCATCCTTGAAGGTCTCGATATAGCGATATATCGAGCGATACGATGTATCCAATCGTTCGGCAAGGTCGTTAACAGTGTAGTTGACATTACCCGTCATTAGTTTCATTAGGCGCAACATTCGCTCCAACTTCGGCTGATCCATACAATCATTGATTTAGATATGTAAAGGTAGTAATAATTTCGCAAACCAATGACAATAAGTGTCAAAATTATTCATCATAAACAGAAAAAGCGACAGAGTTAAAAACTCTGCCGCTCAACATTTGAAGGTGAATCCGCCGGGGCTTCAAGATATATTCGCTACCCGCAAACTGTTAAAGAGTTGTGGCGAGTTTTGCGTTTGCACTCACATAACACTCACAACGGTTTGTGCTCATATTTGATAATTTTTATTACCTTTGCGACCCTTTGTCAAAAAAACAGAAAATTATGAGAGAGATAAACCCTAAAGACACTACCCGAGCATACGCCTTTCAAATGTGGATGCAGGCACCTAATCCTATGGTAACATTTTTCAAGACGCTGAATGTGTCTCCACTTATAAGAGTTAGTCGTAGGAAGGGCCTTAAATTCAATATGCTGATGTGCTACTGCATTGGTCGCGCTGCGAAGCAGGTCAAGGAGTTCTATATGCTGCCCGTGGGTGATAAGTTGATGCAGTTTGACAACATTGCTGTCAATACTATCGTGGCCAATAGCGCAGGGGAGGTTAGCTCGTGCGACCTACCTTTTAGCGATGATTTAGCGCAGTTCAACGGCGACTATCTGCGTCTTACAAAGCAAGTGGAGAAGGATTGTACCGACCACGATCTTTCGGCCGATAGTATGGTTATCGGCACCTCGGCGTTGGCTCAATACGAAATAGATGGCGCTGTGGGTATGTATAGCGGTGTTTTTAATAATCCGTTTATGATTTGGGGTAAGTATAAACGAGGGGTGTTTAAGGCAACTCTAAGCGTTTCGTTCCAATTCCACCATACTCAGATGGACGGTGCTCATGCTGCTAAATTCCTCGATCTCTTGCAAAGGGAGATAGACTCAATAAAAGCTTAATCTCATACGCATAAAACAAAAAAAAAGACAGCCTAAAAGCTGTCTTTTTTCCGTGAATCCGCCGGGGTTCGGACGGCGAAGCCGAAGAGCCGATACCTCTAAGCGCAGGTCTAATAGACCGAGCAATAAACTACTATCTATCGGCTCAACCCGCATTATGTGAGTAGGCACGGCGGATTTGTTGAGCGGTGGCGTAGCTGCTTTGTTTTGATGGGCTTTCGAGCTTGCTCGTAAAAGACTATCAAAAACAAAGCGACAGAGTTAAAAACTCTGCCGCTCAACAATTAAAGGTGAATCCGCCGGGGCTCGAACCCGGGACCCCAACATTAAAAGTGTTGTGCTCTACCTACTGAGCTACGGATTCTCCGAATACCAAGGCTTTCGCTTTTGGTGGTGCAAAGATAGTAAATATTTTTATTCTACCAAAATACTGGATAAAATTTCAATATTTACCTCTTCGTATTCAATATACTACTCTGCCAAGACCTCATCTGCCAAGTGCTCCAAGGCAGGGATATCCGAATCCTTAAGAGTAGACCAGATTGTTACCATATTTTCGACAACAGTAACACTCTTGAAAGTATCGATGATTGCACGCATCGCACGACCTGCCGAGGGTGCCCACGAGCCATTCTCGATAATACCGATACGGCGCTTCGAGTAGTTCTTGATGGCCAAGTGGTGCAAGAAGTCGTGCATCACGGGGAATACATCACCATCGTAAGATGCGCCAGCTACTACAAGGTGGCTATAACGGAACGCATCCTCCACAGCCTCAGCCATATCCGAGCGCGAAAGGTCGCAGACAACAACCTTCTCGGCACCCTTCGAGCGCAAAATCTCAGCGAACTTATTAGCCACTACGCCAGTATTGCCGTGGATTGAGGCGTATGCTACAAGCACACCCTTGGTCTCTGGCTCATACTTGCTCCATGTGTCATAAAGGCCGATATAGTAGCCAAGGTTCTCGGTGAGGATAGGACCATGCAAGGGGCAGATAATCTCGATGTCGAGGGCTGCTGCCTTCTTCAAAAGAGCCTGAACAGGTGCACCATACTTACCGCAGATATTGAAGTAGTAGCGGCGAGCCTCACACGCCCACTCACCACCATTACACAATGCGCCGAACTTACCGAAGCCATCAGCCGAGAAGAGTACCTTCTCGCTGCTATCGTAGGTCACCATAACCTCGGGCCAGTGCACCATAGGTGCCATAGCGAAGTGAAGAGTACGGCCACCAAGCGAGAGAGTATCACCCTCCTTAACACCGATTGTGCGACCCTCGAAAGCGGTATTAGCAAAGAACTGGGGCATCATCTTAACCGCCTTGTCCGAAGCCACAACCTGCATTTCGGGATAGCGCTCCATAGCAATGGCGATAGTGCCAGCGTGGTCGGGCTCAAGGTGCTGAACAACGAGGTAGTCGGGCTTGCGACCAGCAAGCGCTGTATCGAGGTTCTGCAACCACTCATCGCTCTTGCGACGGTCAACGGTATCCATCACCGCAACCTTCTCGTCAAGGATAAGGTATGAGTTATACGATACACCATCGGGTACAACATACTGGCTCTCGAAAAGATCGATATCGGTATCGTCAACGCCGATGTATATAATCTTCTCGGTGATATTCTTAATCATAAGTTTTAAGTATTTAGGTATTTAATATTTTGTGCAAAGATGTAAATTTTCGGTGGAATATCAAAATTTTGCATAGTTTTTCATACCTTTGTCGCATTAAAAAATATAGTATAAAGTGAAAAAGACAATATTTACAATAATCCTTCTCTCGTTTTTGCTCTCGTGCAACAATAATAAGAGCGACAACAACCCTACCATTTATGTAACAATTACGCCACTTAAGGCGTTGGTCGAGGAGATTACTTGCGGTGATTTTGCTGTCGAGGTCGTTGTTCCCGAGGGTGCATCACCCGAGAGCTTCGAGCCTACGGCACGCCATATCAGTGCGATGAGCGAGGCAGAGTTTGTATTTGAAGTAGGCCTTATCAACTTCGAGCAGAGCCTAGTTAAGCACCTTGGCGACAACCTCATAAACCTCTCGGAAGGTATCGAGCCTATGGCTGGCTGTTGCTCACACGCTCACCACCACGGCCACCACCATAGCCACGGCATCGACCCACATATCTGGACTGCACCACGCACACTGCGCACCATGGTCGAGAATGCAAGAGAGGCTATCTTAGCACAATATCCCGACTCAGCAAAGTATGAGCGTGCTGCACAGTCACTTTTGGAGCGTATAGATGGTATCGACAGCCGTTGTGCCGAGAAGATAAAGGCAAGCGATGCCCACACAATGATGATTTACCACCCCGCCTACACCTACTTTGCTCGCGACTACGGCATTGAACAGATAGCCATCGAGCAGGATGGCAAGGAGCCTACCCCACGACAGCTCACAGCACTTGTTGAGCGTGCCAAGAGCGAGGGCATCAACGCAATATTTATCCAACCGCAGTACAGCCAAGACAAGGTGCGAGCCATTGCCGAGGCGTGCGATGCCGAGATTATCACAACCAACCCTCTATCGAAGGATATCCTTTCGGAGATTGAGCGTATCACCGATATAATTTGTAGCTATGAGCCACGAGATACTCATTAAGATTCGTGACCTCGGTGTGCGCTACGATAGCGTACAAGCCTTGGAACACGCCAACTTAGATATCTATGCCGACGACTTTATTGGCGTTATCGGCCCCAATGGTGCCGGCAAAAGTACGCTCGTAAAGGCGATTATGGGCATTGTGGATTATAGTGGCACAATCGAGTATAGCGAGGAATTGAAGCGCAAGGGTCGTATCAATATCGGATATCTACCTCAGATTTCGTCGTTCGACAAGGCATTCCCTATTTCGGTAAGAGAGGTTGTTATGTCGGGCTTGCAGTCCGAGAGAGGATTCTTTGGTCACTATGGCAAGGAGGAGCGCCGTCGTGCCGATGCAATCTTGGAACAAGCATCGCTCAGCGACCTTGCTACGCGCCCTATTGGAGAGCTATCGGGCGGACAACTTCAGCGTGTAATGCTCTGTCGAGCAGTCGTTTCCGAACCTAGACTTTTAGTTTTGGATGAGCCTGCCAACTTTGTGGATAACCGCTTTGAGAATGAGTTATACAACCTCCTACACCACCTTTCGGAACGAATGGCGATAGTTATGGTTTCGCACGATATAGGCACTATTTCGAGTGTCGTTCGTAGCATCGTCTGCGTAAATCGCCATATCCACCGCCACGACTCGAACATTATTACCGAAGAGCAGTTGCGCAACTACGACTGCCCTATTCAGATTATCTCGCACGGCAATATTCCGCACACCGTATTAGGCGAGCACGAACACTGCCCACATTGCGAGCACAATGATTAGTCTACTCTTCGTCAGCCTCTACATCGGCCTCGGCAAGTGCCTTGGCGGATTGTTGTTTCTTGGTAGGTAGACCCAACTTACGGAGTCGCTCGCCAAGGCGCACAATATTATTATTACCTGTATGTAGGCGCTTATATGCTTCGTCATAGCGCGATTTTGCATTATCTAACGCCGAGCCAACACCCTCCAACTGCTCGGTAAATGCCACCAACTGCTCATAGAGTTTGGTTGCCTTCTCGACAATCTCCGCCTGATTCTTGCTCTGAGCATCACGGCGCCACATATCGCCAACCATCTTCAACAGTGCAAAGAGGTTGGTGGGCGACGAGATAATAATCTTCTTGGCGTAGGCATCTGTCCAAATCGTATTATCCGCCTTCAACGCCTCGAGAAACGCTGGCTCTGTAGGCACGAACATAACAACAAAATCGGGCGAGTTGAGCAACTTCTGATACTCCTTGGCTGCCAACTCCTGGAAGTGCTTGCGAACAGACGATATATGTTCGGCCAATGCAGCCTTGCGCTCAGCATCGGTCTGTGCCTCGGTGTAGCGGATATATGCCGTAAGCGAAACCTTTGAGTCGATAACAATTCTTCGCTCCTCGGGCAACGACAAAACTACATCGGGGCGCTGATTTGAGCCCTCCTCATCCTTGAAATTCTGCTGAATATGGTAGTGCAAGCCCTTGACCAAACCCGTACTCTCCAAGATAGTTTCAAGGTATGCCTCACCCCAATCACCCTGCACCTTTGAGTTACCCTTCAAGGCATCTGTAAGGTTAGCCGCCGATGATGTCATTTGCTGGTTGAGTTTAAGTAGGTTATCTAACTCATTTTTAAGGGCTCCACGCTGTTCGTTCTCGTGGGCATAGATACGCTCAACACGCTCACGAAACTCTGTGATGTTATCCTTAAACGGCTTCAACATCAAGTCTATAGAGTCGCGGTTTGCTTGGCGCAAATTGTGCTGATGCTCGGTGAGAATCTCGTTTGCCAAGTTCTTAAACTCGGTCTTTAATGTGCGCTCCGACTCCTCACGCTCGTTGCGTATCTGCTCGATACTCTGCTTCAGGGCATCGCGCTCGCTCTCGGTGCGGGCGTGAGCGATGCGCTCTTCGGAGAGTTCTCGCTCGGTAGCCGACAACTTCGTTACACCCTCGGCAATCAGCCTATCACGCTCGGCAACGAGTTCTCGATTTTGCTCATTGCCATTTCGCCAAATGACGATAACAACAATAAGCGCAACAAGGAGCAACAATGCAAAAACTATGGATATAATGGCTGTTGAGTTCATAATTTCAGGGTTAAAACGATTACATCGTTACAAAGATACAAAAGTAATTGCAGAATAGTGCGAGAAATAAAAAACATTTCACTATTTTTGTAGGAAATTATGAAAAACCTAAAACTCAATATTTGAAAATGAAACGAATTATTGCTCCTTCGGTACTATCAGCCGACTTCGGAAATCTCAACAAAGATATCGCTATGCTCGACCGTAGCCGTGCAGAGTGGGTACATATCGATGTTATGGATGGTGTCTTTGTCCCCAACATCTCGTTTGGTTTTCCTGTGATGAAACCTATCCGCAAGGCAACCAACAAGGTTCTCGATGTGCATCTTATGATTACCGCTCCCGAGAAGTATGTAGAGCGCTTTGTAGAGGCTGGTGCCGACTATGTCACCTTCCACTACGAGGCTACCGAGAACATCGACCTCTGCATCGACCTTATCCGCAAGGCTGGCGCCAAGGTGGGCATCTCGATTAAGCCTGGCACCGAGCCCGAGGTTTTGGATAAGTGGCTCGACAAGCTCGACCTTATCCTCGTTATGAGCGTAGAGCCCGGCTTTGGCGGTCAGAAGTTTATGCCTTCGTCAATTGCCAAGTGCGAGTATCTCAATCGCAAGAAGGAGGAGCTCGGTCTTTCGGAGCTTATCATCGAGGTTGATGGTGGTATCTCTGCCTCAAACTCACGCCTTTTGTTCGATGCAGGTGCCGAGGCATTGGTTGCTGGTAGCTCGGTATTTGGCGCTGAGAGCCCCGAGCAGGCAATCGTAGATATGCTAAATTCATAATAATCCATTATGATTTCACTCGACAATCTCTCGATTAGCTACGGCGGTTGGACACTTTTTGATGGTATCTCGTTCCTTATCAACCCTAAGGACCGCATAGGTCTTGTGGGCAAGAATGGTGCGGGCAAGACCACCCTACTGCGTGTTATCACAGGTGAGCAACAGCCCACCGAGGGTGCTGTGACCATCAATGGCGAGTGCACCATCGGCTATCTTCCACAGCAGATGCGTGTGGCGGATACCACATCGCTCATCGCCGAGACCGCCAAGGCCTTCGACGAGGTGCTTCGCATCGAGGCAGACATCGAGCGCCTAACATCGGAGATTGCCTCACGCACCGACTATGAGTCGGAGGCGTATGCCGACCTTATCCATCGCCTAAACGATGCCAACGACCGCTATCATATCCTTGGTGGCGATACACGAGAGGCAGATATCGAGCGCACGCTCCTTGGCTTGGGCTTCAAGCGCTCGGACTTTGAGCGTCCTACACGCGAGTTCTCGGGCGGTTGGCGTATGCGTATTGAGTTGGCGAAGTTGCTCTTGCGCCGACCCTCAATCTTTTTGTTAGATGAGCCTACCAATCACCTTGATATCGAGAGTATTCAGTGGTTGGAGGAGTATCTCAAGAATTACAATGGCGCAGTATTGCTTATCTCTCACGACCGTGCCTTTTTGGATAATGTTACGACACGCACCATCGAGCTATCGTTAGGCAAGGCCTACGACTATAAAGTCCCCTATTCGAAGTTTGTGGAGTTGCGTGCCGAGCGCCGTCAACAACAGATGGCAGCTTACGAGAATCAGCAGCGCCTAATCGAGAAGACCGAGGAGTTTATCGAGAAATTCCGCTACAAGCCTACGAAGAGTAACCAGGTGCAGTCGCGCGTAAAGCAACTCGAACGCCTTGAACGCATCGAGGTCGACGAGGAGGATATGTCACGCCTAAATATCAAGTTTCCTCCCGCACCCCGTTCGGGACAGATTGTTGCCGATATCAAGGGCGTAGGCAAGGCCTTTGGCGATAAGCGTATCTTTGCGGGTGCCGAGTTTACCATCGAACGAGGACAGAAGATTGCCCTTGTTGGTCGCAATGGCGAGGGTAAGACCACCTTTGCCCGTATGCTTATTGGCGAGTTGGAGGCTACCGAGGGCGATATCAAGGTTGGCGCAAATGTAAATATAGGTTACTACGCCCAGAACCAGGACGACTTGATGGATGGCGAGTTCACCGTATTCGACACCCTCGACCGTGTTGCTGTGGGCGATATTCGCACTCGTCTGCGCGATATTCTTGGTGCTTTTCTCTTCCGTGGCGAGGATATCGACAAGAAGGTGAAGGTGCTGTCGGGAGGTGAGCGTTCACGCTTGGCAATGGCGCGCTTGATGCTTGAGCCATACAACCTTCTCATTCTTGATGAGCCTACCAACCATATGGATATGCGCTCAAAGGATATTCTTAAAAATGCGTTGCAGAAATACGATGGCACCGTTGTCGTTGTGTCGCACGATAGAGAGTTCCTCGATGGCCTTGTTGACCGCATCTACGAATTCCGCGATGGTGGCGTTAGGGAGTATCTCGGCGATATATGGTACTTCCTTGAGAAGCGCAAAGTGGAGTCGTTGCAGGAGATTGAGCGCAAGGAGCGCCCCGTGGCGACCAAGGCAGTAGAGAGCAACGGCGGTAAGCTGAGCTACGAGCAGAAGAAGGAGCAGGAGAAGTTAATCCGCAAACTGCGCAAGGCGGTAGAGAGCGTCGAGGAGGAGTTGGCAAAGGTCGAAAAGGAGATTTTGGACTACGATGCCCGCTTTGCTGTTGCTACGGAGTACAATGCCGACGACTACGCCAAGTACAATGCCCTCAAGGAGCAGTACGATAGGCTTATGCACGAATGGGAGAAGGCATCTTACGAATTAGAAATAACTGAACAACAATAAATTATGGAGAATATTATCTTTGGCATTCGCCCTGTTGCCGAGGCTATCGAGGCTCGCAAGCAGATTGAGCGCATCTACATCAAGAAGGGTGCCGACGGACAGCTGATGAACGACCTTAAAGACCTTATGGCACGCCACCACTTGCGTTGGCAGGAGGTGCCTATCGAGAAGCTCAACCGCCTAACTCGCGGTAACCATCAGGGTGTTGTGGCGCAGATTGCCGCTATCGACTATGTTGAGCTTACTGATATTTTGGAGCGTGTTCCCGATGACGAGACACCCCTTATCGTGGTCTTTGATGGCATTACGGATGTTCGCAACTTTGGCGGTATCGCCCGCTCGGCAGAGTGTGCTGGTGCTCACGGCCTTATCACCCCGTTGAAGAACTCTGCACCCGTCAATGGCGATGCTATCCGTTCGTCGGCAGGTGCTTTGCAGAATATCCCCGTCTGCCGTGTAGGCTCTATCCGCAATACGCTTAAGGCGTTGCAGGCAGAGGGCTTCCAGATTGTTGCAGCTACGGAGAAGAGTCGCAAACTGCTCTACGATGCCGACTTCCGCAAGCCTACTGCCATCGTTATGGGTGCTGAGGACAAGGGTATCTCCAAGGAGGTATTGAAGCTCTGCGACGAGCAGCTCGCGATTCCACTTATCGGTCATACCGAGTCGTTGAATGTTGCGGCAGCCGCAGCTATTATGCTCTTCGAGGTTGTGCGTCAGCGCATTGGCGACTAATGGCCGTTACAGAGCATAAGATTTTAGGACGAGTAGAGTGTGTGCGGTCGTTGCGTGCACGCTCTATTCGTCTTGTTGTGCGCCCCGATGGCACACTGCGCCTTAGCTACCCCATCTTCTCATCACGAAGGCGTGCCCTCGCCTTTGCCGAGAGCAAAGTGGAGTGGATTACAAAGACTCGCCAACGCCTTAGGGAGCGCACCGCCAACTACCCCACAATCTCGGCTAAGGATGTCGAGCTATTGCGCCGTGAGGCTCGCCAATATATCCCCGCCACCGTTGAGCGCCTTGCCTCGCAACACGGTTTTCGCTACTCCTCGCTACGCATCTCATCTGCCCACACCCGCTGGGGCTCGTGTAGCGGTCGCAATGGCATCAGCATCTCGCTCTTTGTGATGCTCCTGCCAGAGCATCTTCGCGAGTTCATCATCATTCACGAACTTTGCCACACTCGCCATCACAACCACTCCGCAGCCTTTCACTCGCTTGTCGACAGCCTTGTTGCGGGCAACGAAAAAGCCTTCAACCGTGAGCTGAAGGCCTTCAAGATTCCCCGTATCGTGGAGTAGTTATAGCTGTTCGATATGCACAAAATCCCCGGTTGCGAAGTTCGGCTTCTTGGCAAAGATGCCGAATACTGCCGAGCCTGAGCCCGACATCGAGGCATAGAGTGCACCACTCGCCAATAGCGACTCCTTGATTGCCCTAATTCGTGGATGCGCCTCGAAGATATGCGGTTCAAAGTCATTCTTCACACTCCCCTGCCAACACTCTATCGGCTCTGCCAACAGCTCACGCAAACCTCGTTCGGGCATTGCAGGCTTTACGCCACGATATGCCTCGGCAGTTGATACTCCCTCGTTGGGCTTTACCACAACCAGCCACTTGCCCGCAAGGTCGATGTCTATTGGTGACATTACTTCGCCACGCCCTGTGCATAGCTCGGCATCGTTGTAGACAAAATATGCGGTGTCGCTACCCAACTCGGCAGCCAACGATGCCAACTCCGCCTTTGGCAAGCCTAAATCGAAGATATCATTGATAGCAACAATCACCGCCGTGGCATCCGACGAGCCACCGCCTAAGCCTGCACCAAAGGGCACACGCTTATCGAGCGTGATGCTTACGCCACTCAAGCCATAGCGCTCCTGCATAAGGCGCGCAGCACGCACACAGAGGTTGTCGCTGGGTGCGCAATCTACGATTATGCCCTCGCCACGAAACTCTATGTCCTCGCCCTCAATGCGCTCCACATCTACGATGTCGTGCAGACCCTTTACGGGGAGCATCACCGTTTCGAGTTCGTGGTAGCCGTCGGGGCGCTTGCGTGTAACGAAGAGACCAAGGTTAATCTTGCAGTTGGCTTTGATGCGCATACGCTACAAGAAGCTAAAGATGCAGAACGGAATGCTTATGCCGAGCAAGATGGTGATAATCAAGAACCATACCGAGTACTTGGCAAAGCGTAACGATGCACGGCCATTGCGCTCAGCACCCGCTTGGTCGCCCGCCTGCCAGCAGTTATCCGACTTGAAGTAGTAGATAAAGGCAATAAGGCCCATAGGCCAGAAGAGAAGTACCGATATGATGCACCACGCAATGCTTGTGTGGGGATTCTCCACCGATATTGCGCTTTGCTGAGACTGACCTTCGCCAGCCATAAAGTGGCCACAATGGGGGCAGGTGTTGATGGTAGATGCCACTAAACCGCCACATTCGGGACAAGTACGAGCAGACATAGTATTAGTTATTGGTTTTTAGTTTCTACAAAGGTAGAAAAAAAAGAGCAAAGAGAGAAATAGTTTTTAGTTATTAGTTGTTAGATATTAGAGATTTTAAGACGAGTAAGACGAGTAAGACCAATAAGACAAATAAGACCGAATGTGATACCCGACCTCGTAAGGTCCTAAGGTCCTAAGGTCCTAAAGTCCTAATGGTCTTAAAAATCTTATCGGTCCTAAAAAACTGCAAAACCAGCGATAACCCATTAACCCCACCGAGAACGCACCAACTCGCCTATACGGCATCGAGCCTACACACAACAAATATGCGGGTAGGCAAAAACCTACCCGCATATTTGCATGGGGCAAAATTCAGGCTTATTTGGCAAAAATCCGTATAACAATAGCGGAGTTTTTATCCCTCAATTACCGCACTACTCGTTATCGGGGTGCTTTGATGCTATAATAGTTGTTTGGCAGATCACATAGTCAAACTTATCAACCACCTGAATCGTATAGTTGAAGTGTTCCAAGTCTGTGTGTGCGCCTTTATTAGTAAATGTAAATGCAAAGTCTGTTTTATTCTTATTTACAATAATCTCACGACTTCTAGCACACTCACCCTTAATAGGTTCTGAAATAACGATATAACAGCTACCAGCAAAGCCATCGAGACTACCTGTGCATTTATATTTATGAGATGTGTATTCTAGTCATGATGTCGGGTCGTGAACACCCTATACCTCCTTGATAAACTCTATATTAACATCCGAGATGATAACCTTGCGAGGATTGATATCATTCCAATCCTTATCACACGACACAAAGGCAAGTGCCATCAGACACAAAATAAAGTTTCTCATATTTACTTATGTTTTTTTTTATTACACTGTACAGATATATCCAAAATAATTGAATTGCGCAAGTTTATAAGCCTATCCTCTATCCTTTATATTAGGAACAACATTCATTTAATTTTGCATTGATGAGAAATAATCATCTTATTCCTGTTCCACCTTTATAATGTGTTCTTTTGATCCTGAATGCAGTTCAATCCATAATGTGCGAGGCTCGTTATTGGGATTAGGCTGGGCTATAATCTTTAACTCTTCGTTTTGAACTGGAT
>JAGBYO010000067.1 GCA_017628735.1 Alistipes sp. | reverse complement strand
TACCCTTAGCGTTAGTACCAAACATAGTACCTACCTGTGAACGGAGACCCTTGCCCAAGTCCTCGAGCGAAGCACCGATAACGAGGCCACCCTCTGAGAATGCCGACTGAGTACGGCCGTAAACAATCTGCTTGAACAACTCGCGCATAGCGGTGTTGATAGCGTCGCAAACAAGGTCGGTGTTCAAAGCCTCAAGGATAGTCTTGCCAGGGAGAATCCCCGATGCCATAGCAGCAGAGTGAGTCATACCCGAGCAACCGATGGTCTCAACCAAAGCCTCCTCGATAATACCGTCCTTAACATTGAGGGTGAGCTTACAAGCACCCTGCTGGGGAGCACACCAGCCGATACCGTGAGTAAGACCAGAGATATCCTTAATCTCCTTGGCGCGTACCCATTTGCCCTCCTCAGGAATAGGAGCCGACTCGTGGTTGGCACCCTTCTTCACGCAGCACATCTGCTGCACCTCGTGTGAGTAAATCATAGTTTTTATTACTTTTTAGTTATTGTGTATTAAACTCGTTTTGTTCCTTTTGCACAAATCGTGGCAAAGTTACGAAATATAAAACTCTTTTCCAACAAAGAATTACTAAAAATTTTTATTAAAAAGAGAGCCAACCCTCTCTCGGGGTCAGCTCTCTAAGGTTTTTCGGTCTAAAATCTTCTGAAATTAGAAGACTATGCGCAAGCCAATCTGCATATGCCAGCGCGATGCGATATTGTCGACCGTGTAGTTTGCGCCCGTAAACTTGTAGACAGGGCGGTAGTCGTTGCCCTCGGCGCGTAACTCGGTGATTGTCACGGGCGAAAGTGTCCAGTTGGTGGTGCGGTGTACCATACCCCACGAACGCGAAATAAGGTTCGAGAGGTTGATGATATCGAGCGAAATCTCCAACTTTCTGCCAGTCGAGTCGAAGTAGAACGACTCGGCTAGGTGCAGGTCGAGGCGATGCACAAAGGGCAACGAGTGAGAGTTGCGCTCTGCAAACTCGCCACGATGTGCGTTGAGGTAGTTGTCGTTCGCGATATAGTCGTTGAATGCCGCCCTCGATGTCTCGTCTGCCCAGAGCATTGTCGACATCTCCTTTTCTGTCGGGATGTAGATGAGCGAGTTGCCACGATACGAATCGCCATTAGCATCGACCTTGCCACGGGCATAGGTTAGCGAGTAGTGTTCGCCTGAATGACCGTTGTAGAGCAACATCACATTAGTACCAAAGCGACCGTATGTGCGTGAGTATGAAATCGTTGCCACAACCTTGTGGGGGTACTCATAAATCGAGTTGCTCAACGCAGGTGTGTTGCTATCTACAGTGTATGTTCTGCCCCAGTTCGACGACGACTGCGCCGAGACACCATCGTTCACGCTCTTCGACTGCGCAAAGGTGTAGGCTGCCGAGAATGAGAGACCTGGTGCAAACCACGGCGTGTACTCGGCACGCGCTGTTGCTGACCACGAATAGCCCTTGTTGGTGTTCTTGAGGCGGTATACTGCCGAGAACTCCGAAGTCGTTGAGTCGTAGTAGGTTGCCGATGAGCGGCTCTCCTCGCCACCAACCCAAAGACGACGCCCATTATCCTTAGCCACCAAGTTCTCCACAAACAAATTATTAAAACCCTTGGTAAAGTCGGCATCGAGGCTTAGACGCAAGCCTTGCGCTACGGTGCCCGATACGCCACCTGCAATGCGGAATACCTGCGGATAGCGGAAATCGCGTGCCACGATGTCGATAGCGGGGTTGCTCTTGATACCTACCTCCTCGGGGTTGAGGCTAAATGCAGGGGTCTCGGCAGGGGTGTGTACCGCAACGCCCGTAGAGCCAAGACCAGTGTTCTGATAGCAGTTCGAGAGCCAAACGAAGGGTATGCGACCGGTGTAGATGCCAGCGTTGGCGTATGCTCTAATATCGCCATTATGCCACTCTATGCCTACGCGGGGCGAGAGGAGAACTTGAGCACGGGGGATATCGCCTGTCTTGGTGCCCAACTTGGCAAAGTCGCTGCGGTTAAACGCCTCATTTACAATGGGTGTATTGAACATCACGGGGATATCGAGGCGCAGGCCATACGATAACTTTAGATGGTTGCTAAAGCCAATCTCATCTTGAGCATAGACCGCAAACTGACCAGTCGTCACGGGCGGATTGCGCTTGCCACTTGCAAAGTAGCCGTAGGCGTATTGTGTGGCGTTGTCGTTCATGAAATCCTCCAACGAGGCGTAGGTATAGGTGCCTTGGGCATTTGCCAAGTAGAGGTTGTCGGCACGGTAAATCTCGTTCGATGTGCCGACGGTGATATCGTGCTTTCCGCGAGTGAACGACACATTGTCGCTGAGGATATAGATATCCTGATTGAGCATATTGCAACCCGAGTAGGGGCTTGTGCCAATTGTTGCTGTGCCATTACCGAGTTCGCCCAAGCCGTTGATAATCACCGCTGGAAGGCTCTCGGGTGTGGTACGACCATCCTTTAATCGCGTGTAACCCACGCGCAATGAGTTCTCGACCATCGTGCCACGACGGCTCTGCGTTGATGAGTTAAGCTCGGCAACCAACGAATGGGTACGGCTGATGTTGGTGTACTCCGCACCAGTGAAGTAGAACGACTGCGCCGTGTTCGACGATGCCGCAGCATCGGCATTGAGCATATTGTAGCGCACCGAGAGGTGGTTGTGGTCGTTGATATTCCAGTCGATGCGAGCCACGGCAGCACCTGTGATATCCTTCACTTGGTGCTCGCCCCAGCCACCGCCATCGTAGCCTGTGAGAGCCTCATATCGCTCCGAAATCAGCTTCGCCTCGTCGATGGTTATCGCCGATGTGGCATCGCCAGGATGATGCGATGATGGGGTAGTGCTGCGGTTAAATTCGCCCGCGACAAAAAAGTGTAATTTATTCTTTATGATAGGGCCACCAAGTGTCAATCCAACGATATTTGTCATCTGCTCCGAGAGGCGCGTGCGAGAGGCAATATTGCGACCAGGTGTCGACCCCCAGAAATGCTCATTATTGAAGTAGGTGTAGGCCGAGCCACGGAAGTCGTTGCCACCCGAGCGAGTAACGGCATCAATGCTGCCGCCAGTAAAGCCACTACGACGCACATCAACCGTTGATGTTGTGATAGTTACAGCATCGAGTGCATCAATCGGAATAGGATTGGCGCGCGTAAGTGAACCAGTCATTCCCGTAGTGCCCAAACCATAGATATCAGCCGCTGGCGAGCCGTCGATTGAGAAGGCATTGTAGCGCGTACTTTGACCTCCTAAAATGATGCCTCCAGAGGCGGGACTAACGGCCGAAGAAAGGATATTTGTGAGATCGTAAATCGAGCGGTCGATAGAGGGTATTTTCTCCATTTTGGTGCGGTTGTAATAGCCCTCTTTTGAGTGCGAACTTGCACCCACAACATAGACCTCTTCAAGGTCGATGCTCTGCTCGTTGAGCGTGAAGTCGTAAACAGCAGTTTCGCCAAGTGCGAGGGCAAAGCCTGCAACCTTGACCGTGTCGTATCCTAAGAATGATATTGTGATTTCGTAAGGTCCACCGATGCGCATACCGCTGATGGTATAGTGACCATCGCCATTTGTGGTGGTGGAGTATTGGCTGCCCGACGGGGTATGCAGTGCAACGATGCTTGCACCAGGCAAAGGGTTGTCGTTGGCGGTTACTCTTCCTCGAACCGACGAGGTGGTAACCTGAGCAGTCGACACTGCCACGACAAGGAGCAGTGCGACAATTAAAAGCAGTCGCTTCATTTTAAAGGGATTTAGGGGCGCTATTTATGCGCCAGGTTCATAATGATGATTTGGCAAATCGTCGTTTGCTCTACTTTCGGAGTGTGTTGTGCTGACCACATCCCGACCATTTGCGGTGCAAAGATAAGTAAAAAATAATTTTGCGCAACATCGTGGCAACTTTTTTACCACAAATTCATCTATCAAGGAAAAATCTTGTCGAGCGTAAAAAAAATCGGCATATGGGATATTTATGCAACTCGAATCTATGAACATCTCTCTGTGAAGGCGCTAACTTAGTCAACATCAGTCGTGGTGTTTATTTGTGAATAGCGATATCTAAATCGAGAAAAACAGTGAAAAAACGGCATTTTTGCCCAAAAAAGCTCAAAAAAAGTTGGTAAATTTTTGCTATTCCAATTTATTGGGTTATCTTTGTGCATTAACTTTATGCCCTAACTATGTCTTCTCGGTTCGTCTATGCGCCGATTAGGCGGGTTATAGGAGTGTAGCGAAAGGCGTAGAGTAGAAGAAACAAACTTTAATAACTTTATACAAATTTTTTTAAAAACTAATGCTTATGGTTAAAAAAGTTGTACTATCAATGGTTGCAACTCTGCTCTTGGGCAGCTTCGGCGCTTTTGCTCAAGGTCAGCGTGTTACCGGTACAGTGACCGATGACACCGGTATGCCGGTCATCGGAGCAGCGGTTGTAGTAGACGGTACTACTCGTGGTACTACTACCGATGTTGCCGGTTATTATGAGATCGCAGCTGCGGCTGACGCAAGCTTGACATTCTCGTATCTCGGTTTGCAGACTCAGACTGTTGCTGTTGCAGGTCGCACAGTAGTCGATGTAGTCCTTGCTGCTGATTCAGAGCAGATCGAGGAGGTCGTAGTGCAGGCGTTCGGTGTTGCCAAGAAGGAGGCATTTACCGGTTCTGCTGCTACCATCAAGTCTGATGATCTCGCCAAGACCCAGTCGTCTTCAGTAGCTAATGCCCTCCAGGGTAAGGTAGCTGGTCTTCAGACTACTCAGGGTTCTGGTTCACTCGGTTCGGAGCCTACTATCCGTATCCGTGGTATCGGCTCTATCAACGCTGGTAACGATCCCTTGTGGGTTGTTGATGGTGTACCTTATGAGGGTGACCTTAACAACATTAACATGGCCGATATCGAGACTATGACCGTCTTGAAGGATGCTGCATCTAACGCACTTTATGGTGCTCGTGGTGCTAACGGTGTCATCATGGTGACTACCAAGCGTGCTAAGGCAGGTGATGCTCGTGTTAATTTCGATGCTAAGTGGGGTGTTAACATGCGTGCTCGTCAGCTCTATGACTACACTCGTGATCCCGGTCAGTACTATGAGATGCACTATGCTGCATTGAAGAACTACTACATGGATAGCGGTTATGAGGGTGCTGATGCTCACAACGCTGTTTTGGGCGTTCTTACCTCTCCTTCTGAGGGTGGTTTGGGTTACAATGTTTATACTGTTCCCGCTGGCCAGACCCTTATCGGTTCTAATGGTAAGTTGAACCCCAACGCTACTTTGGGTCGTAAGTTCACTCACAACGGTCAGGAGTATTTGGTAACTCCCGATGACTGGATGGACGAGTTGTACGATCCTTCATTCCGTCAGGAGTACAACCTCTCTGTAGCTGCTGCTACTGAGAAGTCTAACTTCTTCGCTTCGTTCGGTTACTTGAACAACAAGGGTATTACCGATGGTTCAGACATGTACCGTTGGACTGCTCGTTTGCGTGCTGACTACCAGGCTAAGAAGTGGTTGAAGATTGGTGGTAACATGAGCTACACCAACTTCCACTGGAATGGTGCTTCTTCTAACTCTGAGGGTTCGGGTGATACTGCCGATGTATTCTCGGCTGTAGCAGATACCGCTCCTATCTATCCCGTATTCGTGCGCGATGGCGAGGGTAACATTATGAAGGATATCCACGGTTGGAATGTTTACGACTCTGGTGACGGCTCGGTTTGGGGCTTGTCTCGTTTCTCTGGTTCACAGTCTAACCCCTTGCAGAACATCTGGTTGGATAAGTCTTACTCTGAGGGTAACGCCTTCTCTGTAAACGGTTTCGCAGATTTCACTATTATCCCTGGTTTGGTTCTTACTTTGAACGGTTCGGTTACTATCGATGAGACTCGTTCTACATCAATGAGTAACCCCTACTACGGTCAGTTCGTAGCTAACAATGGTGTGCTTTCTAAGTCACACGGTCGTTCATACAACCACAACTTGCAGCAGTTGTTGAACTACAACAAGTCGTTTGGTGCAAACGAGGAGCACAACATTCAGTTGTTGCTCGGTCACGAGACCTACAACTTGCGTTCTTACTCTTTGTCAGCTGCTAAGTCTAACATCTTCTCTACCGACAACGATGAGTTGGGTGGCGCAGTTGTTGATATGAATAATGCAGGTTCATCCTTCGGTGAGTATATTAACGAGGGTTACTTCCTCCGTGCTATGTATGAGTACGATGGTCGTATCTTCGCATCTGCATCTTATCGTCGTGATGCTTCTTCACGCTTCCACCCTGATCGCCGTTGGGGTAACTTCTGGTCAGCTGGTGCTGCTTGGATTATCAACCGCGAGTCATGGTTCAACGCTCCCGTCTTCAACATGTTGAAGCTTAAGGCTTCTGTCGGTTCACAGGGTAACGATGCTATCGGTATGTACATGTACACCGACCTCTACTCTGTATCTAACGACGGTAACGGCGGTATCTCAGTTGTATTTGGTCGTAAGGGTAACCCCAATATCACTTGGGAGACCAACACCAATATCAATGTGGGTGCTGAGTTCGGTTTGTGGAACGATCGCTTGAGCGGTAGTGTTGACTTCTTCTATCGTTTGACTTCGGATATGTTGTTCCAGGTTCCCGTAACTCCTTCACTCGGTTACTCTTCATACTATGACAACATTGGTGATATGTCAAATATCGGTGTTGAGGTTGTATTGAATGGTGATCTTGTTCGTACCAAGAATGTTGTTTGGTCAGTAAATGCTAACATTACTTGGGTTGAGAACAAGGTATTGTCATTGCCCGATTCTCGTAAGGACTACTGGGTTGACGGTTACAACGGTTTCGTATCTGGTAGCACATTCATCGCTGAGGGTCTTCCTTTGAGCACATACTTGATGGTTGACTATGCAGGTGTAAATCCTGAGACTGGTGAGTCTAAGTGGTGGAAGGGTACTCGTGAGTACAAGGATCAGGACGAGAATGGCGATTATGTCATCAACAATAACTACACTACTAAGTGGGATGAGACCACTACTTACACTGAGGCATCTTCAGGTAACGACTCTAAGAAGCTCTTCGGTTCGTCAATGCCTAAGGTATTCGGTGGTTTCGGTACTACTTTGTTTGCTTATGGTTTCGATTTCTCTATCGCATTTGACTACCAGCTTGGTGGTAAGGCCTACGATGGTGCTTACGCAGGCTACATGTCATCTCCTACCTCAGCATCAGCAGGTAAGAACTATCACCTTGATTTGTTGGATGCTTGGTCTCGCGATAACAAGGATTCACAGATTCCTCGTTTCCAGTATGCTGACCAGTATACTACCTCTACTTCGAGCCGTTTCTTGATTAGCTCTAACTACTTGAACATCTCGAATATCAACCTTGGTTATAACTTCCCCGCACAGTGGTGGAAGGGTCATATCCAGAACTTGCGCGTTTATGTTGCTTGCGACAATGTTTGGTATTGGTCAAAGCGTAAGGGCTTCGATCCTCGCGGTACCGGTAACACCAACTACTCGCCCATCCGTACAATCTCTGGTGGTGTAACCTTGACATTCTAATTATAAATAAGGTATAAGACTATGAAATTTACACAGATATTTAAAACTACAGCTGTTGCTCTTGGTGCTGTTGTAGCACTCAGCGGCTGTATCCGAGAGACCTTGCCTCAGGATTCTGCTATTACCGAGTCGCAGCTTGGCTCTGGTAATATGGAGTATCTTGTCAAGGGTATCTCTTCTGGTATGTTGAGCTATGTCTCTGGTTGGGAGCACACCGACTTCGGTTACCACTCAGTAGGTGTATACAACGACCACGCTTGTAAGCTTATGACCACCGGTGGTTGGTTGCTCGGTTTGCCCGAGGGTTACAACCGCTTCTATGCTTCGCAGTATGCTTGGGGTTATGCTCCTGCTTCTGCTCTTTCTCAGCATGTTTGGTACAACTACTATCCTCAGATTAAGTCTTGTAACGATATCATCGGCGCTGCTGCTGGTGACGAGACTAACCGTACTGCTGAGGCTTTTGCTCGTACCTATCGTGCGTTGTTCTACCTCGACTTGGCTCGTATGTTCGAGTGCTTGTATGCAGAGGCTACTAACGCATCAAGCTATGAGTCACAGCAGCTTGAGGTTGTAGGTCTTACTGTGCCTATCGTTGATGAGAATACCGACGAGGCTAAGGCTAAGAACAATCCTCGTGCTACTCGTGAGGAGATTTTCAACTTCATCTTCGCTGACCTTGCATTTGCTGAGGAGGCTTTGGCTGACTACCGTCAGACTTCACCTACCAACCCCACTTTGGCAGTTGTTTACGGTCTTTACGCTCGTGCTTACCTCTGGTTGGGTGGTTTCGAGGATGGTCTTAATGGTGAGCTCCCCGAGGGCGATGCTGCTTACGCAAAGGCTGCTGAGTATGCTCGTATGGCTATCAACGCTCACGGTGGTGCTATCATGACTGAGGCTGAGTGGACTAACCCCACTACAGGTTTCAATACCTATGCATCTTCTTGGATGTGGGCTTTGGTTCAGTCTTCTGATACCATTATCAACAACCTCTTCCAGTTTGCAGCTCACCTCTCACCCGAGGCAGCTTACGGTTATGGTCCTTTGTCACAGCCCGCTATCAGCAGCGCTGCATACGATCGTCTTCGTGACACTGACTTCCGTAAGAAGGTTGTTAAGGGTCCTGAGACTACTTGGGAGGAGTTTGAGCCTTACACTCTTATCGAGCAGGATGAGTTCGATTCATTCGCTCCTTGGACTTGCTTCAAGTTCCGTCCTGCACAGGGTGAGCGTAACGACTATATGACCGCTGGTGCTTCTACACTTCCTTTGATGCGTTGCGAGGAGATGTACTTCATCGAGATTGAGGCTACATTGCACACTTCTGGTGTAGATGCTGCATGGCAGTTGCTCGTAGCATTCATGGCAAATCGTGACTCTAACTACGTATGTCCTTTTGCTGATGAGAAGGGTGTACTTGACGAGATTATCTTCCAGAAGTCTATGGAGTTCTGGGGTGAGGGTATCTTGATGTACGATATGAAGCGTTTGGATATGGGTGTTAACACCACATTGTCAGGTGCAAAGAACTATGCTCCCGATGCACGCTTCCGTACTGAGGGTCGTCTTCCTTGGTGGACATATTGTATTCCTCAGGGCGAGACCCAGATTAATCTTGCTATTGTCAAGAATAATCCCGATCCTAGCCAGGCACATAAGCCCGATAAGCCTACTCAGAATTAGTATATAGTAGTGTTGTAACTTAATAAGGACTTAAATATGAGAAAATTTAATATAATGTCGCTGCTTCTTGCTGTTGTAGGTGTGCTTACATTTGCATCTTGCCAGCACGAGTATGCAGATTGGACTCCTGGCGAGAAGGATAGCAATATGGGTGTCTTTTTCGCTAACACAGAGAATATCTCTGTTTCAGCAGAGGATACCTTTGTGAACATCGAGGTTAAGCGTCTCCAGACAGATGCTGCCGCTAATATCACTCTTCGTGCAGAGGATATTTCATCTTCTGGTTTCTTCACCGTTCCTGAGACTCTCTCTTTCGCTGCTGGCGCTGAGTCTGCTGTGCTTAAGGTTGAGTTTGATGGTTCTAAGCTTACTCCTGGCGTTCAGTACGCTATTCGCATTAAGTTGCAGGAGTCTGAGGCTTCGGCTTATGCTGTATCTGAGAATACTTTCAAGATTGGTATTCCCGAGCCTTGGAAGAACTTGGGTAAGGCAATCTATCGTGATGACTTCCTTTCTCCCATGTACGGTGGCCCTGCTGGCGTAATGGTTGAGATTGACATCGTTCAGCACGGGCTTGAGCCTAACCGCTATCGTTTAGTTGAGCCCTTCAGCCAGACTATGTGCCCCGAGATTATCGGTGGTGTGCCTGATGATATGACTTTCACTGGCCCTGGTTATATCGAGTTCGTTGTTGACGAGGCTGGCAATGTTGAGATTCCTTCAAGTCCTCTTGGCTTCAAGTTGGTTGTTGAGGAGGGTGGTTCACCTCAGGATTTCTTCCTTGCCTCTTTGGAGCCTGGTGTATTCGCTGACGGCGTATTCTGGTTCACTAAGCCCCAGTCTATCATGTGGCACATTCCTGATGGCCGTGGTAACTATGCTAACAGGAGTGGTTTGTTTGCAGTAGCACTTCCTGGCTATCAGATTAAGGACTATGCTATCTCTGCTGCTTATGGCGGTATGGCTGTAGAGTCTGACAACACCACTACTTCTGCTGTTATCAACTTCGCAGTAGGTGCTGATGTTCAGTCATACAAGTTCACCGTTCTTGAGGGTAACATTTCCGATACAGCTGCTACTATCGAGGCTATCGTTGCAGGTAGCGAGGATATCACTATCTATGAGGCTGCTGCTGACGAGCTCACTTGGAAACTTAATCTTCCCGCAGCTGGTATCTACACTATTGTAGCTGTTCCTTACAGTACTGAGGCAGAGCTTGAGGATGCTATCTCTTACCCCTTCTACTTCCACAAGGATGGTGGTGAGCTTCCCGTTGCTCAGTTCCGTGTTATCTACGATTCTGTAGCTAACATTACTGGTAACGCTGCATACGAGGAGGCGTATCCCGAGGCTTACTTCGTAGCTCTTGCTCTTGTTGGTAATCCTTCTGAGATGCGTAGCATCAAGGCATGGATTGGTGATGCTAATGTTGTTAAGGCCAGCAACATGACTCCTGAGCAGATTGTTATGAACGCTGGTGATGACTTCAGCGCAGCTATCGACATGATTCGTGCAAAGGTAAATCCTGAGACAGGTGTTGGCTCAGTAGTTTTGGGCCCCTACAACATGGCTTCAGGTTCAACCTCATGTGCGATTGTTGCTATCGAGACTCTCTATGGCGATACTCAGGTATTCTATGTTGAGAAGGAGTTGCCCAACGCAACTGGCTTCACTCTTGGTGAGTACGCTATCTCTGAGACTGTTGATGCAAATGATTATGAGTTGAGCATCTACCTCACTGGTGGTTATGAGCCTGGTCAGCTTATCGCTGATGTTGAGGGCTTCCAGTTCCTTGGCTTGGTTGACGCTACTACCAATACTGTTGTATTCAGCGGTTTGGAGGTTAACGATGGTGAGGACTACATCGAGAATGAGGTTATGTTCTACTACAACGCTGAGAAGACTAAGGTTTATGGCTACTGGTCAGCTTCTGACGATCAGTTGGCGGTATACGCAGACCTTACTTTCTCGTTCGCAGATACTAAGCTCTCAGGTCTTGAGACTTACTTCGCAAGTGTTGTATTCGACAATACCGAGCAGGGCTTTGCATTCTCTGGTTATGACTTCTTGTTCTCTCCCGCAGCTACTGTAGAGTATGTAGTAGCAGAGGAGCAGCCCGAGGAGCAGCCCGAGACAACTGCTCTCAAGGCTTCTGCAAAGAGCCTCGGCGCAGAGCTTGAGCTTGGTGTGAAGGCTGACTTCACCGTTGGCACTATCAAGGCTGAGGTTTACAATGGTAAGGTTAACCGTTCGTTCGTTAACAACGCAACTATCGGTTTCTAATCCATAACGAACCTTCCTAATATTTGCGGCTTACCCTTCGGGGTGGGCCGCTTTTGTTTTTGTTTGGGTGAGTTTGTGGTGGGCTGTGGGTAGACTGGGTATTGCTGGCCATCCCCACAATCCCCCTTATCCCTCTTATCGCCGGAATCCTTCCTCGGGCTGAGCACTTTTCTAAAACTTTTTTTTTAGTTTTCACTTAAATGTTTTTATTACTGAAATTTTTCGTTATATTTGCATCTTGAGAAAGTACGAATATTTTTAATTTTTTAATAACTATGAATAAGGGTAGAATTTTATTGTTTGCCTTGGTTGCGCTCTTCGCGTCGTCATGCGTTAAGGACATTACTGCTGAGCCTGAATACTCAGCTGTGGAGAATGTAGCCAAGAAGATTATCAACACCTCGGAGAATGCAGCTGCAGGTGAGATTATTCTCTATGTAGATGATGCTACGGCAGATGCTTGGGCAAATCTTGAGTCTGTTACTCGCTCTGGTAACCCCGCACTCGAGAGCGTGGCTCAGGAGTTTGGTGCAGAGTCTATCGAGCAGCTCTTCAATATGGCTGTTAATGGCGATGAGAAGAGAGCTCGTGGTATGCATCGTTGGTTTGTTGTGAACTTCGACAAGGAGGCTGATGTTGAGGCCGTTGCCCAGAAGTTCGCATCTATGTCTGAGGTTAAGCGTGTCCAGTACTCTACAATCCTTAAGCGCCCCGCTGTTAGCGCAGTGCCCGTGGCTGAGATGCCCGCAACACGCGCTGGCGACGAGCCCTTCAACGACCCTATGCTCCCCTTGCAGTGGCACTACAACAACACTGGCAAGCAGTCGCTCTTCTACAAGGCTAAGGTAGGCGAGGATATTGGTGCATATGGCGCTTGGAACTACACTACTGGTAACCGCGATGTTATCGTAGCTGTTGTTGATGAGGGTGTTAAGTATAACCACCCCGACTTGGTTGATAATATGTGGACCAACGATGCTGAGCTTAATGGCGCTACCGGTGTTGATGATGACAAGAACGGCTATGTTGATGATATCTATGGTATCAACGCTGTTAAGGAGAACGGTAATATCACTTGGAACCGTGGTGAGTGGACCACAGATAGCTATGGCAACCTTATTTGGGATGGTGATGTTGGTCACGGTACCCATGTTGCAGGTACTGTAGCAGCGGTTAACAATAATGGTATCGGTGTTGCAGGTGTTGCAGGTGGTAATGGCTCGGGCAATGGCGTGCGCATCATGTCTATCCAGATTTTTGATGGTACTGATGGCACAACGCTTGCAAAGAATGCTCGTGGTATCGACTACGCTACGGATAATGGTGCTTCGATTCTCCAGAACTCTTGGGGTTATCCATCAGCCAATGTTGGCCCGCTTACCGATAGCGATTATCAGCAGTACTATGGCGCTGAGTGTGAAGCTATTCGTCGCTTCGTTTCTAAGAGCAACAGCCCCGCAATGACCGGTGGTGTAGCAATCTTCGCTGCTGGTAACTCTGGTAGCCCTTCGGCTGACTATCCGGGTGCTTACAACGAGTTCCTGGCAGTTACGGCTTACGCTCCCGACGGCCTTCCCACAACCTACACATGCTACAACTTGGGTTGTAATGTTGCGGCTCCTGGTGGCGATGAGTCTGTTATTGATGGCTATCGCGTGCAGACTGGTTGCGTGCTCTCTACAATTCCTGCAGAGAATATCGATGTCCTTACTGGTCAGCCCTATGGTCAGGATTATGGTTACATGCAGGGTACCTCGATGGCATGTCCTCATGTATCTGGCGTTGCAGCTCTCGTATTGTCGTATGCTCTGGATAATGGTTTGACCCTTACCAATAATCAGCTTTACGAGATTCTTACCTCGTCGGTGCGTAATATCGACGATGACCTCCATGGCACCAAGACATGCTTCTACTACAACACTAATAAGCCCTATGAGTGGCCTTTGGATCCCTTTAAGGGTAAGATGGGTACTGGTAAGCTCGATGCTACTCTCGCCATTATGGCTATGCGTGGTGCTGTTTGTGTGCCTGTTGTTACTAATGAGGAGTGCAAGATTGAATTGGGTAAGCTTATCGGCCACACTGGTGTAGATGTTACCGTTTTGAAGGATTTCGTTTTTCCTGACGATGTACGCGAGAAGCTTGGCGCAACTACTGAGTTCTTCAACAATGTGCTCTATATCACCTGCACCAAGCCTGGTATTGGCGTTATTACCCTTAAGTATGTTGCTGGTGGTAACAAGGTAGGCGGTGGTGCCACAACTGGTGGTAAGCTCATCGAGAAGGAGATTGTCTTGGTTGTTCGCGACAACAACGACAATGGTGGCTGGTTGTAATATTGATGGTATAACGAAAAAAAGTGAACGAAATATGAAAAGTTTGAAGATTTTCTCGCTTGTTATGTTGCTTGCGTTGGCACTTACAGGCTGTAAGAATAATAAGACTCCCCAGGGTGGTGAGTTGGGTGGCTTTGATGCTATCGAGAAGGAGTGGAAGCTCGTATCGGTAAATGGCGCAGCCAACGATTTCCATGTATATATCAGCTTCACTGGCGGTACTTTTGCTTTGTATCAGCAGGTATATAGCCTTGATTTCCTCTTCTATGAGGGCACATATAGCATCGACGGTAACACCCTCTCGGGTAGCTACTTCGATGGCACCGACTGGAAGTCACCCTATACCGGTGGCATATCGAAAGATGGCAATACTATGACTCTTAAGAGCAAGGAGACTAACCCAGTGACCTATGTCTACGAGGCGTGCGAGATTCCTGAAGATATTATGGAGGAGGCTACTCGTGCAGCGGCTGTAGACGCTGTTCCCTTCTTGTAATATCTTGAGATAGCGACGCTACTGCTTTCGCTTCAATCAAAATGGCGAATGGGAAATACGCTCGAGTATGTCCCATCCGCCATTTTTCGTGTCAGTGCCACATTAGCGCTACTCTGATAAGAAATTAGGTCGTGCAGACTGGGAGGTAGTTTGTTAGGAGGGGTAGGAGGTTTAAGAAATGTAAGGAACTTAGGGCTAAATGACAGTAGCACTCTTCCCTAAATTCCAAAATCTTCCTAAATTCACTATTGACTACGCCTCTCTTTGCTTTTTTTTTATAGTTTTCCTCTGTTTCTTTCTATTCCCGAAAAATTTCGTTATATTTGCATCTTGAGAGATTGTGATTTAGGCTATTGCTTATAAGAAACTAAAACTTTTAACTATAACTTTTTATGAACAAGACAAAACTTTTTCTTCTTGCATTGATGGCTATCGGTTTTATAGCATGTGCTACCGATACCGTTGATGAGGGTAAGGCGTTGTCGTCGGAGACGGCTGTCGCTAAGAAGTTGCTCAACACCTCGATGGGTGCTATGCAGGGTGAGATGATTATCTATGTTGATGAGGCTACCGCCGACCATCTTGCTGGTGCTGTGGAGGCTACTCGCTCAGGTCTTACCGAGCTTGATGCTGTTGCTGAGGAGCTGTCGGCTACCGACTTGCGTCCTGTCTTCAACCTCAAAGTTAATGGCGAGCGTAAGCGCGAGTTAGGCATGCATCGTTGGTATGTGATGAACTTCTCGGAGGATGCTAACCTTGATATCGCGGCTAAGCGTTTGGCTGAGGTTAAGGCTGTTGAGCGCGTTCAGTTCTCTAAGCAGGTGGTGCGTCCTACGGCTGTTCCTACCGAGATTGACCCCTCGGAGATTGCACAGACTCGCTCGGAGGAGTATCCCTTCGATGACCCTATGCTACCTTTGCAGTGGCACTACCGCAACCTCGGTAACGAGTCTACATTCCCTGGTGCTAAGGCTGGTGCTGATATCAATGCTTTCCCTGCATGGGAGTTGACTACTGGTCGTCCCGATATTATCGTAGCTGTTGTTGACGAGGGTGTATGCTATACACATGTCGATTTGAAGGATAATATGCTTGCCAACGAGGCTGAGCTCAATGGCGAGGAGGGTGTTGATGACGATGGCAATGGCTATGTTGACGATATCTATGGCTACAACTTCGTACATAATGGTCGTGTAACCTGGAATCGTAATGGTGATTCGGGTCACGGTACCCATGTTGCAGGTACTGTAGCAGCGGTTAACAACAATGGTATCGGTGTTGCAGGTGTTGCAGGTGGCTCGGGCAATGGTGATGGCGTGAAGATGATTTCGTGCCAGATTATCTCAGGTAGCACAGCTGCAGGTACTAGCGCAACTGCTGCTGCTGTTGAGTATGCCAAGGACCGTGGTGCTTGTATCTTGCAGAATTCGTGGGGCTTCCCCGCTGGTGATATCCAGAACGATGCGATGTTCGAGAGTGGCTCAACAAGTGTTGAGAAGACAGCCTTCACATACTTTATGCAGCACGACCCCGAGAACCCTCGTCACCCCAACTTGGAGGGCGGTATTGTAATTTTTGCTGCTGGTAACGATGGTAAGCCCGTGGCAGGCTATCCTGCAGCATATAACGAGTACATCGCAGTAACGGCTATTGGTGCCGATGGTCTTCCTACCTACTATACTTGCTACGATCGTGGCTGTAATGTGGCTGCTCCCGGTGGTGAGCTTGCTCCCTATACTGGTGCTGACCCTGGTTGTGTAGTTTCGACTATCCCCAACGATAAGTATGCCCGTATGCAGGGTACCTCAATGGCATGTCCCCATGTTTCGGGTATCGCTGCTTTGGCTGTGGCATACGCTGCTGACCACGGCATCGTGCTTACTTTGAAGGAGTTGCAGGATATTATCCTCTCGTCAGTAAACGATCTTAGTGCTTCGCTTACTGGCTTTAAGACCAACTATGAGGGTGGCACTCTCAACCTTGCAAGCTATAAGGGCAAGATGGGTACTGGTCTGATTGATGCTTACCGTGTGTTGATGGCTACTCGTGGTACTAAGTGTATTCCTCTGCCTCTTAACGAGCAGGCTATTATCGATGTTAGCTACTATCTTGGCGATGGTAACATTAGCGTGAAGATGCTTGAGTCGGAGATTGGAGAGGATGTACGCGAGAAGTTGGGTATCACCGACTTTAAATTTATGGGTAGCAAGCTCATTATCACTTGTACCAAGCCTGGTAGCGCACTTGTAACATTGAAGTATGTTGCTGGTGGCAGCTTCGTAGGTGGCGGTCAGATTACTGGCGGTATTGAGGCTGAGCAGGAGTTCGCATTGGTTGTCCGTCCTGGTGTGGCACTTGATGAGGGTACTGGTGCACCCATCGTTCCTGGTGGCTGGTTGTAATGGTTTTGTCTAACGATTAATATGATTCGTATTATGAAATATTTGAAGATATTGTCGCTTGTCGTCCTCTCACTTGTTATTTTGACAGGTTGCAACAAGAATAAGAATAAGGGTGGTAACCCCATTGTTGGCGAGTGGCATCTTGTCAGCTGGAATGAGGAGGCTCCTGAGTTTGATGTATATATCAGCTTTGCGCAGGACGGCTCGTTTGAAATCTATCAGCAGGTGTGGTCGTTCGACTACGAGCTCTTCACCGGCAACTATACCATTGATGGCGACACACTCAAGGGTACCTATGCTGATGGCTCGAAGTGGGCTAGCAGTTACAAGTTTGCCAAGAGTGGCAAGACTCTTACACTTGAGGATGGCGTAAATGTGAAAAGTGTCTATGAGAGTTGCACTATCCCCGAGGAGATTATCACCGAGGCAACAACTACTCGTTCTTCGGATGTTGTTCCCTTCTTGTAAATCAGGTTGTTAATTGTATTTTGGGGTAATTCCTGCATTGGAGTTACCCCATTTTTAAGTTGTATGAGAAGGTTTGTTCTATTACTGGTCCTTGCCGTGGTGTCCGTCGGTAGGGTAGTTGCAGACGAGGTGTCTGAGGCCACGGCCTTGTGTGTTGCCTCCGAGGCTCTTGGCTACGATGCTACGCGCTCTGGTAGCCTCGCTATAGTGTGGGATAGCAACGCTCTATGTGCAACACGCAGTGGTAATAATGCCCCCTCGTTCTATGTTGTTGCTTCAACAACGGGTCGTGGTTTTGTCATCGTTGCGGGCGATGATGCTATTACCCCTATCTTGGCATATTCCGAGGAGTATCCCGCCCCCGATATGCGCTCGATGCACCCATCACTCAACGGTTGGTTTCGCTATGTCGACCGCTCAGTAAGATATGCTCGCCTGAATAATCTTTCGCCTGATGCCTCTATAGCAGCACTCTGGGCTCGTCCCTCTGTGGCTGATGGCTCTATTACGCTTGGCACGGCGCGCTGGAGCCAGTACATGCCCTATAACAAGTATTGTCCATTAGATGGCGATGTCCTATCTCTTACGGGTTGTACACAGACTGCAATGGCCGAGATTATGCACTACTATAAGTGGCCAGAGAGGGCTAAGGGCACAACCGAGCCATTTACCACAATGACGAAAGGCATCGAGGTTGGCTCGCGCGACTTGAACCATCGCTACGACTGGGCAAATATGCTCGACGAGTATATTCAGGACCAATATAGCGATAAGGAGGGTGACGCTGTGGCAGTGCTTATGGCCGACCTTGGACACTCGTTTAAGGCAGACTATAGTGCTGAGAGTACGGGAGCGTTGCCCGATGCTCTGGCCATGTATGAGAACTATGGCTATAGCCCTGCGTGCCACTATGCTATGCGCGATAACTTCTCGGAGAGGGGCTGGAATAGACTTATGCGACGCGAGATTGAGGCTCGTCGCCCAATCTTTTATAGTGCCTACACCGCAGACGAGAATGGCGAGGCGGAGTCGGGTCATGCCTTCGTACTAGATGGCGTTGACGACAACGACTACTTCCATGTTAACTGGGGCTGGGGAGGTCCTGGTGATGGCTTCTTTAAGCTCGATAGTCTTGTTCTCTACGATTACATCTTTGACACTTTGCATTGGGCGTTCTTGGGTATCCACCCATTGCGCAATGGCGAAGTTGACAACTGGCTATATATTGGAGCTCCAGGTATCTCGACGCAAGCAACGGAGTTTGTCGCGGGTGAGAGTTTTGTTGTAGATGGCATCACCATTATCAACCCCTCGATACTAGACTTTAGTGGCGAGGTGCGCCTTGGTGTGTGCAACATCACGGGAGAGTTTAAGTCGTGGGCATCGGAGCCTGAGGAGTTTGCATTGCCCTCGATGTATGGTATTTCGGTGGTAGATGTTACGGCTACGATTAATGAGGAAATTCTCTCTGGCGATAGGCTCCGTGCCTTTTATCGTAGCGACGATGGCGATGAGTGGCATCAGATGATGCTCTATCAGGATGGCGCTTGCTTCGAGGTGGTGCTTAAGCATCCGACGATTGGTGAGTCCACATCGCTTGAGTTTGACAAGGTTGAGGAGGTTATGATTCTAAAGTTTGACGACAATGTCAAGGCCTCGCTCTACTTTCTCGCTGAGCTTGTCGAGGGTGGCGTTGAGCAGAGCGAAGGTCGAATGACAATAAAGACCGACATGCTACAACGCGGTGTGCCCTACACCATCTATCTTGAGCGTGAGGGTGGTGAATCGAAGAGTTTGATGTTTACCCTAAACGAGATGTGACGATGAGAAGGGTATTATTTGTTATGGTTGCGCTGTTGACCCTTGTGGGTTGCCGCAACCGCGATATTGTTGAGCCAAGCGTAAAGCCTGAGAGAGACAGAATCATTGTGGGCTACGAGGCTCAAGATGTGGAGATTGGCATTGAGAGCAATGTTGACATCTCTGTTGATGTAGCGTCCGATTGGGCTACGCTCATCTCGGTTGACAAGGGTAAAAGGTGCGTAATTAAGGTGCATGTCGAGGAAAACTTCGAGCGTGCACCACGCAATGCAAAGGTCGTTATCACCTCGGGTGAAATCTGCCATACGGTACTTATCATGCAGGAGAAGTCACCACAGAGAATGAGCCTTACAATAGGCCATAGTGGCAAGGACCTTAAGACACCAACCTGGGAGGGAGAGGATGTCCGTGGCACTATCGATTGGGGCGATGGTCGAAGCGAGGAGTATAGCGAGGGCGTATCACACAGCTACGATGCCGATGGTGAGCATAAGGCATCGTTCGATATGCTTGGCTCTACATCGTTTAAGCTTGACGAGTTGGAGAATGTCAACCACTTGGATATAAGCTATCTATAAATAAAAGGCGAGGTGTTAACACCTCGCCTTTTCGTTAGTTACGCACAAATGTCATTCGCTCCCATAGGCATCGTGGAATAAGCCTCCAAAATAGCGTGAGTAGCTTAAATCGCCAGTCAAAGGTGATGATGCGACGACGGCGTTTTAGACCTTGCAGGATATGATTTGCTGCCTTATCTACAGAGATAAGCATAGGGTAGTGCTTTTCGGGGTTGAGGATTTCGGTGGCTACGAAGCCTGGGCGTATATCGCTAAATATTGCGGGTATGCGCTCCATGCGGGCGTGCTGAGAGAGAGCTACAAGATAGCTACTCTGCATGCTCTTTGTTGCCGAATAGGCGGGTGCCGAGCCCATGCCCATGGTGCCGGCAACCGATGTGATAACGGCGATATGTGCCTTATGGCTAGCGTTGTAGCAAGGTTCGCACTTTACATAGTTTAGAAAGTGGTCTACGATGCGCACCATGCCGAGCGAGTTGGTCAAAACGGTCTGACACTCTATCTCTGCGTTTAGCTCTGGATTTTGCTTGCCTATGCCCGAGGCGTAGAGGAGCAAGTCGGGAGTGCCAACCTTTCGGATAAGAGAGTCGAGGGCCTCGGTGGCGCTCTCCTCGCGCACATCCATCGCAGCGGTGAAGATGCGCTCAGAGCCAAACTCTGCCACCAACTCTTCGAGACGCTCTGCACGACGACCCGCAATGCCGAGCACCACGCCCCTCTGGGCTAAAGAGCGAGCTACCTCACGGCCAATGCCTGAGGTAGCCCCTATGATTATTGCACGAAAATCTGTCATCGTTACTTCAAAATAGCATCAAGGCGTTCGTAGATTGATGTGCGAAGCTCGCGTAGAGTCTTGATACGGCTCTTGTTCTTAGGCCAAACGAAACGGCACGAGCCTACAAATTTGAGGAATAGACGCATATAGTTCCACGCCAAGATAAACATGGCGGGGAAGGCGAGGAAGTAGCCCAATGCCCACCAAAAACCTGCAAATACCCACAACAAAACAACAGGGATAATAAGGCAGATAGGCACCGAGATAAAGGCGCTAACGCCAATATTGAACGAGCTAATGAACATATTATCCTTGATGAGCTTACGGATAAAGAGCTCAGGGATAATAAACATCAGGCAGGTCGGAATTATCGATACGATGAATAGTGGCAGTAGCACAATAAGACCTAAGCCACGCAAGATTGCAGCCTCGATACCGGGATTATGCCTAAAGAGCCAGTCGCGAATACCGAGGTGCTTGATACCCAAGGCGTACTCCTTAACATCGTCGTAGATGCGCTCCATCTCCTCGGGGTGCTCGGCGGTTGCACGCTGCATCTTATCGACAAACTGCTGGTCGGAGAGTAGGCGCGAGGGGAGGTAGTTGGGCTTGAAACCATTTCGGCGTGCATATAGACGACCATACTCCGTCTCGCGGAGGAAGTCTATCTGGTCGTAGTGCTCCAAGTCGTCAACATGGAGCATAAGGGCTTGTATCTTACTGCGAATAAGCTCGTTAACCTCGACCATCACCTCGCGTGGCGACTCCTTGTAACGCTCATAATAGGGCTTGAGCGACACGGGGCGGTCGAACTTAATAAGCATATCGGTGCGCGCATGGAAGTAGTTGGAGTAGTGGTTGCACGAGGGGAGAATCATCACATCCTGCTCGAAGTTCATCTTCTCGGCAGCCTCGAACGCAATGCGCAGGTAGCCGAGCTTGAAGGTACCCAGCCAGCGCTTATCTTGGTGGTCGGCCTCGGGGTAGAGCATCAGCGTCTCACCATCGGTAAGTGCCTGACCCGCAGCATCCATTGTCGAGCGATTCTTGTTGATGGCCGAGAAACCCTCGTGGCTCATACGGTAGGCGGGCAATAAGCCCATTGCACGCAACGCCTTGTTGAATACAGGATTTTTGAAGACATTGGCACGCGCGATAAAGTTCATACGGCGGTCGGTGAGCTTCAAGCAGACACAGAGGGGGTCGTTCAGGCAGTTCTGGTGGTTAGATACTACCACGCAGGGTGTGCCGTCGACGGGTACATTCTCCAAACCAATGATATGCTCTTTGCGGAAATAGAGCCCCGAATTTACATATTGCAAATAGATGCGGAATGCCTTCAACAGGAAGGAGTGGTCTCTTGGTGTTCTAGTCTGTTCCATTAGGTTTCTTCTCATTTATAGTTCAAAGATAGTAATTTTTTCTATAATTCCATAATATAAATGATGATTTTTCGATTTTGGCTTTTTAATTGGTTGAAAAACATTGTTTTATGAATATGGAAATTTGGTGTAAAAATCCACTAAATAGGCAGTTGGCTTCGTAAAGTATAAAAAGTCATAGGGTGAAGATGAGAAAATGATGGTGGATTGTTCTTTTTGTGAGAAAAATTTTATAAATTTGCCTAAATTTAGAGTAGCTATGCATAACCGCGAATTTGACAACGAGGCTCTCCGCGAGCGTTACAACCCCGAAGGCTCGGCTTTGCGCCGTAACCAGTTGGAGTTGTTGGAGTTGTTGGACGAGGTGGCGAAGATTTGTGAGGAGAATAATATCCAGTGGTGGCTAAGCTCTGGTACGCTGCTCGGCGCTGCTCGCCACGAGGGCTTTATTCCTTGGGACGACGATATCGACATAGTGATGCTCCGCAAGGATTTCAAGCGTTTTGATAGGTTGATGCGCAAGAGCGAGCTAAAGAATTATGTCTACCACTCGATGACGACCGATATCGACTATGTCTACCTCTTCTCGAAGTTTCGCCGTCGTCGGGGCGAGGTCGACGAGGGCCACCGCCGTAGCCACTACTACAAATTCAAGGGTCAGTTTATCGATATCTTCGCTATTGAGCGCACAAGCTACTTTGCAGCGCGAGCATCGAGCATCATCTACAACAACCTTCAACATCTGACATCGTATATTCGCTGTAAGTGGTTGCGCCGCCCCTTGATTTTTATCATCAACCTGCTCTGTCTTGGTATTATAGTGCCGATTTTGCGCCTCATTGGCCTTATCAACCCTCGCGGTGAGTACCACTATGTCTTGGGCTCGGGCTGGGGTCGTCACCGCTTCTTTGCCCGCTACACCTTCCCGTTGGGTAAGGCAAAATTCGAGGGCAAGGAGTACCCTGCACCCAAGGATACCAATGCCTACCTAACAACTGTTTATGGCGATTGGCGCAAGCTACCCACCGATGAGCAGATTCGTGATGCGATACACTGCCCCCAATATATCGAGGAGATATATGGCCGCAAGACGAACCCTAATGAAGACTAACCCTATATGATTGCACAAGAGGAGCTTAGGACTCGTTATAGTCCAGAAGGCTCAAAACTACGCTCAACCCAACAAGAACTTGTTGAGATACTTCTCGACTTGGCAAAAATCTGCGAGGAGAACAATATCCAGTGGTGGCTAAGCTCGGGTACGCTGCTCGGCGCTGCCCGCCACAAGGGATTCATCCCTTGGGACGATGATATCGACATCGTGATGCTCAGGAAGGACTATCGTCGTTTGGAGCGTGTGCTTCACAAGATGCAGAGCGAGGAGTATGTCTACCAGTCGATGCGTAGCGATATCGAGTATGTAAATACCTTCGGTAAGTTCCGCAAGCGCAAGGGCGAGGTGCGCATCCTCGGTGGTCGTTACAAGTACCTTAACTTCAAGGGTCAGTTTATCGACATATTCTGCATCGAGAAGACGAACTATATCGCGGCACGCGCTGCCCGCGTAACATATATGAACCTGCAATACCCGACGATATATGTCGAGTGTCGCTGGTTGCGCCATGTGCTTATTCGCTTTGTTGAGGTGCTCTGCTTGGGTATTATCAACCCCATCTTGCGCCTTGTGGGTCTCTTTAATCCCAAGGGCGAGTACCACTACCAGATGGGTACGGGTTGGGCTAAGCATACCTTCTATATGAAGGATACCTTCCCACTCACGACCATCGAGTTTGAGGGCCACCGCTTCCCTGCACCCAAGGATGTCGATGCCTACCTAACGAATGTCTATGGCGACTGGCGCACCATGCCTTCCGAGGAGGCAATACGCCAGAGTATTCACTCCGAGGAGTATGTCGAGGAGATTTACGGAGAACCAAGAAGATAGCGATGAAAAAGGTTATTACATACGGCACCTACGACCTTCTGCACGAGGGCCACATCAACCTCCTACGCCGAGCAAAGGCCTTGGGCGACTACCTTATCGTGGGTGTCACGAACGACAGCTTCGATAGGGAGCGTGGCAAGCTCAATGTGCGCAACAATGTCTTGGAGCGTGTTGAGGCTGTCAAGGCTACGGGCTTTGTAGACGAGGTTATCATCGAGGACTATGTGGGTCAGAAGATTGATGATATCCTCAAATACGATGTCGATATCTTCGCTATCGGCTCCGACTGGGAGGGCAAGTTCGACTACCTCAGCGAGTTCTGCGAGGTGGTCTATCTACCCCGCACCGAGGGTGTGTCATCGACGATGTTGCGTGCCAAGAGCGAGATTGTCGTAAATCTTGGCGTTGTGGGCTGTGGCCGTATCGCCAAGCGCTTTGTCGCGGAGAGTAGCAAGGTCGATGCTGTGCATATCGAGTCGCTCTACGATATTCAGCCTGAGGCTGCCGAGGAGATAGCCCCTGAGGGTGCTTATATCGCCAAGAGCTTCGAGGAGTTGGTGGCAAGGGTAGATGCGGTATATATCGCAACTCCCCATTTGCAGCACTATCCTCAGGCGAAGTATGCCTTGGAGCAGGGCAAGCATGTGTTGTGCGAGACGCCTATGGTGCTTAGTGGCGCTGAGGCTGAGGAGTTGTATCGCATTGCCGAGGAGCAGGGTGTGGTGCTTTTGGAGGCCAACAAGACGGCCTATTGCCCAGCGTTTAACCACCTCGTCACGCTTATTAAGAGTGGCCTTATTGGCGATGTTGTGGGCATCGATGCCTCGGAGTCGAAGCTCTGGGGTAAGGATAAGCTCCGCCGAGAGCTCGACCCTAACGAGGCGGGTGGCTCGCTCTACGAAATGGGCTCTTATCCGCTGTTGCCTATCGTGCGCCTGTTGGGTACGAAGTACGAAAATATCAATATTTATAGCCGACTTAATGGCGATGGCGTGGATGTCTATACCCGTGGCATTATGCGCTTCGAGAGCGCTGTGGCATCGTTCCAGTTAGGATTGGGCGTAAAGACCGAGGGCAACCTCGTTATCTCGGGCACCAAGGGCTATGCCTATGTTCCCTCGCCGTGGTGGAAGACCGATTATTTCGAGCTTCGCTACGAGGACCAGAACCAGAATAAGAAGTACTTTTATAAGTGGGATGAGCACGGCCTACGCTACGAGATTCAGGAGTTTGTCGCCTGCATCGTCAATCGTCGTATGACCTCGGCTCGCCTTACACCTCAGCAGAGCATCGCCATGGCATATGTTATGGAGCAGTTTGCCGAGCGCAAAAATTTCTTCAAGTTATGAAAAATGCGATAGTTACAGGAGCTACTAAGGGTATCGGCCTTGCCGTAGCACGCAAACTCTTAGCAGAGGGCTACTCCGTGGTCGTGACATATGCCCATGATGAAGCGTCAGCCGAGGCCTGCCGTGAGGAGTTAAAGAAGATATCTTCTAACTTCGAGGTTGTGCGTGCCGACCAGGGCGATAAGGCGTCGATGAGGGCATTTGCAAAATCAATGCTCCAGAAGGGTCATATCGACTGTATTGTATGCAATGCCGGAACTACGCTACGCCGTGAGTTGAAAGATATTACGGACGAGGATTGGGAGCGCACGATGCAGGTAAACCTCAATAGCAGCCTATATCTTATCCGCGACCTCTACGATGCCATTCCCCGCAATAGCCGTATTGTCTTTATCGGCTCGTTGATGGGCGTACACCCCCATGGCACATCGTTGGCCTATGGCGTGTCGAAGGCGGCGGTACACGCCCTTGCGCTCAACCTTGTTAAGTCGTTTGAGGCTACCGATACCACCGTGAATGCCATCGCTCCGGGCTTTGTCGAGACCGAGTGGCAAGCGTCGAAGCCTGCCGAGATACGCCAAAATATCTACGCCAAGAGTGCTGTTAAGCGCTTTGCATCGCCCGACGAGGTGGCCGATGCCGTAATGTTCTGTGTTCATAACGCCTTTGTCAATGGCTCTGTATTGGAGCTTAGCGGAGGCTATAGCTATAAGTAAGTGATGAAGTCGCCCCTAATTTCCGTTATCGCACCGATGTATGGCGTTGAGCCATATATCGTGAATTTTGCAGAGAGCCTACTCTCGCAGAGCTATCCGCATATCGAGTTCGTCTTCGTAAATGATGGCACAAAGGATCGCTCGGTGGAGCTCTTGGAGGAGGTTATCGAGCGAAAGTTTGCGCACCTTAAACCCCAAATCAAGATTGTGCATAAGGCGAATGGAGGTCTCCCTGCTGCCCGCCTTACGGGATTAGACAATGCTACGGGCGACTATATCTACCATGCTGATTCGGATGATTGGCTCGAGGAGGGTGCTATCGAGAAGATAGCCCAAAAGATTGAGGCTACGGATGCCGATATCGTCTACTTCGATTTCTACAAGGAGTACCCCTCGAAGTGCAAGCCCAAGCGAGAGCGCGACTACGCCATTGATGCACAGCGAGAGTATGTCCGCAATATGTATAACCACCGTTCGTATGCCAGCGTGTGGAATAAGTGTGTAAGACATAGCCTCTATAAGGAGCACAAAATCCACACACCGCAGTATGGCTATGCCGAGGATTGCTACCTTATGTCGCAGTTGGTGGGCTACTCATCATCTATCGTGCACCTCGAGGAGTACCTCTACCACTACCGCAAGGGCAACCCCAACGCCCTAACGGGTCAGCAACGCCGTAAGCGCAAGCGAGAGTATGCGCTCAACTTCCTCGACCTCTACGAACGATACAAGGATGTGCCCTCGGAGGAGAATCCAGTGGCGGTAATCTTCGATGATATGCTTATTCAGGCGGGGTGGTACTCGATATTCTATCGTCTCGACCTCTTTACGCAATATCCGTGGTTGGCTGCGGCTGTACGCAAGGCGAAGATGCACCGCAAGACCGATGTCTGGTTGCTCTCACAGTTGATAACAAAGATTTTTTGCTTGTTCAAATAACGAATTAGGCTACCTTGCGGGGTAGCCTAAATCATTTGTCCACCTCAATATGTTTAAGACGATAGAAGCTTATTATCAATAGATTTATATAAATTTGTTTCCCGGATAGAACTCTATTCAAGAAAAATGCACTATCTTTGCGATAAGAGCAAGTGTATATAAAGCAATGAACTACAACATTCGCGATATAATTGAGTATATCATAGCCTTGGTAAATGAGTTTGCCAAGCGATTTGGTTTGTCTGAAAAGCAGGCATACCGATATATTCGTGTTCATAAGGGTGTTACATTCATTGAGCAGAATTATGGCATTATACATACGCTCGATTTCAACGAGGCTGTAGATAGTGTAGCTCTATATTGTCGTAAAGCAGGAGGCAAATTATGATTCTTTATCACGGCTCAAATATGCCTATCGAGCAGATAGACCTTGAAAAGTCAAAACCCAATAAGGATTTTGGCAAGGGATTCTATTTATCGGAGAGTGAGGAGCAGGCTATGCAGATGGCAAATTTCAAGTCGGCGTTGTTGGGTGGCGAGTCTGTCGTAACACGATTTGAGTTTGACAACGCATTGATGCATAGCGAGACACTCCGCACAAAGGTGTTTGTGGAGTATTCGGAGGAGTGGGCAGACTTTGTGTTTGCTAACCGCGAAGGTCGAGAGGTCGAGCAATACGACATTGTGTATGGTCCGATAGCCAACGATAAGGTTGGACTACAAATACGCAAACTCAAAGATGGAACTATTGACAAGGCAGAGTTTTTGAATCGTCTGAAATATATGAAGGGTATCACTTATCAATATTTCTTTGGTACGGAAACCGCCATTAAACATCTTGTGAAATTATGACAACCAGCGACTTTAACTATATGAAAGAGGCTATCACTGCCGATTTGGCGGAGTTGCTAGCACAGGACTTTGGTATGAGCATTACCGAGGCGCTTGATGCGTTGTATGGCTCCGAGACATATACTAAATTATGCGATCCTGCAACAAGCTTATATTTTCAGAGCACACAGTATATCTATTCGTTCTTGAAGAGTGAGTTGGCGACAGGACAACTCGCATAATATTAGGTCGATATAATCTATATTTTGAAGTAAGTGGCTGACTAAAATCCTTAGTCAACCACTTCTCTTTTGTTCCTATATCTCGTACTTCGATTTCTCGGGGAAAACCTTCTTAAACGAGCTATGGAGTGCTGTTCGCATCTTTTCGTAGCGCTCTTCGCTGAGCTTTACATCGTTGATGCATACCAACTTACGGTCGGGGTTGAGCAGGTACTCCGCGACTTTCTCTACCGAGGCAATGCCTACCGAGAAGTGGCGGCGTGGCTGTCGACGAGCGATGATGCGACCCTGCAAGTAGAGAAAATCGGTAAACAGATATTGCGTAATATTGCGCTCGGTGCGTGTTGCCGTTAGCGAGGCGAGGATATCACTCTCCAAAATGCCATAGACACGCTGGCACTCGCTACGCAGCATTGGCGCGCAGATATGTTGTGGGCGCAAAAAGTGGAGTGGCGCACGCATACCGAGAGCCTTGCGAGCTGCACGGTCGGAGTTGCGGCATATCTTCTTAAACATATCGGGGGCAAACCAGTGGCGACTCATACCGATAATGCCCTTGCCATCACGGAAGAAGTCGGTGGGCTGGCAGGGTAGCATCGGAAATATGTCGTCGTTGAAGTATAAAAACTCCTCGTCGAGACCCTCGATGCGGTGCATATGTAGCTCGATGGTGTTGCTGCAAAATGTCGGCAAGTGATCGACTGGGATAATGTCGCGGTGTAGCACGATGTTCACCTCCTCGCGGTTAATCCATTCGGGCACCTGACTCTCGCCCGACACCACAAGGTGTACCTTGCGGATAAAGGGCATATTGCGCTCGATGCCACGGAAGAGGTACTTGAGCGTGCCCCAATCACGAAAGCGCTTTTCGAGAATCGGGGTGTTGGTGTGGCGCTCATACTCCGCCTGCCATACGGGGTCGAGGCCATTAACATATGTGATTACTATATCCATCTACTCTTTCAATGTCGATTTTCCAAAACGCTTTGCCTGCTTTGCGGGCGTGTGGCGCCAACGGTTGTGCGACCATAGCCACATCTCGGGCTTGCGGCGTATCATAGCCTCCAAGCGCTCGGCATAGCGGCGTGTTATCTCCCACTCGGCGACCTGCTCCTCGCCATCGAAGACCTCCTCGAAGCTTACGGCATAGCGACCCACCGCCACGCGGTCGATGCGGACAAAGTAGGCGGGGATGTGAAACTTCATCGCTATCTTCTCGCCACCGTCGATAAATGCTGTGGGCTGACCGAAGAACTCTATCCATTCGGTGTCGGCACGGAGTATGGGGCTCTGGTCCGAAATAAGTCCGAGGGCTATGGGGCGCTCCTCGCCACGATGGTGGATATAGTGGCGGATGCAACTCTTCATCGCCACCTGGTCGATATTGGGCGCGAGGTTGCGGAAACGGTGATACAACTCTTCGAATATTGCGCTACGCAGGGGGTGGTAGACACCCAACATTCGGCAGTTGGGGTTGCTCCAACTATAGAGCATAAAGTACTCCCAGCAGCCGTAGTGTGAGGCGAGAGCTATCCAGTCTCGGCCATTGGTATGCTTCTGGTGCTCATCGAAATTTGGCCAGGTGATAAGGTCGCTATCACGCTTCGGGTTTACCGAGGCGAGCATAATGGTGCATACTGCAATCTCGGCAAGGAAGAGGTAGTTTTGGCGCATAATACGCCTACGCTCCCTCTCGCTTAACTCGGGGAAGGCGTTACGAAGGTTGCGCAAGATAACCTTGCGACGATAGCGAATAAGCCAAAAGATAGAGGCGAGAAATGGACGCAGACAGTAGAAGCGAAACCATCGTGGCGAGAAGCCCACAACACGGCAGAAGCCCCAAAGAAGCTCCACGGCGATACGCTGATACCAGCGCAGATTTGTGCAAGATGAACTATCGCGACCCATTGTCTAAATGTTACATTGTGCAAATATAGTGAAAAATGCTGAAAGAACAACTACACAACTAATAACTAAAAACTAATAACTAATATCTCTCCACAAAAACAGCCCGACCACGCGGTCGGGCTGTAAATACTAAAACTTAGCTATTATTCGAAGCCATTCTCTTTTTTGAAGTTTGAATAACGCTCACCATTGAGATATAGTTTAGTACCCTCAATTTTGTACTCCTTCTTGCTTGTTCCACCATACTGAACATTGGTCATCGTAATGGTGTTGTCGTCAAATTCGTACTTGTACCATACAGGGCGTACATTTCCTTCAGTGGGTGGCAGATTGGGAT
>JAGBYO010000066.1 GCA_017628735.1 Alistipes sp. | reverse complement strand
GCCACAGCTCTCTATGGCGCAGTTGCAGAGGCTGATTGCCAAACCATACGAGCCACTCCTGATTCGTAACCGCAAATGCTTTCTTGATAAGGCTTCTATCACCATATCGTCAGATGGTGTGATTAGTGTCGAGGCTAATGTAATAACACGCTAAGGATGTCCTTTGCAAGAGGACAATGCACCTATATTTTTGAAACAAAAAAGCTATGGCAACAATCATTCAAGAACCAGATAATAACTTCGCTCGCACGCTCAAAGATTTAATTGTGGAGGGTGATTGTACCGTCGGTGTAAGGTTGGAATGGGATAGTGGAGCCAGTGTGGAGGTTCTACCCACGACACTATTCGCCGCAAACTCTGACGGACTAGTGGTAATTCCGATCCGCTCTATGTTGAGAAATTTGCTTGACCACGATTACGAAAATTTCATCGAGTGCCCTTGGCTCACAATCCATCTTGATGGAGCAGAATACTCTTACCATATATCAGAAGGTGCGGACCTGGGTACCGACATCTTCGATCCTTATGTCTGTACGGTATCTCCACAGATTCAGACTATCTCGGCCAAGCAACCTCTTCGCCTTTCGGTCAAGGCTTATGGCGATGAGACCTGCTATTTGAATATCACTGGATATTATGCTAATGGGCAAACCGTGGAGTGTTCTGTAAACGCTCAATTCCAAGCGCAAATATCTATTATTACGCTCGATATTTCTTACCAAACGGTCAATGCGGCTTTGCGTGCTATCATTGACACGAACTATCCATCCTGGGCTGGTTCCAAGGATTGCGTGGCGTTCGATGTCCAGTATGTCATCAGGGGCTATGAATACGACATTAAGCCTCGAAGATATGTGCTCCGAGATAGCAAACTCGGAGACAAGTTCTTCCTATTTCAGAACCAGCGAGGAGGCTACGATGTCATCTGCTTTACGGGTGAAGAGGTTGTGGCGACAACCACTACACCGGCGAGATATACAGCATGGGGCGTTGAACACGAGTTGGAGGGCACCTCGGTCATCGAGCACACCATCAACACCGGGTACATCAAAGATGAGGCTCACAGAGTGTGGGTGCTTGACTTCTTGCGTTCAAATCATCGCTGGTTGATTGACAACAGTGGCGAGATGGTGCCCATCGTCGTAGATGTGGACAAAGCAGAACACATCATCAGAGCTCTGAACAGTTACTCGTTCAAGTATCGACGAGCAGATGCACAACAAGATTTTATTGTGCCGCAGCGTGAGGATCTCGAACAATTCATTTACATCAAATAATATGGCATCGACTACTTTTGAAATCAAAGAAAGATGGCACCGTCTGTCTGACAAGACGGTCTGCCACACCTTCTACTCCATCGTGGATGGCGAGAGGGTGGAGTACTCTGTTCCAGAGTGCGACTTCGAGTTGGTCTACTTCAACCCCAAGCAGCCACAGTCCAGGATTGTGTGTGGGCGCATTGGTGGGGAGTGGAAAAACTGTGGGCCAGTGAGTGGTAGCTCCAATAAAGTGCTCTGCTACCTGTCGCTTTCTCGCTACAACATCCCCGAGGGGGAACTCTTCTGTATGGTCAGACTGCTCACCTCTGACCAAAACTTCCTAAATTCCTTGAAAATCTCGCAGGAACCTTCATTTACGGGCGTGTACTTGTGGAATGGGCCGAGCGACAATGGCTCAGCGCTGACGGAGCAGATTACTATTCTCGAAACTCTCCTCTACGGCTATTCCAACTATCAATTGGCGGTGCGTAATGGCTTCAAGGGCACCGAACAGGAGTACTTAGCCTCGCTTCACTTGGCGATTCAGTACAGCAGCGATGCCACCTCGTGGCATACGACTTGGACTTCGAGCGACCGCTATATGAGATTGAGTAGCGACAATGGTAAAACTTGGTCCGGTGCGATAATGTTCGTAGCCGATGTGTCGCCAATGGAGGGTGCTACGGCTGTGGCCTTGGCGCAACTTAACGCTCGCCTCAAAGCTCTTGAGCAGAGGCTTGGCGAGAGGGACACTCTCATCGCTGACCGCCTCATTGTGAGAACTTCGTTGGAGAATTGGGGCGACAGCAACGACTGCCTAATCGGCGAAGGTGCTCCGACCGTGGTACCCGACAAGGTCGGTCAGAGGTATATAGACATCACCAACAAAAAGTCCTACACGGCGACGGGCAGTAAATATGTGTCGGACTGGAAATAATCTACTACTATGACGCAGGAAAAACTCAATGCGGCGGAGGCCGCCATTATCAGCCATCAGGAGTATCTGAACGATACCGATTGGCAGGTCATTGCCAAATACGAGAGAGGGCGAGAAATGCCCTCGGAGGTAGCTGAAAAACGAGCACAGGCGGTGGATGAAATCAACCGCTTGCGTATCGAAGCAGAGCAGCTGAAGGTTCAGCTGGAAGTAGAACAGACTAACATTGAGGAGAACTATGGAACAATTCAAGAAGTATAGTAGCGAGGCGGAGTATGTCGCCGGCGCATCTGCACGAGCTTCGGCCAAGAAGACCATCATATCGGTCGTGGCTGACAGTGTGGCAAAGTTTGATGGCTATGGCGTTTTCGTAGAAAAAGAGTTTGTCAAAGATGGCGACCTCATCGTCTATGATGCCACACACGGAGTGCGTTTTATTGACGGAGATACACTCCCCGCAACGAAAGCCCTCACAACTACAATGCTCTCCTCGCTGGGGGTAAAGGCGGTTGCCGTAGTCTTCAAGTACAAGGGAAGAACTATTGGTGTTGATGTAAATTGGGGGCCATACCAAAGGTGGGCTGCGGGTTTCCAGATAGCTATCTATGGAATCGACACCGCCAATGGTGGATCGTTCACCATTACTCATAATGCAACCACCAATATCGATATCGCTTACTCTGCTGGCTCTACTCTTTCAGAGGTGGCTAATACTATCAAAACAACTTGTGCTACCGCTTTGTATGGTGCAGACTATTGGACAGCAACGGTTAATGAAGAAGCAGGCGCAATAGTTCTAACTATGAACTACTATCTCCAATGCACTAGTTTGGAGGTGGTAAATGCCTCGGCGGGTGAATACTCTCGACAAATCACACCCATTCATTACCAAAATTGCAACTTTGTTGATATCGGTGTAGACATTGTGCCAGAGAGTGTTGTGCATAGGAAAAATGGGTTGGCCACATACTATGCCGGTATCAATTACGAAAGGATGTTGGAAAGGTTCCGCACTAACGGTTCTGCGAGCACGAATCAGCCTGTCAAACATAGCGAAATACTCAATGAGGCGGTGTTTACAGCAGAAGATAACCCACTCGTGTATGAATACTACAATGGAAGTTATGAGGCGTACATCGCCGACCAAATGGCAATACGCCCATATTCCAAAGGAGTGTTAGAGCCAAAGCAGCATACCTTCGGTGCGAATACCCATAAATTGGCGGCAATTACCTACCTTGATATCAACGGAGAACAGCAACCGGCGTTCCCATTTGCACATTGGGCAACAAACTACGATCCAATGGGGATTGGCGTGGAGTCTGACACTCGTATCGGAGCTGGTGATTGGTTCAATATGGATGCGGATATGGGCGCAGCTTTTATGGCGGACAGAAAAGTAGATGGCTCCGATATCATCAATCTCACGCTGGCAAAAGTCGGCGTAACTTGGCGCCCGCAAGATTCGACCGTGTGGACCGAAACCTCGTACAGTGTTCGCCATTCTATGGTTATCTATTCTAGCGGCTATCTGAGTAGCAATCGCCGTTACACTAGTGACCGCACGCGCGCAGTGGCCGCTTTCGATTAAAATCTTAAATCTTTGCGAGTCCCCCGTTATACGGGGGCTCGCTTCTTAATGGCGACGGAGTCGCCGAAAAAATTTTTTGAAAATTCGAGAAT
>JAGBYO010000065.1 GCA_017628735.1 Alistipes sp. | reverse complement strand
TATTTAATGGATCAAGAAAACAAATATCCTAAAGCAAGAATGTGGAAGACAGCCTTTAAAGATGGTGGAATTGCCGTAGTTGATGATAATGGTAAAATTATCTCAACAGAACAAAGATATAAGTATATTATTAACAATATGGACATATCATAAATTCATTTTATGGCACAAAATAGAATCTACCTCTGTTTGGCGCATATGTCGGGCGAGGAACAAAAGTTTATTAAGGAGGCGTTTGATACAAACTGGGTGGTGCCACTTGGACCTAATGTAAATGGTTTCGAGGCGGACCTCGAGGCTTTCGTCGGTGAGGATAAGAGGGTCGTTGCTCTCTCTGCAGGTACCGCAGCCGTTCACCTTGCGTTGATAGCGTGCGGTGTCAAGGCTGGGGATGAGGTGTTGTGTCAGTCATTCACATTCTGCGCTTCGGCAAATCCCATCACATATCTCGGTGCTAAGCCTATCTTCATAGACTCGGAAGCCGACACCTGGAATATGGATCCAGAACTTTTGGAGAAGGCTATCATTGACCGTATCGAGAAGACAGGCAAGAAGCCCAAGGCGATTGTTCCCGTATATCTCTACGGTATGCCCGCCAAGCTTGAGGAGATTATGGCAATCAGCCGTAAGTACGACATTCCCGTTATCGAGGATGCTGCCGAGGGCTTTGGCTCAAAGTATGATGGTCAGATGTGTGGTACATTCGGTAAGTTTGGTGTATTGTCGTTCAACGGTAACAAGATGATCACCACCTCAGGCGGTGGTGCGCTTATCTGCCCTGATGCCGAAGCGAAGAACGAGATTATGTTCTATGCTACACAGGCTCGCGAGGCATATCCCTACTATCAGCACGAACAGATTGGCTACAACTATCGTATGTCGAACATCTGTGCGGGTATCGGTCGTGGTCAGATGACTGTTGCTGAGGAGCATATCGCACACCATAAGCACCTCTGCGACTTATATCGTGAGCTATTGAAGGATGTTGAGGGCATAACACTCCACGAGAACCCTTCAGAGCGATTTGACAGCAACTTCTGGCTTAACACCGTATTGCTTGACGCATCGCTCCAGGTCAAGGGTCAGGAGCACGCATACGAAACAGCTGTTCAGGGTGCAGTAGGCGGTGCTGCAGGCGTTACCCACGCATCATCGTCGCTCCACACCGACTGTGAGCCCAATGCCAATGTTGAGGCTATGCGTGTTGCATTGGACAAGGCGGGTATCGAGGCTCGTCCTTTGTGGAAGCCTATGCACAAGCAGCCTGTATTTGCAGATGCTCCCGCATACCTTAACGGTGTCAGCGAGGAACTCTTCAAGTGTGGCTTGTGCCTACCGAGTGGTCCTTGCGTAACCGATAAGGATGCTTGCTATATCGTTGAGCAGATTAAGGCAAATATCATCAGATAGTGAACTGCACAGCAAAGATACTTCTTGCATTGGTGCAAGAGGCAATGGGTTGGTCCAACGAGCATAATTGGTCGGAAGAGACGCTCGTTTGGGGTGATATCTTCCGCTTGGCACAACGACAAGGCGTGCTGGCAATTGTTTGGAGTGCCATTGGCAAGCTCGCGAATGAGGGCAAGCTAACGCCTGAGCAGATGCCCGATAAGGCGTTGAAGTTGCAGTGGGCGCTAAGTGCAGAGAAGATTGCATCGAGGTATCGTAGACAGAAGTTGCTAATTGAAAAGTTGGCTAAATTCTATGGCGTACACGGTATTAAGATGATGTTGCTTAAGGGTTATAGCCTAAGCATCTACTACCCCACGCCCGAATATCGTGAGTGCGGAGATATTGACATCTGGCTTTATGGTGAACAGCAAAAAGCAGACAAGCTACTAAATGAGCTTAAAGGCGTTGAAATTGATGAAGACAAGCACCACCATACGACATTTGTTATCGATGGCATTATGGTGGAGAATCACTACGATTTTCTAAATGTTCACGCGCACCCATCAAACAAGGATATCGAGCAGGAGTTACAACGCTTATCTAAAGAAAATGCAGGTATTGAGCACCATATAGGTGATTCGGTCGTAATGTTGCCTCCTGCAAATCTTAATGCTCTGTTTCTCCTTAGGCACGCAGCAGCACACTTTGCAGCAGTTGAGATAGGTCTTAGACATATCATCGACTGGGCACTATTCGTAAAGAATAACTATGCCGATATCGACTGGTCGTGGCTCTATGGTGTTGCCAAAAGACACAATATGGAGAAATTTCTTAACTGCCTAAACGCAATATCTATCGAATATTTTGGTTTAGATAGTAAGATGTTACCAGAGTTTGAGCGCAATGCCGAGTTGGAGCAGCGAGTATTCAACGATATCATCTCGCCAGAGTTCTCGGAAAAGATGCCATCAAAGGGCATTTTGCGCCGATTGATATTCAGATATCGCCGTTGGTGGGCAAATCGCTGGAAGCATCGTATCGTGTACAGAGAGGGATTGTTAAGAACATTTATCGTTCAGATTTACAGCCACCTACTGAAACCTAAATCGTTAAAATAAATTAACCTCGCATCGTGCGGGGTTGTTTAATATAAAGCACAAAACTATGAAAGGCATCGTACTCGCGGGAGGGAATGGCACGAGATTGTATCCCATAACAAAGGGTATCAGCAAGCAGCTGTTGCCCGTTTATGATAAGCCGATGATATACTACCCTATCTCGGTGCTTATGCTGGCGGGTATTCGTGAGATTCTTATCATCTCAACGCCGCACGATCTGCCCGGTTTTCGTCGATTGTTGGGCGATGGCGCAGACTACGGCGTGAGGTTTGAGTATGCCGAGCAGCCACAGCCCAATGGTCTTGCCGAGGCATTTATCATCGGCGAGCAGTTTATCGGCGATGACTCGGCTTGTCTGGTTTTGGGCGACAACATCTTCTATGGTCAGGGCTTTACTGGTATGCTTAAAAAGGCGGTGGAGATTGCCGAGAAGGAGTCGAAAGCCACCATCTTCGGCTATCAGGTGCAAGACCCCGAGCGTTTTGGCGTTGCCGAGATTGATGATGAGTGCAATGTCTTGAGCATCGAGGAGAAGCCCGAAAATCCCAAGTCGAACTATGCCGTTGTAGGTCTCTACTTCTACCCCAACAAGGTTGTGGATGTCGCCAAGAGCATAAAGCCCTCGGAGCGTGGTGAGTTGGAGATTACTTCGGTCAATGATGCCTTCCGCCGTGATGGCGAATTGAAGCTTCAGGTGCTGGGTCGTGGCTTTGCGTGGTTGGATACTGGCACGCAGGAGTCGCTGTTCGATGCCTCGCGTTTTGTCGAGGTTGTAGAGACTCGCCAAGGCGTTCAAGTCGCTTGTTTAGAGGAGATTGCGTGGCGCAAAGGTTGGATAAGCGACGAAGATATGTTGCGTTTGGCAGAGCCTATGAAGGGCAACAGCTATGGTCAGTATATGATTAAACTCGTAAAGAGGTAGCGTATGGCAGTAATCAAGACGGCAATCGAGAGTGTTCTAATCATTGAGCCCAAGCTCTTTGGCGATGAGCGAGGCTACTTCTTCGAGAGTTACAACGAAGAGCGTTTCCGTGCCGAGACAGGCATCGAGACGCGCTTTGTGCAAGATAACGAGAGTAGGTCGAAGTATGGCGTTCTGCGAGGTCTTCACTTCCAGCGACCACCCTATGCACAGGCGAAGTTGGTGCGTGTCGTAAAGGGCAGAGTTCTCGATGTTGCGGTAGATATCCGCACGGGTAGCCCCACTTATGGCAGGTATGTTGCCGTGGAACTTTCGGAGGATAACCACCGCCAGTTGTTCATTCCCAAGGGGTTTGCACACGGCTATGCGGTGATGAGCGATGAGGCGATATTCCAGTACAAATGCGACAATCTCTACCACCCCGAGTGCGAGGGTGCAATAGTGTGGAACGACCCATCGATTGCCATCAACTGGGGCATTTCGGAGGCAGATATAATCCTCTCGGAGAAAGATAAGCACAACCCTACTCTTGCCGAGATTGGCGAGGAGTTCACTTATGGCAAATAGGATTCTTGTTACGGGCGCTAACGGTCAGTTAGGCAACGAGATACGCGCTACGGCAAAAGATAGTGCCGACAGCTATATCTTCACCGATATCGCGGAGGATGGCGAGACCGTATACCTCGACATCACCGACCTCGATGCCGTGCGTAAGATGATTGCCGACAATGGCGTAAACATCATCATCAACTGCGCCGCCTACACCAATGTCGACAAGGCTGAGGAAGAGAGAGAAAAGGCGAAAATCATCAACGCCACCGCCCCTGCAAATCTTGCCAAGGCGATAAAGGAGTTCGATGGTCTTTTGGTGCATATCTCGACCGACTATGTATTTGGTGGCGAGAGCGACACACCATATACCGAGGAGCAACCAACAGCACCGAAGAGCGTCTATGGTAGCACAAAACTTACTGGCGAAGAGGCAATTATCGCAACAGATTGCCGTTATATCATTATCCGCACGGCGTGGCTCTACTCGGAGTTTGGCAAGAACTTCTGCAAGACGATGATTAACCTCACATCAACCAAATCTCAAATCAAGGTTGTTGATGACCAAATAGGCACACCTACCTATGCACTCGATTTGGCGAGGGCGATAGTGGCTGTTGTGGCAAGATACGATGGTACGCAGAGGGGCATCTTCCACTACTCCAACGAGGGTATCTGCTCGTGGTTTGAGTTTGCAAAGGCTATCTCGGAGCTTTACGGCACAACAGAGTGCGATATCCAGCCCTGCACAAGTGCAGAGTATCCGAGCATAGTAAAACGCCCCGCATACTCTGCGCTCGACAAGGGCAAGATAAAGGCGGTATTTGGCGTTGATGTTCCACATTGGAGAGATTCTCTCGCAAGGTGCATACGAAATATTAAGAAGCAGTAAACGATGGCAAAACGAAATATAGTTATCACCGGTGGTGCGGGCTTTATCGGCTCACATGTGGTGCGTCTGTTTGTGAATAAGTACCCCGAGTACAACATCATCAACCTCGACAAACTGACATACGCAGGCAACCTCGCAAACCTCAAAGATATCGAGTCGAAGCCCAACTACAAGTTCGTGAAGATGGATATATGCGACTTCGAGGCCTTCTACGAGTTGATGCAGCGCGAGAAGATTGACGGCATTATTCATCTTGCAGCCGAGAGCCATGTGGATAGAAGCATCAAAGACCCATTTACCTTTGCCCGTACAAATGTGATGGGCACTCTGTCGCTTTTGCAGGCAGCAAAGCTATACTGGGAGAGCCTACCCGAAGGTTATGAGGGCAAGCGATTCTACCATATATCTACCGATGAGGTCTATGGCTCGTTGGCGTTTAACGATGAGCTTTTCACCGAGCAGACACCCTACAATCCCCACTCGCCATATTCGGCAGCAAAGGCATCGTCGGACCACTTTGTGCGTGCCTATCACGACACCTACGGTATGCCGACAATCGTTACCAACTGCTCCAACAACTATGGTCCTTACCAGTTCCCCGAGAAGTTGATACCTCTGTTTATCAACAATATCCGCAAGGGCAAACCGCTACCTGTATATGGCAAGGGCGAGAATGTGCGCGACTGGCTATATGTCGAGGACCACGCAAGGGCTATCGACCTGATTTTCCACAAGGGCAAGGTTGCCGAGACCTATAATATCGGCGGCTTTAATGAGTGGAAAAACATCGACCTTATCAAGGTGATGATTAAGACCGTAGACCGCATTTTGGGCAATCCAGAGGGCGCATCGCTAGACCTCATCACCTATGTTACTGACCGCCTTGGCCACGATGCACGCTATGCCATCGACTCAACAAAGTTGCAAAAAGAGCTCGGCTGGGAGCCTTCATTGCAGTTCGAGGAGGGCATCGAAAAGACCGTTCGCTGGTACCTCGACAACCAAG
>JAGBYO010000064.1 GCA_017628735.1 Alistipes sp. | reverse complement strand
GTTGGGCAAATACCTCTATGTAAACTGCTGGTCGTACCAAAACCGACTGCTTAAAATCGACACCGAGACGGATAAAATCGTTGCCGAGTTGGAGGTGGGCATACAGCCTACATCGCTCGCCTTGGACTGCAACGGCAAGCTTTGGACCGTAACCGATGGTGGCTACGAAGGCTCGCCCTACGGCTACGAAGCACCCTCGCTCTACCGCATCGACCCCGAGAGCTTCACTATCGAGAAGCAGTTTAGCTTCCGCAAGGGCGATGCACCCTCCGAGGTGCAGATAAATGGCCGTGGCGACACCCTCTACTGGATTAACGACGATATTTGGTCGATGTCGGTAGATGCCGACAGTGTCCCCGTGCGACCATTCCTCGATAGCCGTGGCACGATATACTACGGCTTGACGGTCGACCCTCTGACAGACGAGGTATATATCGCCGATGCTGTGGACTACACACAGCAGGGCAAAATCTATCGTTATAGTGCCTCAGGCGAGCTTCTCGATGAGTTTTATGTGGGTATTATTCCCGGAGCTTTTTGTTGGAAAGAGTGATGCAGACCATTTTCACATATCGTCTTAGGGGCTTTGCGCTACTTATCTGCGCCCTCGTTACGCTCTCCTCGCACTCTGTGGCACAAGAGGGTCAGGCGGGCTATGCCTACCGCGATGGCGAGCACTTCGTAGACATTGAGGGTGTCTCGATTGTCGGCAACCGCCCGATAAAGGAGATTGGTGTGCAGCAGACACCTATCGACTCGGTGGCGCTTAAGGAGAATATAGCACTCTCGATGGCCGATGTGCTGACATTCCGTAGCTCGGTATTTGTCAAGAGCTATGGTCGCGCTACGCTCTCTACCGTAGCCTTTCGTGGCACCTCGCCCTCGCATACGCAGGTCAAGTGGAACGGCATGAAGCTCAACAGCCCGATGCTCGGTATGACCGACTTTTCGATGATTCCCGCCTACTTTATCGACAAGGCCACCCTTCTGCACGGCACATCGTCCGTTAACGATACGGGTGGTGGCTTGGGTGGCTCGGTGAAGCTCGCCACGGCACCCACCGAGAGCCGAGGATTTACGCTGCAATATATTCAGGGCATAGGCTCTTTCCGCTCGTTCGACGAGTTCTTGCGCCTTGGCTGGGGCAACGACCATTGGCAACTTTCGACCCGTGCCGTACTCTCTACCTCGCCCAACGACTTCAAATACACCAACCGCGATAAGAAGGTCAATATCTACGATGATGAGATGAACATCATCGACCAATACTACCCTGTGGAGCGCAACCGCAGTGGCTCATATCGCGATTTTCACATCTTGCAGGAGGTCTACTACGACACCAAGGCTGGCGACCGCTTTGGCCTTAATGCATGGTATCTAAACTCCAACCGCGAGCTTGCGATGCTCACCGTAGACCACGGCGACGATGTCGATTTCGACAACCGCCAGAAGGAGCAGACCTTGCGCACCGTAGCCTCGTGGGAGCATCTGCGTAGCAGTTGGAAGATGGGGGCACGGGCGGGATATATCCACACCTCGATGGCATACGACTACAAGCGCGACTTGGGCAACGGCATAATGGCAGATATGACCCGTTCGCGCAACAAGATAAACACCATCTATGGCGAGGTTGATGGAGAGTATTATATAGACTCGAAGTGGCTCTTTACCGCCAACCTATCGATGCACCAGCACTTTGTCGAGAGCCGTGATAAGAATATCATCATCCAGAGTGGCGACAAGGGCATCGTGGGCTATCGTCAGGCGCGTGTCGAATTGTCGGGTGCCGTATCGGCAAAGTGGCGCCCCAACGACCGCTTTGGCATCTCTGTAGTGCTTCGCGAGGAGCTCTTTGGTAACGATTTTACCCCCATTATCCCCGCCTTGTTCGTCGATGGCGTAATATCGAAGAGGGGCAATATCGTGGCCAAGGCATCTGTGTCGCGCAACTACCGCTACCCCACACTCAACGACCTATATTTCCTCCCTGGTGGCAACCCCAATCTAAAGAGCGAGAGTGGCTGGACCTACGATGCGGGAGTGTCGTTTGCCGTAGGTAGCGAGGGCAAATATAGGCTCAACGGCTCGTTCACTTGGTTTGACTCGCATATCTCGGACTGGATTATCTGGTTGCCCACGACCAAGGGATTCTTCTCGCCACGCAATATCAAGGATGTGCACGCCTATGGCGTAGAGCTTAACGCATCGCTCGATGTGGCGCTTGCGAAGGAGTGGCAACTAACGCTCGACGGCAACTTCTCGTGGACACCCTCAATCAACGAGGGCGAGAAGCTATCGCCTGCCGACCAGTCGGTGGGTAAGCAGTTGCCGTATGTTCCCGAATTTACCTCGACCATCAACGGTCGACTCGGGTGGCGTAAGTGGGCTTTTGAGTATAAGTGGTGCTACTATTCGGAGCGCTACACGATGTCGTCAAACGACTTTATGCTCACGGGCAAGCTCCCCGAATACTTTATGTCGAATATCTCGCTTGAGAGGCGTTTTGCACCCCGCTGGGCCGACCTTGTGGCGAAGTTCACCATTAACAATCTCTTCGATGAGGAGTACCTCTCGGTGCTCTCACGCCCTATGCCGGGCATCAACTTTCAGCTCCAACTATCTATTACTCCCAAGTGGTAGATAGCTACCTTTAAGCACCTTAGCCCTTCCGCGCCCCTACGCGCGAGAAATAATTTTCGGTAATACAGCTTTAGGGTATTGCGAAATCCAATTATTTTTTATAATTTTGTGCGCAACAGAAATAATAAGTAGGTGTCATCGGAATTATTCGGATTACACACTGACCTAAAAACCTAGTTGCATATGTCTTTTATTGATGAAAGGGTACAGACCACAGGTCTCACATTCGACGATGTGTTGCTCGTACCAGCCTATTCTGAGGTTTTGCCTCGTGAGGTGTCGACAGTCGGTCGATTCTCTCGTAATATTCAACTGAACATACCCATTGTGTCGGCGGCTATGGATACCGTAACCGAGGCTACTCTTGCTATCGCGTTGGCTCGCGAGGGCGGTATCGGCGTTGTCCACAAGAACATGTCGATTGCTGCACAGGCTGCCCATGTGCGCCGTGTTAAGCGTGCCGAGAGTGGTATGATTTACGACCCCGTAACCATCAAGAAGGAGAACACCGTGGGTGATGCTCTCCAGCTTATGCAGGAGAACAAGATTGGCGGTATCCCCGTTGTTGATGACGAGGGTATGCTTATCGGTATCGTTACCAACCGCGACCTGCGCTTCCAGAGCGATATGGAGCGCAAGATTGACGAGGTGATGACCAAGGAGAATATCGTAACCACTCACGAGACCGACCTTAAGTCGGCTGCCGAGGTATTGTTGGCAAACAAGATTGAGAAGTTGCCCGTTGTCGACGACAACGGCAAGCTCGTAGGTCTTATCACCTATCGTGATATTACAAAGCTCAAGGACAACCCCAACGCTTGTAAGGATGCGAAGGGTCGTCTGCGTGTAGCTGCAGGTATCGGCATTACACCCGATGCTATGGACCGCGTTGCAGCGCTTGTTGCCGAGGAGGTAGATGCCGTAGTTCTCGACTCGGCACACGGTCACACCAAGGGCGTTGTATCGCTCTTGCGCAAGATTAAGGAGACATATCCCCACCTCGATGTTGTCGTTGGTAACATCGCCACCGCCGAGGCTGCAAAGTACCTTATCGAGAATGGTGCCGACGGCATCAAGGTAGGTATCGGTCCTGGCTCTATCTGCACCACCCGTATCATCGCGGGCGTTGGCGTTCCTCAGCTCTCGGCTATCTACGATGCTTCGACCGAGGCTAAGAAGGCAGGTGTGCCTATCATCGCCGATGGTGGCTTGCGCTACTCGGGCGATATCGTCAAGGCGTTGGCTGCGGGCGGTAACTGCGTTATGGTAGGCTCGATGTTCGCAGGTACGGAGGAGTCACCTGGCGAGACCATCATCTACAACGGCCGTAAGTTCAAGGCTTACCGCGGTATGGGCTCTATCGATGCTATGAAGGCTGGCTCGGCAGACCGCTACTTCCAGAAGGGCTCTGAGGGCAATATTATGAAGCTCGTTCCCGAGGGCATCGTTGGTCGTGTGCCTTTCAAGGGCAAGCTCGCCGAGACCGTATATCAGCTTGTTGGCGGTATCCGTGCAGGTATGGGTTACTGCGGTGCTAAGGATATCGAGACCTTGCAGAAGGCTCGTTTCATCCGCATCACCTCGAGTGGTGTTACAGAGAACCACCCCCACGATATTACTATCACCAGCGAGACACCAAATTATTCTCGAGGAGAATAGAAAGGTTGGGAGGCATCTACCTTTGCTAACAACCAAAACTAATAACTAACAACTAATAACTACCGCTATTAGTAAACTTTTATGACAGAGAAGATTCTAATTATCGACTTTGGCTCACAGTACACCCAGCTTATCGCACGACGCATTCGTGAGATGCAGGTATATTGCGAGATTCACCCCTTCAACAATGTCCCTGCACTCGACGAGTCGATTAAGGGCGTTGTGCTCTCGGGCTCGCCACGCTCGGTGCGCGATGAGGGTGCTCCTCGCATCGACCTCGACGCCATCAAGGGCAAGATGCCTTTGCTCGGCGTATGCTATGGTGCGCAGTACCTCGCCCACTTCTACGGTGGCAAGGTTGAGGCATCGCCCAGCCGCGAGTATGGCCGTGCGCGTATGCAGGTTAAGAACGCTGCCGACCCTCTTATGGCATCGTTGAGCGCAGAGTCGCAGGTGTGGATGTCGCACGGCGACACCATCACCACCATCCCCGAGGGCTACTCTATCGTTGCCTCGACCGAGGATGTTGCCGTAGCAGCATACCGCATCGAGGGTGAGCAGACCTGGGGCATACAGTTCCACCCCGAGGTATACCACTCGGAGGAGGGCTTTACGATGATCGAAAACTTCGTTAAGGGCATCTGCGGTTGCGCTGGCTCGTGGACTCCTGCGGGCTTTGTCGAGAGCACCGTCAAGGAGCTTCGCGAGAAGCTCGGCAACGACAAGGTCGTGCTCGGCCTATCGGGTGGCGTAGACTCATCTGTGGCAGCTATGCTCCTTCACAAGGCTATTGGCGAGAACCTCTACTGCATCTTCGTAGATTCTGGCCTTTTGCGTAAGAATGAGTTTGAGGAGGTTATCGACTCTTACCGCGGTATGGGTCTTAATGTCAAGGGCGTAGATGCTTCGGAGAAGTTCTTCGGCGACCTTGCAGGCGTTTCTGACCCCGAGACCAAGCGTAAGATTATCGGTCGTGACTTTGTCGAGGTCTTCGAGGCTGAGGCAAAGAAGCTCGATGGCGTGAAGTGGCTCGGTCAGGGCACCATCTACCCCGATGTTGTGGAGTCGGCACAGGTCAACGGCACGGCTGTGGTTATCAAGTCGCACCACAATGTGGGCGGTCTTCCTGAGAAGATGGGCTTGAAGGTTGTTGAGCCTCTGCGCCTACTCTTCAAGGACGAGGTACGCCGTGTAGGTCGCTCTATGGGTATGTCTGAGCGCCTTATCGGTCGCCACCCCTTCCCCGGCCCCGGCTTGGCAATCCGCATCTTGGGCGACATCACCCGCGAGAAGGTCGAGATTTTGCAGAATGTAGATAAGATATATATCGACACCCTCCGCGAGACAGGCTGGTACGATAAGATTTGGCAGGCAGGTGCTATATTGCTCCCCGTGCAGTCGGTAGGCGTTATGGGCGACGAGCGCACCTATGAGCGTTGCGTGGCACTCCGTGCTGTGCAGTCTACCGATGGTATGACCGCCGACTGGGTGCATATCCCCTACGAGATTTTGGCTCGTCTGTCAAACGAGATTATCAACAAGGTGCGTGGCGTAAACCGCGTAGTCTATGATATATCGTCGAAGCCGCCTGCAACGATTGAGTGGGAATAGTAATTTCTTGTGAAAAGGGGTCATTTTCGACCCATCCCAAAAAGTTGAGTGCCTCGGGCTGTACTTCTTGTACTATCCCGAGGCACTCACTTTT
>JAGBYO010000063.1 GCA_017628735.1 Alistipes sp. | reverse complement strand
ATTTACGGTCATCAACACACTAAACCCCTTGGTGGCAAGCGTTACATCCTCTCGGAATGTATCAATGAGGCTTTTGCTCTCTACAGATACCACAAGCACACTATCCATTCCCGACTCCACTCCCATACTGCGCAACATCTCTTTCTCCATTACAATTGTTGTGCAATCTTGCATTGTTGAGTACTTCTCCATAAGTTTGTTAAAGCTTGTGGTTTGGGCCATTGCCGATAGTGGCAAGCACAAGATTATAAATAATATAAACCGTTTCATCTTAACTAAAATTTATATTAGAAGAAGAGACCTATACCAGCCGATAGACGATTGCCACCAGGGCCTGTGCCTACCTTGAACATCTCCATAAACGAGTAGTTTACAAAGCCATAGAGCTTACCCCAGCCGATGCGTGCCGTAGCACCCACCTGTACTGGATTAAGGGTTACTTCGCCCTCAATAGTGGTTCTGGGCTTCTTGTAAAAGAGCTTTGAGTTTATCGCTATATCGAGGTTTACGCCCGCAGCAATAAAAAACTTACGGCTAAAGTTATAGTTTAGCAAGAATGGGAAATGTAGGTAAGTAGCAACAAGTTTCGACTTCTTTATGTTGCCCTCAAGCTCGATAGGGCGCATAATGCCACCATCGTACTTCATCGAGTATTTACCCGCAAACTTGTAGTTCTCGATAGCGAAGCCCACTGCCATATTGAAGCTCAACGAACGACTCTTGTTGAGTGCAACGCTCATAGCTATCGGGTTAAGAGCGAGATAGGTCGATTTGCGACTAAATGGCAACATTGCAGCCTCCTCAGGCGTGTATAGATCGTAAGATTGGTTGGCTAAAGTATTAACACCCAACTCTATAAATGCTATATGGTCGGTCTTTGTAGCTCCAAAGCTCTCGCCGTATACCGAGAAGCCAATCTTGCTATTCGACTTTTGAGGTACTGCGGGAACGGCCTGGCCCTCGTTGTTGATTGAGAACATCATACCCGCCACCGAGAGGTTAAGGTTGCCATCTTTCGATGATACATAGTCGCCACTATCGTTTATCGCTACCACACCATGCTCTTGCGCAGAGAGGCCAGCCACAGCAAGGGTAAGAATTAGAGCCAAAGAAAGAAACTTTTTCATATAAATTTAGGTTTAGTTAATTAATGCTACTACTCTGTTTTGACGATTTTTAACTTTTCTATCTTTGCCATAGCCAAAGCCATATCATCAGCCACTCCGCCAAGCACTCTATCCATTTCGGCACGCGCTATAGCCTGATCGCTAACAAGCTCTCCGTTGATGTGGCAGATAATCGTTGGCGACTCTACAATCGACTGCTCGCGATGGTTGATGCCAAGGAAGATGCCGAATATAGCACAAGCTGCGATTGCCACCGATGCCACTCTTCCGAGCCACACAACGCGACGAGATATTGTTGGGCGAACGACCTTAACTGGCGAGGTGGTTTCGTGGAGCGAATCCATCGTATCGAGCATTGCCTTAAGCACTCGAAGCTCATCGTCGAGGTTGTCGATAGAGCGCAAAGCCTCTCTTAGCTCTTGCTCCTCAGCGCGTGAGGTAACGCCATCGAAATACCTGTTGGCTAATATCTTAACTCTATTCAACTCCATAATTCATTACTCTTAATAGTTGCTCTCTCACACTCTTTCGTGCTCGCGAAAGGTTCATTCTTACACTCGTTGCATCCATCTCCATAATCTCGGCAATCTCCTCGATTTCGTAACCTTCGATATCGCGCAGATGGATTGTTAGGCGCTGTTTCTCGGGCAGGGTGGCGATAATAGCCTTTGTTCGTTCGCCAATATCCCTTAGGTCACTGCCATCGCCGATGCCTCCGCGCTCAATCTCGGGACTGTTGGTGGTAGCTTGTCGCTCCCTCTGGCGAAGTCTATCGATAGCGAGATTGCGAGTCATTCGACAGACATACGCTCGAGGGTGCTCTTCGAGGAGCACCTTGTCACGAGCCCTCCAAACCCTCTCGTATATATCCTGCGTGATATCTTCGGCCTCGGTATGCTCACCGACAAGGCTAAGTGCCATGCGGTAGACTACATCCTTGACCTCCGATACAAGCTCGGTGTATCTCTCTATGATACTCTTCACTGCTTACTCTTTTGTTATCTTCATTCACCTATATAACGAATAAGGGTGGCTGAATGTAACATCGAAAACTAAAAAAATGTTATTTTTTTTCAAATAACTTGCCCTCAGGGCGTGCAGGAAACCAACCACGCTCAACTCTACGGCGCTGCTCAAAGAGCTCGCCAATGCTCCAAAATGACGATGCAGACCATACAGCAAGGAGCGTAGAGAGCAATATCTGCTCGATAAGCAACGATGCTATGCCAGAGATGATGCCACTAATAAGGAATACCCACCAAATCTTTACACCAAAGTAGTATTCGCCTTTGATGACGATAGGATGGAAAAGGCCGATAATAAGGAATGTGGCAATGCCGATAACTAAACCTGTGAAATGTAGACTCATAATATCCTAAATTTATATAGGTACAAAGGTACGAAAAAATCGGCACCCCACGAGGAGTGCCGACCTACCATAAATGATAGTTTTAGAAGTTATATTGCAACAGGAGGTTGACGCGGTTGGCGTGTGCCTTGTCCTTATTCATATTCTCTCGCATACCTCGCAGATACTCCAACGCTACGGTAAAGTTGGGCGTGATGTTACAGAAGGCATTGCCGAAGATATAGCTACTGCGGTGGTACTGGTCGTCTGCCAAGTAGCCCTTATCCTTGTCGAGGTTAACCATTGAGTAGCCACCTGCCAACCAAAAGACACCCGGAACGATGTTAATCTGTGCTGCTGCCTGCCAACCCCACATAGGCAATGTGAGTAGGGTATTTGGCTTCTCGGGGTTGTAGATAAAGTCGTAGGGTGTACCTGTAAGTTCCTGAATATAAGGTGTAATACCCTTGCCATATACACCATTCATGTAGATATCTACCCAGCGAGTGATGTCGATATGTCCACTAAGCTGAACGCCCCAGCCAAACTGCGTGGTGTTGTCGTTATCGCCCTTGTCGTGGAGGTACATATCGCGGAATACGGCAGAAGCACGCAGGTGGCTAGACTTATTCTCACCCCAAGCATATTGCAAGTAGGCGATGCCATCGGGAACACGCTGAAGGATAGGGGTAAAGTTCTCGCCATAGGTGGCATTGACCGAGGGCATCTCGGCAGCAATGCCCAAAGTAAGGTGGTTGCGCAAGAAGCTATGCTCGTAACGAATCATCTGGTTGAACTCGAAGTTATAGGCGTTGGGACCCTCGAAATCAATCGTTTGAGGTGCCGCCTCCAAGTCGCAGAAAGTGGTTACATCACGACCTACGGTGAGGCCTTTGAGCTGCACATAAGCCGAGCGAAGGCGTGGGATATAAGAGAATTCGTTACCGCCACGGAAATCCATATCAGTGTAGACCACAACACGACCAAGAGTATTACTATTGATAATCGCCTTCATAAATAGGCGCGAGGTCGTAGCATCCATCATCACACGCTGACGGTTGGCATAGGTCGTAGGCGTGATGTCGTAGGGGACAAAGTCGATATTGCCGACAGCGCCCATAAAGTCGTAGCTTGTACGCAAGCTTACACGACCACCCAATGCCAACGAGAACTTGTTGTTGCGTGTGGCGAAGATAAACTGAGGATTCTTGAGCTGCGAGAAGCCACAACGGGCAGTCTCGGCATAGTCGTCGATAATCTTTTGGCGAGTGGCATCGGCATCATACTCTTCGACAACCTCGCCTCGCGCAATCATATAGATTGTCGGCGTGTACTCCGCTACCTCATAGAATGTTGTTTGCGCCTTGGTCGTTGCAAAGGTTGCAAGCGACAAAAGTAGCGACAACGAAAAAAGTCTAATTGCTTTCATACTCTTTTGTTTTTGGTTAAAAATTAAAGTTTACGCCAAGGCTAAACACAACTAATATGCCAAGGTTAAGAGTATGGAGCAAAGAAAACCTGCATAACCGACCTTTGTAGGGCAATTATACAGGTTTAGGTAAGGCGATATAATAGTTTGTCAGTTATTCGTTTAGCTCAAGCCATCTAAACTCCTTTTCATCTATCAAAGCGATTATCTTCTCGATGCGTTTTGATGCTTCGGTAAGGCGGTCAAAGTCGAGAGTTCCCGATGAAAGCTCTGCTTCGAGCGATGCTTTTTCGGAGTTTAGAGCCTCCAAATCACTCTCCAACTGCTCAAGCTCCTTCTGCTCCTTATACGATAGTTTGCGCTTCGATGTGTCGTGCGAGCGCTGTGGTTGGGGCTTGGCTGGGGTAGAGGCACGCTGTTCGTTACGCTCTGCATCCTCCTTCTCCTTGATATATTCGCGGTACTCGCTATATCCACCTACAAAGTCCTTGATACGGCCCTCGCCCTCAAAGACAAAGAGGTGGTCGACGGTCTTATCCAAGAAGTAGCGGTCGTGCGAGACGATAAGCAACGACCCCTTGAATTCACGCAAGTACTCCTCCAAGACATTGAGTGTCATGATATCAAGGTCGTTGGTAGGCTCATCGAGAATAAGCATATTGGGGTTACGCATCAAGACGGTCAAGAGGTATAAACGGCGTTGTTCGCCACCGCTAAGGATGTCAATACGCTTGTTGAACGACTCGTGCGGAAAGAGAAAGCGGTTGAGCATCGTTGTAGCCGAGATGGTTGAGCCATCGGCTGTGCGCGTTACCTCGGCGATATCCTGCACACATTCCAAGACGGTCTGTCCCGCCTTGAACGATATGCCACGCTGGGTGTAGTAGCCTATTTGGAGGGTTTCGCCACGCTCCACAACGCCTGAGTCTGGCTCTAAACTACCTGACATAAGGTTAAGAAATGTACTCTTTCCCACGCCGTTACGACCAACGATGCCGATGCGTTCACCACGGGTAAACTTATACGAGAACTTATCCAACATTCGCCTTGAGCCAAACCTTAAATCGACATCGGTGCAGTCGATAATCTTGCGACCAAGGCGAGCTTGACCAACATTTATCTCGACATTGTCGGTACGCAGACTTACCGAAGCCTTGTCCTTAAGATCGTAGAATGCATTGATGCGATAGCGAGCCTTGCCTGTGCGGGCTTGGGGTGTTGAGCGTATCCACTCCAACTCTCGGCGTAGCAGGTTGCGCGACTTATCTATCTCGGCCTGCATATTTAGGTATCGCTCCTCACGCTTTTCCAAATATTGGGTGTAGTTACCACGATAGGTGTAGAGCTTGCCACGGTCAATCTCCATAATTGTATTGCACACTCTATCAAGGAAATAACGGTCGTGGGTAACCATCAGAAGCGTACAGCGAGAGCGCTGGAGATAGCCCTCCAAATACTCGATAATGTCGATGTCGAGGTGGTTGGTAGGCTCATCCATAATCAGGAACTCGGCGTTCTGTAACATCATACACGCCAATGCTACGCGCTTTGCCTCGCCACCCGACAGCTCGCCCATAAGTTGGTTGGTGCGCTCAATCTTGAGTGACGAGAGCACCTGGCGGATATTCTGCTCCACTGACCAGCCATCCGAAGCATCCATAGCGGCAATAGCACGCTCCAAACGCGCTGTATCGCCACTCGCTACGGCCATCTCATACTCGCGGATAGCGGGCGTAAGGTCGCTCATATGCGAATAGACCTCCTCGAAGATGGTGCGTTTGGGGTCAAACACCATATTTTGGTCGAGGAAGGCGACGCGGATATCCTTCATAAACTTCACCTCGCCACCTCGGTCGGAGTGCTCGACGCCAGCCAATATCTTCAACAACGACGACTTACCTGTGCCGTTGGGAGCGACCAAAGCAATCTTGTCGCCCTCGTTGATATTGAAGCTGATATCCGAAAAGAGCGTACGGTCGCCGTAGGATTTCGAGATATTCTCTACTTGTAGATAACTTGCCATAGATGTGTGGCTTATATCGTGTTAGTTAAATCTAAATTTAGGTCAAACGCCAAGCGCTCGCCACTATCGTAATGAACAATACCGCGGTAGGCAAAGCCGAGCTTCCGCATCATCTGCAACATTCGAATATTGCCTCGGTGGGTGTCGATACGGAAGGCATCGAAGCCCTGTTTGCGAGCCAATTCGGCTGCATGGCGTATAAGCTGATAGGAGATGCCCCGACGGCGACAACTACCCGAAACGCAGAGGCGATGCACCACGACATACTCGTCGTTGGTAGCCCACGAGCTTATCTGCTTGTAGACCTCCTCGCCCGTAAGAACGATTGCTGCATAGCCAATCGGCATATCTTCTTCGTCGCACACAACATAGCCCACACCACGCTCAATGTCGCCCTCGATAGCCTCCACCGAGGGGTAGCCATCTTGCCACTGGTCAATACCCAACTCGGCCAAAGCACACTGCGCACTGCGGACAATCGACATTATCGTGGGGATATCGTTGGCTACTGCTTTGCGTATCATCTTTTGCTTGATATAAGGCGTATTTTACGACGGATAATCAACACATTAAACGCTGTGATTGCGACGCTAAGAATAATGCCTGTAACGATAGCGACAAGGGCTGTCCCGCCCACCTCGATACCAAATATCTCGCTAATGTAGCCGAGATACTTAGCACGGATAAGTAGGGTAGCGACAATGCTCACCACAAATATCGCGAGGTTGAGTGATGCCGTGATAAGGTTGTAGGGCTTAGCGATATGCTGAGGGGTGTAGCAGATAAGGGCAAGGTTGCGCAGTTTCTCGCTATTCTTCTCGATAAGCAGATATATGCTTAGCGTAAGAATAAATATCGACAAGATACTGAATACAAGGCCGATAAAGATAATCACCGCAACGCTTACTTGAAGTAGGAACAGAGCCTTGCTACTCTCTGCGGCCTTCTCCTCGGCTTGGTAGCCCATCTGGTCGAGATAGGTCATGACCTCGGGTGCACCAGGGTTCTTGACCTCGACGATTAGGCGAGAGACCTCCTTGGCAGAGGAATCGGCATAGCGCTCGTTTGCCCACTGCATAAACTCCATAGGCACCAAAATAGTGTTGAGCCTATCCGAGAAGCCCACAACACGGGCGGGAAGATGGTCGCTATAGCCGTTGCCAGAGAGGCGGATGTCGAGCTCTACACTCTTGATAAGCGCCTCGGTAATCTGTGGCAGTCCCTGCGTTTGACTAAAACCGAAGTTGTAGAGATTGAGGTAGTTACGCGGAATGATGATGGGTATCGAGCTGGTGATGCCATCGAAGTGCCACCTATCTGTCTCGACATCGACAAACTTATCATCGACGGCCTCGAAAAACATCATCGTCGAGAGTTTACGGCCGTTGAACATCACACTGCCATAGACTTCGTATTGTGACGATAGGAACTCGCCAAGGTCGATGACAAACTCCTCACGACGAAAGGCTTCGACCTCGTCAGTTGAGAAATTGGTTGAGCTGATACCAACACGCTTTACGGGCTTCGTTACAATCATATAGTCGTTGCCGATAAGCGACTTTTCGCCCGTAAGCATAGGGCGAATATCGCTGTAGAGCTGTACGCCCGTAAGCATGATAAGCATACCGACAATGCCTGCAACAACAAATACTGCGAACTCGCCAATGCTGATATGTTGGCGAAGTAGTTTCCATATTAGTTTCATAGCTTCAGCACCTTATCGTAGTTCATGTCTATATGTCGGCCAATCGAGGTGGCGATAATGCCAAAACCCTGTCGGCGTTGCTCCGCCAAAATCATATCGCGCATCGTAGCGCTATTACGCTCGTCGAGGTGCGAAATAGGCTCGTCGAGCATAAGAAAGTCGATAGGCTGACTGAGCGCACGGATAAGCGCAACTCGCTGTTGCTGACCGAAAGAGAGTCGGTCAATTCGAGTGTTTAGTTTATCTGCAATGCCCAACTCCTCGAAGCGTCTCTCGATAGTCGCTCTATCCGAGAAGTGGGTGATTTGGCTCTTAATCTCGACATTCTCCAAAGCCGTAAGCTCGGCAAAGAGTTTGAGGTCTTGGAAGAGTATACTTATCGAGCCTCGGCGAATGGCCGACCACTCGTCGAGCGAAAGTGAGCTAATGTCGCTATCGTCGAACAAAATAGTACCTTCGTAGTCGTTGCGCTGACCATAGAGGTAGCTACACAACGACGACTTACCCTTGCCCGAGTCGGCCTCGATAAGGTAGCTACGGCCACGCTCAAAGGCCACATCCGAAAGCCATATATCCGATGATATATCGCTCTTGCGGTCGGCAAATATGCGAGGCAGAACACGCTGTAACTTAATAGTTTTCACGGCAGTAACTAAGCTATATTTGAGATGCTACAAAGAGCTTGATATAGGGCATCACAATGTCGCTAATCTGACGCAACGAGTTGACATTAGCGTTGTCGAAGACCCATACAATCTCGCCTGAGGTAGAGTCCGTAGCGCGAGCATAGAAGTAGTTGGTAAGTGCCACAATCTGCTCGGCGATGGCATCGGCAGGCTTATCCATCTCCGCAAGTGTGAAGGTAAAGAGGTCGTTGATAAACTTAGTGCGCATCATCTGCTCGACATCGACCAATATGCAACTGCCATACGAACCCCTCGCGACATCTGCCCAACGAGCCTCCTCGGCTGAGGGGGTCTGCTCAGTGAGCGATGCATTAACGCCTGCAAAGAGGGTATTTTCGTTCTGGCCTAAATTGATACGCATAGTGTGTGAGAGGGGTAGAGTATAGTTGCCATCGGCTGTGCGAGTAAGGAACGCACCGCCGAACAATGCCACATTGTCGATGATATAGCTATCCTTTACATCAGCCAACATAATAGCCTCGACATTAGATGGTTGGGGGTAGCCGTGATAGACTACGCCATCGAGCTTGTTAAGCGCTATTGTGATGTCGCCATCGATAGAACTAATGGCATCGGTAGCGATTGCCATACCCGCGTTAAACTCATTGGTGTCGAAGCCTAACGATGCGATAAACTCGTCGGTAAGAGCCTCGTTTACGAACGACATCAGACCCTCACCATTAAGGCTAAGATTGATAAGCGCAAGGGCATCTTTGGGTAGATATTGCAGGTTGTTGCCATTAGCCGACTTTACCCAGCCAAACTCCTCACTATTAACGCCATTGGCCTTGCTATCTAAAACGATTTTTCCCTTCTCGAACGCCAAGCCGATAACTGTCGACGACTCCTCGGCCAACGATGCGCGATACTTTGAGATTGACGCCACCATATTCTGTGACTCGATATCGTCGTAGGCAAGCTGTTTTTCGTACATCTTCTCGAGGATATCCATTAGGCGGTGGTTGTTGCAGTAGAGTGCGAAATCACGCTCCCCGAAGGGCTCTAAATCTGCCAACGGAGCATCGAGCGCCTTATCTACAAACAACTTTAGTTCGTCGTTCTTAACGCACACAACCATACGGCTTTCGTTATATCCAACTAAAGTGCCTTCTTCACCTAAATCGACATAGCGATTGTCGCCCTCGCGGATGAGCGTAAGAGGCTCTTCGCCCTGATGAACGAGCAATTCCGAAAGGGTAGCCATAAGCTTATCTACGCTCTCGGCATTGTGAACCTCGACTACGGCCGTGAGGTCTGCCTCCTCGGTTGTTGCGTCGAAATTTATGAGCGCATAGACGGGCTTGGTGAGCGACAAGCCCGAATTATCGAGGTCGACAACAACACTTTTAAGGAACTCCGAGTTCTCGGCCGACACCTGCGACGATGCGGTAGATGCTATCATCAGGCGGTTAGACTCGGTGATTTGCTCCAATACGCCACTCTTCTCAATAAGCTGATAGCCATTGAGATAGATAGCAAAGTCCGATGTGATAGGCTCACGCTTTGGCTCGACAGAGCACGCCACAATGGCAACGATAGCCACCACAGCGAGCATAAGATGCGTAACAAAATGTTTCATATCTTTCAAGTTTTACGATTTAACGAAATCATTGACCTACAAAGGTAAGAAAAAGTTATTAGTTAACAGTTGTTAGCTGTTAGTTTTTTTTAAGACCTTTGATAGATTTCTCCTATCGTCTTAAAATATCTTTACTCTTTGCATACTGCGTCTGCTCGATGCCAGACTTATCGACCAACCACAGCGCATGGTCGCTCAGCCTATCGCACTTCGTAAAGAGCTCATATACCACCTCCGAGATATAGCCGATAGGTGGCGGTGAAGTTCGGCGTTCAGTGTTCGTTCGTTCATTTTCCCTATGAAAATGAAAAAACGAACACTTATCTTCCTTTAACCAAGGGTTATCCTCAAAATATTGCTTGGGTGTGTAGTGATAACCACATTTATCAAGACGGTTACACTTACCTACTTTATCATTGATATAT
>JAGBYO010000062.1 GCA_017628735.1 Alistipes sp. | reverse complement strand
CGTACTCCGTATTTTCTCTGCCTACTCTTTGAAATCGCTCTGTTTTTTAAGACCTTAGGACCTTAAGACCATTACGATGTCGGGTATCATTTTCCTACTTGTCCTACTTGTCTTAATGGTCTTACTCGTCATAAAAATTCTAACAACTAACAACTAAAAACTAAAAACTAACAACTCTCTTCCCGTTCCTATTTTCACCAAATATCTTCCGTATTGCTACGCAAATTTTGAAGTTTAAGAATTTTTTCTTAATTTTGTGGAATTAAACCATTATCGTCGAAGTTATGAAACGAACTTTGGAATTTGAATACGAACACTATGACCATATCGGGGATATGGATGTAGTTGACCAGGTGTTGGTAAGCGAGGCGGAGTCGGCAACTAAGAAGGCTCATGCGCCACACTCCAACTTCTCGGTGGGTGCTGCCGTAAGGTTGCGTAGCGGTCGCACGCTCGATGCTGCGAACTTCGAGAGTGAGGTATTCCCTTCGGGACTTTGTGCCGAGCGCTCGCTGCTCTACTATGTCGAGGCTAACTATGCCGACGACCCCGTGGTGTCGCTCGCCATCGCTTCCGTGCCCTCGGAGCGTGAGTGTTACCCCTGTGGCGCTTGCCGTCAGGTGATTGTCGATGTTGAGCGTCGCCAGCAAAGCCCCATTCGTGTGATTATGTCGGGCGGTGGCACTGCTACCGTTGTTCCCTCGGCAGAGTTGCTTCTACCTTTTACATTCAAACTTTAATAAAGTGTTTACAATCAACGATATACTCTACGAGGATAACCATCTGCTTGTGGTGAACAAGCACGCTGGCGACCTTGTGCAGAGCGACCCCGATGGCACCGAGGCCATCGAGGACCAGATAAAGGCGATGATCAAAATCCGTGACCACAAGCCTGGTGCGGTATTTCTCGGCGTGGTACACCGCATCGACCGCCCCGTGAGTGGTGCTGTGGTCTTTGCCAAGACATCGAAGGCCTTGGCACGCCTCAACGAGATGATACGCACAGGTCGTATCAAGAAGAGCTACTGGGCAATAACGGAGAACCGCCCCAACGACGAGGAGGGCTCGTTGCACCACTGGATTGTGCGTAATGCCAAGACTAATCGTTCGCACGCCCACCAGCGTCCCAAGAGCGATGGCAAGGAGGCTCTGTTGGACTACCGTGTGCTTGGTGCTTCGACAAACTATACGCTCTTGGAGGTGGACCTTAAGACAGGTCGCCACCACCAGATACGCGCTCAACTCTCGGCTATAGGTTGCTCTATCAAGGGCGACTTGAAGTATGGCGCTAAGCGCTCAAATAAGGATGGTGGCATCTCACTGCACTCGCGCCGTGTGGAGTTTGAGCACCCCGTAGGTGGTAAGATTATTTCGATTACAGCACCTGTGCCTAAGGGAGATAGCCTATGGGCGTTCTTCGAAGAGGCGCAGGAGAGTTGTTAGTTTTTAGTTGTTAGAGATTAGCTGTGAGAGTTTTAATTCAGAGGGTTACCGAGGCGAAGTGCTATATTGACGGTAAGGTTTTTAGCCAGATTGGTCGTGGTCTTGTGGTCTTGGTCGGTGTGGGTAATGACGAGACGGCCGAAGATGGCGAGTGGCTTGTTAAGAAGATTGCTGCGTTGCGCATCTTCGACGACGAGGCGGGCGTAATGAACCTCTCGGTAGAGGATGTTGCGGGCGATGTTATGGTCGTCAGCCAGTTTACGCTCCACGCCCTAACCAAGAAGGGCAACCGCCCATCGTGGATTAAGGCTGCCCCCGAGGCTATTTCTCGCCCTGAGTATGAGCGCTTTGTAAGGCTTATGTCGGAGCGCTTGGGTCGCCCCGTTGCGACTGGTAGTTTCGGTGCCGATATGAAGATTGAGCTTACGAACGATGGCCCAGTAACAATCTGGATAGATTCGAAAAATAGAGAGTAATGAAGAGATTTTTTGCTATTATCGCCCTTCTGCTTATTGGCATGTCGTGCGATAAGGATGTAGCATTTACATGTAAGGTTGTCGATAGCGAGGCAACCAATATCACCGCAACAACGGCCGCCTTGGAGGCCACAATCAACGCCTCGGATTTCGCCAAGGTTGAGCGTGTTGGCTTTATGGTTGGCGATGATTTCTACGCAGCAGAGCTTGGCCGTGTATTCTCGGTCGTAGTAGATGGCTTAAAGCCCAATACCGAGTATGAGTATCGCGTTATGATATATGCCTTAGGCGATGTATGGAACAAGGAGGGTGGCAAATTCAAGACCCTTGCGGAGGGCGAGGTGCCTACTCCCGAGCCTGAGCCCGAGCCCGAGCCAGAACCTGAGCCTGAACCAGAGCCTGAGCCTGAGCCTGAGCCGACACCCGATCCTGTGGAGGGCAACACCTATCGTCTTGGCTGGTTTGAGTTGCCTATCGAGGTGGATGCGAATACCGATGGTGTGGATGACAATAACTCGACCTACTACTATGCCCACCACCTATGCGGTGGCTCGGAGCAGAATGCTCAACGCAGTGGTCGTGCCCGCAACTACTCGGTATGCTTCTCGTCGGAGCACCACTGCCCCGTGTGGGTTGCAGCGCCTCGCCACTCGATGTACGAGGGCTCG
>JAGBYO010000061.1 GCA_017628735.1 Alistipes sp. | reverse complement strand
TGAAGGGATAATGAACGGTGCGAATATTTTTTTCAAAAATCTATTGACAAATGCGATTTGCTTTGCTATAATAGTAAGGCGCACCAGATGGAAGCTTAGCTCAGTTGGGAGAGCGTCTGCCTTACAAGCAGAGGGTCAGGGGTTCGAATCCCTTTGCTCCCACTAATAAAACGACAAGCCACTCATCTGAGTGGCTTTGTTGTTTTATGGCATTTGCTTATTGGGCAGCCCACTTTCGAAGCGCGGCGTTGCCCGATGGGGGCAATAGGATTGGATAGGGTGAGATAGGAGTTAATGGTGATAGCGCTGTGCCCTATTAAATCCTATAAAATCGTATAGACTGCGCTAACAACTAAAAACTAAGAAAGGACTAACCAATGTGGGTTAGTCCTTTCATTTTTAGCAAGTTACGCTTACAGGCGAGCCTTGATTGCCTTTGACTCCTCCTCGTAGCCGGGCTTGTCCAAAAGGGCAAACATATTCTTCTTGTATGCCTCAACGCCGGGCTGGTTGAAGGGGTTAACGCCGAGCATATAGCCCGAGATACCGCAGCCCTTCTCGAAGAAGTAGAGCAACTGGCCGATGGTGCGCTCGTCGATGCGCTCAATCTCCAAAATAAGGTTGGGCACGCCACCGTCGATATGTGCAAGGCGCACGCCAAGCTCTGCCATCTTGTTAATCTCTGAGAGGCGCTTGCCGGTGAGGAAGTTAAGACCATCGAGGTTTGCCTCGTCAGCCTCAACCTTAACCTCGTACTTCGAGTTCTTAACCGAGATGATGGTCTCGAACAAGGTGCGCTCGCCCTCCTGGATATACTGACCCATAGAGTGAAGGTCAGCCGTGAGGGTTACGCTTGCAGGGAAGATGCCCTTCAAATCCTTGCCCTCAGACTCGCCATAGAGCTGCTTCCACCACTCTGCAATGTACTGAAGCTTAGGCTCATACGAACCGAGAATCTCGATCTTCTTGCCCGCCTTGTAGAGCTCGTTGCGCACGATAGCATATTGTGCTGCGGGGTTCTGCTCGATAGGTGTAGCCTCCGAAGTAAGGCGCTCCATATCGCGTGCGCCCTCAACGAAAGCGTCAACATCGACACCTGCGACAGCCAAGGGAAGAAGACCTACGGGGGTGAGCACCGAGTAGCGACCACCAACATTATCCTCGATAACGAAGGTGGGGTAGCCCTCCTGTGTTGCAAGGGTCTTGAGAGCACCGCGAGCCTTGTCGGTGATGGCTACGATGCGCTCGGCAGCCTCCTTCTTGCCATAGCGCTTCTCGATCTCTGCCTTGATAAGGCGGAAGGCGATAGCGGGCTCGGTAGTAGTACCCGACTTCGAGATAACGATGGTAGCGATAGAGTAATCCTTAACAGCCTCCATAAGCTCGTAGGTGTAGTCCTCCGAGATGTTCTCGCCAGCGAAGACAACGGTGGGGTTGTCGTGCTTCTTCTTCAACGACTCAAACGAGTTGCTCATGGCCTCCAACACGGCCTTTGCGCCGAGGTACGAGCCACCGATACCGATGCAGATAACGACCTCTGCCTTCTCGCGAAGTTTCGCTGCAACACGCTTAATCTCAGCGAGTTCCTCTGCGGTGATTGACGAAGGAAGGTTTACCCAGCCGAGGAAGTCGTTACCCTCGCCCTCGCCAGAGTGAAGAAGGGCATTTGCCTTGGCTGCAGCAGCCTGCATATCGTTGGTGATGGTTACGCCAGAGTGTGCGGCGTTAAACTTAATAAGTTCCATAATTCTCCTATTTTTAATTGTTTGACTATTTCAAAATCTTGGTTAGCGCCTGCATAGCATCGCGTGCCGAGGCATTGTTGTAGAGTACCTCCCACACCATATCCGCGATGGGCATATAGATGCTACGACGCATCGAGCTACGACGGATACACTCGGCAGCGTAGTAGCCCTCGGCAACCATCGTCATCTCGTTCAAGGCACTCTTCACGGAGCAACCTTTGCCAAGGAGTGTGCCGAGGCGACGGTTGCGGCTAAGGGGCGAGTAGCAAGTAACGAGCAAGTCGCCCATGTATGCCGAGATATTGATATCGCGACCCTCGATGGGAATAGCCTCGTCGAGGAAGCGCTTCATCTCCGAGGCACAGCCTGCGATAAGCACCGCGAGGAAGTTGTCGCCAAAGCGCAAACCGACGGCCATGCCTACGGCCAAGGCGTAGATATTTTTCATAATCGCTGCACCCTCAACGCCCAAGACATCGTGCGATATTGAGCAGCGGAAAAAGTCGTTTTCAAGCACCGAGCGCACGGTCTCGGCTGTGGTGTTATCCTCCGCAGCAACAGTGAGATACGACAGTCGGCACTGTCCCACCTCCTCGGCGTGCGAAGGGCCTGTTACAACGCACAGATTCTTCATCGGCACATTGTAGTAGCGGTGGATATGCTCCACGATTGTGAGGTAGTCGCCGGGGATGATGCCCTTGACCACCGAGACGACAATCTTGTTAGAAAGGTCGACGGTGAGAGGCTCCAAAAACTTCTTCATATATGCCGAGGGCATCGCCATAATCACAATGTCGGCATCCTCTACCACAGCGTTGATATCCGACGAGGCGGTGAAGTACTCCTTGTCGATATCGCACCAGGGCAAGTATTTCGAATTACGACCTCTTTGCTCCAACGATTGGAGTATCTCTTCGTTCAGAACAAGCCAATTTATATGATGTCGATTTGTAGTCAGAGTCTTGACTATCGCCGTTGCCCAGCTACCATAACCTACAACAGCGCATTTTGGTGTACGATTCTGCTCCATAGCAAAAAAATTATTCACAAATTTACACAAAAATTCTTAAAACCTTGCAAAATCTCCATATCTTTTTCCTATCTTTGCCGTTGTATATGCGCGCGTATGCGCCCAAATAGTGCTATATGGCTGTGGCAGAGGGTGTTAGTATGAGTGGCGTATGCAACGAATAATTTTTTTTGGAAATAAATAAAACAGAAACAGATATGGGACTTTTTTCACTTACACAGGAGTTGGCTATCGACCTTGGTACTGCCAATACCCTGATTATGCACAACGGCAAGGTTGTCGTTGATGAGCCCTCAATTGTGGCTCTTAATATCAAGACCGGTAATGTTATGGCGATTGGTCACAAGGCACGCATGATGCACGAGAAGACCAACCCCAACATCCACACTATCCGCCCCTTGAAAGATGGCGTTATCGCCGATTTCGAGGCTACCGAGCTTATGCTCCGTGGTCTTATCAAGAAGGTGAGCGCAACACGCGGTATGTTCGCACCCTCGTTGCGTATGATGATTTGTATCCCTTCGGGCTCTACGAATGTCGAGATTCGTGCCGTGCGTGACTCGGCACAGCATGCTGGTGGTCGCGAGATCTACCTCGTATTCGAGCCTATGGCAGCAGCACTTGGTGCAGGTCTTGATGTCGAGGCTCCTGAGGGTAACCTTATCATCGACATCGGTGGCGGTACCTCGGAGATTGCTTGTATCTCGTTGGGCGGTATCGTATGCTCGGAGTCTATCAATGTTGCGGGTGATGTCTTCACTGCCGATATCCAGAACTATATCCGTCAGCAGCACGGCATCAAGATTGGTGAGCGTACTGCCGAGGAGATTAAGTGTGCTATCGGTGCTGCCGTTCCCGAGTTGGAGAACGAGCCCGAGGACTACATATTCACCGGCTCGAACATGCTTACCTCGCAGCCCCAGACCGTAACACTCAACTATAGCGAGATTGCATACGCCCTCGATAAGTCGCTCGTAAAGCTCGACAACGCCTTAATGAAGGTGTTGGAGGAGATGCCCCCCGAGTTGTATAGCGATGTTGTGAAGAATGGTGTATACCTCGCAGGTGGTGGCGCGTTGATTAAGGGTCTCGACAAGCGTCTTTCGAAGAAGTCGGGTCTTCCCGTACACATTGCCGAGGATCCGCTGCGCGCTATTGCACGAGGCACAGGCATTGCCCTCAAGAATATTGGTAACTTCTCATTCTTGATGGGCGGCGAGAAGTAATTTGGCGTGATAAGGGGTCATCTTCGAAGCTTTGCTTGTCTGAAAAATGCTCATTTACTTCAAGTAAACTCCGCTTTTTCAGCCTGCGACAAATCTTCAAATCTGACACCCTTCTAACACCAAATTGGTGCAACCATGAATGTCTGTGTTTTAGTGAGTTTAGGGATATTAGGGAAATTAGTGAGTTTAGGGAATTTAGCGATTGCTAACCTCTAACAACTAAAAACTAATAACTAAAAACTAAAAACTCTCCTCCCCGTGCATCGACTCATAGAGTTCATAAAGCGAATATATGTGGTGCTGCTCTTCATACTTTTGGAGGGCATAGCACTGATGCAGTATGCCCAGTCATCACCGTATACCGAGGCTAAGATTCTCTCGCGTACTACGGCGGTGGGAGGTGCTGTGTCGGGTGCTGTGACGGGTGTGGGTCACTTCTTTACCCTCCCCACGGAGAACCGCAAGCTTACGGCACGCATTGCCGAGTTGGAGCAGACCTTGGAGCGTGAGCGAGCCTTGGCGGCTCCCGTTATTGAGAGCGACGAGGTGGCGGCGTACTTCGACGATGGCGACCTCAACTACCGCTACTATCCTGCGCGTGTTATCTCGCTTACGACCAACCGCGAGCGCAATTACATCGTAGTAGACCGTGGCGAGGAGGACGGCATCAAGCGCAATATGGGTGTCATCACGCCCAACCGCGAGTTGGTGGGTTATGTGGTATCGGTTGCGGAGCACTACTCGGCAATCATGCCGATACTCAACACCAAGTTCAATATCGGTGGTCGCCTTACGGATAACGGCTACGCTTGTTCGGTGCGTTGGCGTGGCGCCTCGCCCCACTATGCCGAGGCTATCGACATCTCGACATATGCCGAGCCCAAGGCGGGCATGGCCATCGAGGTGAGCTCGGAGCGTCTGCCCTCGGGTGTGCTTATCGGCTATATCGAGGAGGCGGAGCACAATGCGGCACAGACCGCCTATACCGCAAAACTACGCTTGGCAACCAACCTCTCGACGCTGGACAATGTGCTGATAGTAGAGAATGCCCACTATGGCGAGATTGAGACGCTCATCGAGGAGTTGGAGTAGTAGCAAAACTTTGAAACTTAGGCAATGTATAAGCAATTTACATATTTCTGGTTGGCCTTTGCAATCCTTGTCGTGCAGATATTCCTGCTCGACAATATCTCTATTGCGATGTGGCTACGCCCGATGATATTTCCTTTGGTGGTGTTGCTCCTGCCTATGGAGTGGCGCATGGTGTGGACTCTGCTCAGCGCCCTTGCCATAGGTCTTACTATGGACTTGGCATTGGGTGGCTCGGGTTTGTATACCTCGTCATTGTTGCCCTTGGCAGTGTTGCGCCCATGGATTATGTACCTCACTACGGGCCGTACAGTCGAGCATGGCGACCAGTCGGCACTCCTCTCGCGTATGCTCACCAAGCAGGTGATGCTCTATGTTGCGGGTGCGATACTTGTTCACCATACGCTATTCTTTATGCTCGAAACACTATCGTTCGCTTCGCCCATGCGACTTGTGGCTACGATACTTTGTAGCACGCTGCTTACGATGGTTGTCTCGGCGCCTATCATTCAACTCTACAAGTCTAAAATCGCATAGCTCATGGCACCAAATAGTGGACTTCAACGCTTCTTCACGCTGCGCTATGTGGTTTTCCTTGTCTTTGTAGTTCTCGCCGGTCGTCTCTTCTATGTGCAGATTATCGACGATAAGTACAAGGATTTGGCCACCTCGAACATTATGCGTCCCGAGGTGGAGTTTCCGATGCGTGGCGAGGTGCTCGACCGCTATGGCGAGTACTTGGTGCGTAGCCGTGTATGCTACGATGTTATGGTCATTGCGCGCAACATCCCCAAGACGGGCTTCGACACCCTGCGCCTTGCCGAAATCTTGGATATCACGCCCGAGCGTTTGGAGCGTCAGCTGAAACGAGCAAAGCAGGCTCCGCGTGCTCCGTTCCTTATCACGGGCTACCTCTCGCAGGAGGCTAAATTGGTATTCGACGAGGGCGAGTTCGACGGCTTCTTCACCCGCTTCCGTACTGCCAGAGAGTACCCACGAAAGGTGGGTGGCAACCTCCTCGGATATGTTAGCGAGGTAACCGAGGAGCAGGTGCGCAAGTGGGAGTATTACTCGTCAGGCGACTATATCGGCGTGGGTGGCGTGGAGTCTGCCTACGAGACAATGTTGCGTGGCGAGAAGGGTGTGAGCTACCGTATCTATGATACGCATGGTGCCGCTATGGGTCCCTACAAAGATGGCGATATGGATATCCTTCCTGTTAAGGGCTTGCAGCTCACCTCGACCATTGATGGCCGTTTGCAGGAGTTCACCGAGGAGCTTATGGAGGGCAAGGTGGGTGCTGCGGTGGCTATCGAGCCATCGACAGGCGAAATACTTGTTATGGTGTCGTCGCCAACCTACAACCCCGACCTTATGGTGGGTCGTCAGCGTAACAACAACTATGCGCAGATGTTGCACGACCAGCGCAACCCTCAGTTCAACCGTGCCGTAAAGGCGAAGTATCCTCCGGGCTCGACCTTTAAGCTTGTGCAGGGTCTTATCGGCTTGCAGGAGGGTGTGCTACGCCCCACGGATATGCACCCTTGTCATGGCGGTTATAGCTATGGTAGACGCAAGATGAAGTGCCACGACCACCGTTCGCCTATCGACCTAAGAGATGCCGTTGCAACATCGTGCAACGCCTACTTCTGCTATGTCTTCAAGGATATCATCACCAACCCCAAGTTCGAGAATATCGCCGAGGGTGTGAAGACCTGGAACGACTATGTATATAGCTTCGGCTTTGGCCGTAAGCTCGACAGCGACTTTACTGGCGAGGGTAAGGGCTATGTGCCTACCCCTGAGTTTTATGACCGCACCTACAATGGCCGTTGGAATTGGGGCTCGGTTATCTCGTGCGCTATCGGCCAGGGCGAGATGGGCTGTACGCCACTGCAGATGGCCAATCTTGCTGCTATCGTCGCCAACCGTGGCTACTACTATATCCCCCATATCATCAAGCATATCGAGGGTCGTGACTCTATCGACCGTCGCTTCTATGAGCGCCAGTATACGATGGTAGATTCGGTGCACTTCGTGCCTATCGTCGAGGGTATGTGGCGTGGTGTTAATGTGTGGGGTACCTCGGGTGGTGCTCGCCTCGAAGGTTGGGATGTCTGCGGCAAGACGGGCACGGCACAAAACCCCAACGGTCGTGACCACTCGACATTCCTCTCGTTTGCGCCTAAGGACAACCCCAAGATTGCCGTCTCGGTATATGTCGAGCACGGCGGTTTCGGTGCTTCGGTGGCTCTGCCTATCGCAAGCCTTATCGAGGAGCTATATCTCACGGATACAATTCGTCGCCCCGAGCTTGTGGAGCGTGTGAAGAACTATCCAATCAACTACTATCACTACGACAAGAAGCAGCGTGAGTATGACTTGCGTCGTGCAAAACAGAGTGCAAAATAATGGTCAACGATTACAATCTTTCGTCGCGTGGCGGTAATACATCGCTCTTCGGTCGTCTTGATATGACGGCCGTAGGCCTCTATATTGCGCTTGTTATCGTGGGCTTTGTCTGCATCACCGCTGCCTCGTTCGAGGAGGAGTCGTTGAACTACCTCTCGTTCTCGCACAACTATATGAAGCAGCTGATGTGGATTGGCATATCGTCGGTCGTAGCACTCGTTATCTTGTTGCTCGACCGACGACTCTTCCATATGTTCGCCTATCCCGCCTATATCGCGGGTTTGTGCTTGCTTATCGCCTGTCTGTTGTTTGGTCGCGAGGTCAATGGCGCTAAGGCGTGGTTTGAGTTTGGCGGTGTGCGTATCCAGCCCGTGGAGTTTGCAAAGATTGCCACGGCGCTGATGATGGCGCGCGTTATGAGTAGCTACTCGTTCAATATCAAGCGCTTGCCCGACTTGATGAAGGTGGCGGGCGTTATCCTTCTGCCACTGGCTATCATCGTCTTGCAGAACGATACCGGCTCGGGTCTGGTGCTCTGCTCATTCCTCTTTGTGCTGTTTCGTGAGGGCATCACGAAGTATATCTACTTCCCCGCCTTGTTCACTGTCTTCCTCTTTATCGTCTCGTTTATCTTCTCGCCCGAGGCCATTTTTAGCTTCTTGCTCGTTGTCTTTACGATGTTTAGCGCCGTGAAGACTGGGGCTATCGAGGCGCATCTACGCTTCTTGGCGGGTGTTGTCTTGGCGTCGATATTCTTGGCGGTAGCGACACCTCTTAGTGGCTACGCCTCGTTGATGATTGTTACGGGCATTGCGGCTGTAGCGCTTGGCGCTGTGGCATTGAAGGCTCGTGCGCTGATGCTTCTGTGGCCTATTTTGATGTTTGTCTACGCTATGCTGTTTGTGCCCACTTGCGACTTCCTGTTCGAGAAGCTTGAGCCACACCAGCAGAACCGAATCCTTACCTTCGTAGGCATGAAGAGCGACCCTATGGGTATCGACTACAATGTCAACCAGTCGCAGATTGCCATCGGCTCGGGCGGTCTGTTTGGTAAGGGTTTTATGGAGGGTACGCAGATTAAGTACGACTATGTGCCCGAGAAACATACCGACTTTATCTTCTGCACCGTAGGTGAGGAGTGGGGTTTCTTAGGCGCTATTGTCGTAATCTCGCTCTATATGGCACTTATTCTGCGCCTTATGCGTATGGGCGAGCGTATTAAGGAGCCCTTCGGCCGTGTCTATTGCTACTGCGTGGCCTCGATTATCCTCTTCCATGTCTGGGTAAATGTGGGTATGACCATAGGCCTTATGCCTGTGATGGGTATTCCGTTGCCGTTGATGAGTTATGGTGGCTCATCGTTGGTGGCCTTTACAATGCTTATTATGATTGCCATCCGCCTCGATGCTTCGACCGACGATGGCGATACCTTATATAATATATAGAGTATGAAGAACGACAAAATAATCTTCTTAACAAACGACGATAGTTACCTTTCGAAGGGCTTTCGTGCTGCCGTCAATCTCGCTCGTGAGTTTGGTAGGGTCATCGCCATCGCTCCCGACCGTGTGCAGAGTGGAATGAGCCAGGCGATAACCATCAACACGCCACTCTTCCTACGCCAAGTCGAGGTAAGCGACGATGTTGAGATTTACGCCTTCTCGGGTACGCCTGTCGACTGTGCCAAGATTGCCTTCGACCACTTTTTTAAGGATAAGCGTGTCGATTTGGTGCTCTCGGGTATCAACCACGGCTCGAATGCTGCGGTAAATGTTATGTACTCGGGCACTATGGGTGCCGCTATTGAGGGTAGCTTCTATGGCGTGCCTTCGATTGGTCTGTCGCTTGACGACCACGATGCAGATGCAGACTTCGAGGGTGCAGTAAAGTATGGTCGTGAGATTATCGCATCGATCATGGAGGCGGCAGATAGATTGCCCCGCCCCTTGTGCCTTAATGTCAATGTGCCACGCTGTGGCGTTGAGGATATTCAGGGTATTCGCCTTGCGCGCCAGACACGCGGTTTCTGGCGTGAGGACTTCTATGCCCGCCAAGACCCTCATGGTAGGGATTACTTCTGGCTTACGGGTGCTTTCCAGAATGCAGAGCCCGATGCCGAGGATACCGATGAGTGGGCATTGGCTCACCGCTATGTTAGCGTCGTTCCCGTGCAGGTCGATATGACTGACTACCGTATGTTGAAGAGCCTCGACGGTGTAATAAAGTAGCGTAAGATGACGGGAGTTGAGATACTGCTTATCGTCTCGATTGTTATCGAGACCATCGCCACAGCCATCGCGCTCTATCTGGTCAATAAGACCCGATTTAGCGCCATGTGGATCTGCTGTATCATCGGCCTTGTGGCGCTTATGGTGCAGAGCGCGTTTCGTCTACTTACGCCCGAATATCTTGTTATCAGCGACTTGGCATATGCTTGGGTTGGCATCATTATCTCGCTGAGTTTCTCTATCGCCGTGGTGCTATCGCGCTATCTGGTACGCCATGTCGATTTGGTAACACTTCAGCGCCGTATGCTCGAAAATAGACTTATGACGGCTGTTTTGCGCACCGAGGAGCGCTCGCGTGCCTCGTTCTCGCGCGAGTTGCACGATGGTCTTGGCCCTCTGCTCTCGTCGGCAAAGATGTCGCTCTCGGCGATGTCGAAGGCCAACCTCAACGATAAGGATAGATTGATGATGCAGAATACCTCGGCACTTATCGACGAGGCGATACGCTCGTTGCGCGAGATATCCAACAACCTCTCGCCCCACATCCTCAATAACTTTGGCCTCGCGCGTGGCATTAAGAACTTTATCGACCGCCTTGCCACGATGCACACCACCAAGATAACATTTACAACACACCTTCGCGATGAGCGCTTTGATTCGAATATCGAGGTTATTATTTACCGCGTAGTGTGCGAACTTATAAACAACTCGCTCAAGCATGCCCATTGCACCGAGATTTGTCTCTCACTCGAATTAGAGCAGAACCGTTTGGTGCTCAACTACTCGGACAACGGCTGTGGCTTCAATGTTTCAGAAGTTATGGATAAGGGCATGGGTTTGTCGAATATCAACTCACGCATATTGTCGTTGCACGGTAGCTTCCACCTTGATAGCGCACCGAATAAGGGTACAAAGGCATACGCCTCAGTGTCGGTGGATAGCACTCTAGCCCATCTATCGGGTAGCGACCTTAAGCGTCTAAACATCAAAACGTATGAGTAATATAGTGAAGATTGCCCTTGTAGACGACCACACCCTCTTTCGTACGGGTCTTGCTGGTCTACTTTCGCAGCACGATGGCTTCGAGGTGGTTGCCGATGTAGGTAGTGGCGAGGAGTTCTTAACGCTGCTTCCCTCGCTCGATGTCGATGTAGTCTTTATGGATATCTCGATGCCCGGCATCGATGGTGCCGAGACCACACGCCGTGCCCTCGCCGAGCGCCCCGAACTGCGTATCGTGACCCTCTCGATGTATGGTGATGAGCACTACTACACCCGTATGATGGAGAGTGGCGCCTCGGGCTTCCTGCTCAAGGACTCCGATATCGAGGAGGTATATAATGCTGTGGAGGTTACGATGGCTGGCGACAGCTACTTTAGCTCGGCTCTGCTCGGCACACTGACACGCAATATGAGTATGCTTACGGTTGAGGAGCACGACGAAGACCAGCTCTCTAATCGTGAGGTCGAGATTTTGGTTGAGGTATGCCGTGGTCTTTCGAATCAGGAGATTGCCGATAAGCTCTTTATCTCGAAGCGCACCGTAGATAAGCATCGTGCCAATATTATGGAGAAGACAGGTTGCAAAAACACAGCGAATCTTGTAGTCTACGCCATAAAAAACCACCTTGTGGATTTGTTGTGAAAAGGGGCATCCTTCGAACTATCCCAAAAGAGTTGCCGTCAATGAGCAGTACGCCAAAGTACAGCCCATCGACGGCAATTTTGCGATGAGCCAAGCCTAACCCCTTTTGACAACAAATCTGGTAGTGGTGCTTGGGAAGGTGGGGTAATTTGACCAGAGAGAGATCAGGTATAACAAAGACCATTATCCGTATCGTCTCTTCGGTCTTTTAGGTCTCTTCGGTCATTAACTTCTCTAAATTCCCTATCGACTGCGCATAATAGTTACCCTCTTCTCCTAGTTACAATCTTCACCACATTTCTTGCCTCCTCCTTGCCGTCGTCCGTGGTGACGATGTCGTACTCGACCTGCTGGTTATGCTTTAGCGAGCGGAAGCCATCTGCCTGAATATGGCTATAGTGCACATATGTGTCGCGGCCATCATCACCCGTGATAAAGCCGTAGCCACGCTTATCGTCAAACCATTTTACTCTGCCTTGCATAATCTTTGTCAGCCGTTATGAGTTGTTATTCTTTTGTAAAGTTACAAAATTTATTTGACCGAGCAAGACTAAATCGCCAAAAATGAGCGTTTTATTTGTAGAATCGAAAAAATGAAACTATATTTGTAGTGTGTATAATCCGAAATATTATGAACGCAAAACTTAAAATAGCACTTTTGGCACTTCTTGGCTTCTCGACAGCGTCGTGTGCCTCGAAGCGTGCAGCCAAGAAGTCGTCGGACAAGGAGATGCAGAAGATTGAGACCGACACGGTCGATACACGCATTATGCTTATGTACGGCGTGCCTATGCCCGATGGTCGCCCTGTGATGATTGTCGAGGATGAGAAGACTATGGATGCCAAGGAGTTCCCCGATGGCTCACTCGTTAAGCCCATCTCGGAGGAGGAGGCAAAGCGCCTTATCGACCAGATGCGCGCCGAGGAGCAGCCCGATAGTCTCGACCTCCAGATTTCGGTGATGTATGGCGTGCCATTCCCCGATGGCGAGGTTGTTCACGAGGTTTCGGAGAGCGAGGTAAATGCCAAGGCCTTCGAGGATGGCTCTTTAGTTAAGCCTGTATCGGAGGAGGAGGCACAGCGTCTTATTGAGAAGATGCGCGCCGAGGAGAAGGCTGAGAAATAGTTGCTATGAAGGGCAAAAGATTAGGGCTCCGCAAGTGGCTTGGTCTAAAACTCTTTAAGGGTCTTTACGACAAGGCTGTGGAGCAACACGAGTTGCGTACACTCTTTTGGGAGTGTACGCTTCGTTGTAACTTACGCTGTCGTCATTGTGGTAGCGACTGCCGTGTCGATGTCGAGGAGCAGGATATGCCCCTCGCCGACTTTTTGCGTGTCCTCGACGAGGAGGTAACGCCCAACACCGACCCCAGCCGTGTGCTTATCATCTTCTCGGGTGGCGAGGTGCTGGTGCGCCCCGACCTCGAGACGGCGGGTCACGAGGTTACGCGCCGTGGCTATAAGTGGGGTATGGTGACCAACGGTATGGCACTTACGCGCGAGAGGTTGTACTCGTTGGTGAATGCTGGCTTGCGCTCCGTGTCGGTAAGTTTCGATGGCTTTGAGGATGCCCACAACCATATCCGCCAGAATCGCTTGAGTTTTGAGCGTGCGCGCGATGCGATACGCCATATCCGCAGTGTCGAGGGGTTGGCATACGATGTTATCACCTGTGTAACGCCTGCGATGATAGACCGCCTCGAGGAGTGGAAGGAGTTCCTTATCTCGGAGGGCATCGAGCGTTGGCGCATCTTCTCTATCTTCCCTGCTGGTCGTGCCGCTAACGACCCTACGCTGCACCTTACCACGGAGCAGTATCGTCGCCTTATGGAGTTTGTGCGCACCACACGCCGTGAGGGTTGCATCAAGTTAAACTACGCCTGTGAGGGCTTCTTGGGAGGCTACGAGGCCGAGGTGCGCGACCACTTCTATATGTGTACCGCAGGTGTCTCGGTGGCTTCAATCCGTGTAAATGGCGATATCTCAGGCTGTACCTCGGTGCGTGCCAACTATACCCAAGGCAACATCTACCGCGATAGTTTCTGGGATGTATGGCAGAATAGATTTAAACCATTCCGCGATAGGGCGTGGACCAAGAAGGATGAGTGCGAGGGTTGCAAAGTCTGGGAGTTCTGCCGTGGTGGCGGAATGCACCTTAGAGATGAAGAGGGTAAGTTGATGTATTGCCACTACAATATGTTAAAGTAGAAAAGACCGCTCCTTGGAGCGGTCTTTTGCATTTAGGTTAGTCGTCTATATCTTACTTGAAGTAGCGGTTGTAGAGACCCTCAAAGCCTTTGCCGTGGCGTGCCTCGTCCTTAGCCATCTCGTGTACGGTGTCGTGGATAGCGTCGTAGTTGTGCTGCTTAGCCAAGGCTGCGATACGCATCTTGTCTGCGCAAGCACCGCTCTCAGCGTTCATACGCTTCTCAAGGTTGGTCTTGGTGTCCCATACGCAGTCGCCGAGCAACTCAGCAAACTTCGAAGCGTGCTCTGCCTCCTCGAAGGCGTAGCGCTTGAATGCCTCAGCAATCTCGGGGTAGCCCTCGCGGTCAGCCTGACGGCTCATTGCCAAGTACATACCTACCTCGGTGCACTCGCCCATAAAGTGGTTGTTGAGACCCTCCATAATCTCGGCGTTGTCTACGCGACCGTCGCCAATCTTATGCTCTGTTACAAACTCCAAGGCAGCGTTCTCCTCCTTCATCTCGGTGAACTTCTCCTTACCTACCTTGCAAAGAGGGCACTTCTCGGGAGCCTCGTTACCCTCGTGAATATATCCGCATACTGAACAAATAAACTTCTTAGCCATAATCTTATTAGTTTTAAGGTGTTAATAATTTTTGTTTTTTATTAGGGTTCGGGATGTTCTTTAAATTAGTAAATAATTATTTCGTTGTTGCGAGTCCTTATTTCGGTTGCTTTTGAATTTATTTTGGACTCTTTCTCATTTTTGCTCAGTTACAATGCCCGCATTGCGCCTTCACAAGAAATGAG
>JAGBYO010000060.1 GCA_017628735.1 Alistipes sp. | reverse complement strand
TAATGCTCTTACGGTCTTTAACTAACAACTAACAACTTTTGCTCTTTGCTCTTTGCTCTTTGCTCTTTGCTCTTTTATTTATATAGGTACGCATTTTTTTCGAAAAAAAGTTTGCGAAAAATTTGGAGGTTTGAATATTTGCCAATATATTTGCAGTGTATTAGTTGAGTAATACACTAACGAACACGAAAAAATATAACAGTAGATGTTACAAAAAGCAGTAATAAATCGTTATTAAGGTATAAAATAAAAACTCCTTAAAAAAAGTAACCAAAAAATTTGGTGGGGGGGGAAAATGATTACCTTTGTAAAAGAAATGAGAATAAACAAAAACAGAGATATTATGAGAACGAGAAGTTTAGTAATGGTTATCTTAGCGATGCTTATCAGCGCATCGACCATCGCATCAGCACAGAAGTTTGAGCTTACGGGACGCATCATCGACAGCGACCAGAAGGCTATCCCCTATGCAACAGTTGTGGTGCTTAGTGGCACCGACCAGGTTGCGGGTGGCTCAACAAACGACGAGGGCCGTTTCTCGCTATCGGTCGCTTCGGGCAACTACACCTTCAATGCACGATATATCGGCTACAAGAGCGTGGAGCGAACAATCGAGGTAAAGGCATCAACCGACCTTGGCGAGATAACGCTCGAAGCAGACGAGACAGCGATTGACGAGGTGGTCGTTACGGCACAGCTTATCCGTCGTGAGGCCGACCGCTTTGTGGTGGATGTTGCCAACTCCCCTATCGCCCTTGGCAAGGATGGCGAGGAGCTATTAAAGAGTGCGCCGGGAGTATGGATTCAGGACGACAAGGTATCTATTAATGGTGCTTCGGGCTCGAAAATATACCTCAACGACCGCGAAGTGAAGTTGGAGGATGCACAGCTAATGGCATATCTTCGCTCGTTGCGTGCCGATGACATTCAGAAGATTGAGGTTATCCCGCAGTCGGGAGCCGACTACGACGCATCATCATCGGGCGGTATTATCAAGATTACGACAAAGCGCCGCCTCGATATGGGTCTTATGGGCTCGGCATCGTTCCAAATCAACGGAGCAAAGAACCTATACAACCTCGGCCCATCTATCTCGCTAAACTACAACCGAGGCAAGGTAAACGCATACGGTCGCGCGTGGGCTGGCACAAGCAAGTCTAATTACGCCACAGAGGAGCATACCGACTATACATCGGGTACGGTAATCGATGCAGCCACCGATATGGCAGGTCGCTCGACTTGGGCAGGTGGACAGGTGGGTATTGTCTACGACATTAACGACAAGCACTCGGTAGGTGCTGAGTATCAGTACAACTACTGGGCTAACAAGGATGTTACCGAGACTTGGACCGAGCGAAAGCTGGGCGAGAACGCAACACGCAGCGACAGCGAGTACGACAACAAGAACCGCAGTAATATGATGACCGCTACGCTCAACTACATCTACAAGCTCGACCAGATGGGCTCGACATTTAAGCTCATTGGCGACTACACCGACTCAAAGTCCCCTGCCAACAACAGATATTTCGACTCTACATACGACCTGCTAACACCCGCTATCCGCAAGGACTCGACATATCGCTATGCCGCCAACAGCCACTACCAGATGGCAACCGCTACAGCAGCGTTGGAGAAGGTGCTTTCTGAGAAGGTAATCCTTAAAGCGGGCTTGAAGTACACCTACAACACCAACGCCAACAAGGCAGATTATGAGTACCTCAAAAACGAGGAGTGGATGTATAACGACATCAACAGCTACGACATTGGCTATACGGAGAATATCGGCGCTGCATACCTTATCGCTACAGCTCGATTGGGCAGGGTAAGCCTTGTAGGTGGCTTGCGTGGTGAGTACACATCGTTCCGTTCGGCAGACAGGCTCGTTAAGCAGAACTACTTCGACCTCTTCCCCAACGCCAATGTGTCGTATGCGATAACCAAAGATGGCTCATACTCGCTCGTTGCGCAGTATGCACGCACCATATCTCGACCCTCGTTCTGGGCGTTATCACCCAACGAGACAAAGATTTCGGAGTATATGATACAGCGAGGCAACCCCAACCTCAAGCCTTCGTACTCAAATTCGGTGTCGGTAACCGCCGTACTTAAATATAAGTACACTATCAGCCTTGGTGTGCAGATTATGCAGAATGCCATTCAGCAGACCACATTGGTAGATTCTGAAAATCCCGAATTGCTGATTATACAGACTATCAACTACCCCACTCTGAACAACTACTACGCCTCGGTTAACCTGCCGTTTCAGTTCACAAAGTGGTGGTCGGCAAACTTCAACCTTATGGCGATGTATATGGGTCAGCGCATCTATCCCGACGAGCCCGTGCGCCGAAACTTTATGGGTGTGGCAAATGGTCAGATGTCGTTCTCGTTGCCCAAGAACTTCTTTATCGAACTTGACGGTATGTATATGCACGGCGCACAGGCGGGTAACACCAAGATTAGAGACTTCGGTAACCTCAACCTCACAGTTAAGAAGCGTATGTTTGACAACAAGCTAACACTTGCACTCGGCTTGCAGAACCTTGTACCCACAAAGCAGCGCATCGACATCGAGGAGCCTACCTTCAAGCGCTCTATGACCATTGACCAGCCTTGGCAGCGCCTTGGAGCGAAGTTCTCGATATCGTATAACTTCAACGCCGGCAAGCAGTTCCGCGCAAAGTCAGTAGAGAGTGGCTCAGCAGAGGACCGCAGTCGATTGGGTGGCGGAGGAAACAATTAAAGAGTTGTTAGTTATTAGTTTTTAGTTTTTAGAATTTATATACTATGAAAACCAGATTTTTAGCACTAATTTCAGTTGCACTTTGTGCAGTATCGTGTATTTCGAGTGTGCCATACGCAAAGGGCGAAATCGAGGAGCGCACCTACACCGTAGAGGGCGACATCACAGCGCTCGCCGTATCGGCAGGATTTGATGTGGTGGTAGATGCCACACTCCCCCGTGGCGAGGTACGCATCACAACACATAGCGACCTCTTCGAAGATGTAGAAGTAGGGGTTGAGAACAACTCAATAAGCCTCAAACTTAAGTCGTTCTCGCTACGACCCAAGACCCTCAAAGCGATAGTTCCCGACTACAACTACGATGCGGTAGCTATATCGGGTGGCGTAGACCTCTTGTGGGAGGGTTGCTACTCACCGAACCTCACCCTCGCAGCCTCGGGTGGCGCAGATGCCAAAATCACCGCAGTCGAGGCAGAGAGCCTTACGGTAGTTGTTTCGGGCGGTGCAGATGCCGAGATTGAGGGTGCCTGCAACCTGCTAACGGTAGCCGTATCGGGTGGCGCAGACTTTTTGGGTGGCACATTGGAGGCAAAGAGTGCCGAAGTGGTAGCCTCGGGCGGTGCAGATGCCGTAGTTCTTGCCGTTGAGTCGCTCAACATCGCAGCATCGGGTGGCGCAGATGTAGTCTACATTGGCGAGCCTGAGCACACGGATATCAAGACATCGGGCGGTGCAAGCGTAAGCCATAGATAGTAACCATTAAGCATTATAGTAGAATAGAGGGATTAACCATTTAGGCGGTTAATCCCTCTATTCGTAGAGTTATTAGTTGTTAGTTTTTAGTTGTTATAGAGGGTGTCATCTTGAGCGTAAGCGCAAGATCTAAAGGTTTTGTGGGCGGTAGATGGTCTTACTCACCGAGAGATTCTACACTTCGTTCAGAATGACAGGCGAGAAGAGAGTTTTTATTTTTTCTTTTTTTCGTTTTCCCTATGTAAAAGAAAAAAAGAAAAAGTAATAATATCAATATCAGTATG
>JAGBYO010000007.1 GCA_017628735.1 Alistipes sp. | reverse complement strand
TTGGTCTATCGCAAAAATCCCGACGATGGGCTGTACTTGGCGTACTGCTCATTGTCGGGACTTTTTGGGATGGGCCGAGAATGACCCCTTTTCACATGAAAGAACAAATTTCTTGTCAGAGTGGTGCTAATGTGGCGCTGACACGAAAAATGGCGGATGGGACATACTATGCGTATTTCCCATTCGCCATTTTGACTGAAGCGAAAGCAGTAGCGCCGCTATCACAAGAAATTACATCTTCTTGCCTACATTAGTCTTCTTAGCACCCTTAGCTGCCGAAGCCTTAGCCGCTGCCTTGGGAGCAGCCTTCTTAGCGGTCTTCTTCTCAGCAACTACAGTTGCATCCTCAGTAGCGTCGGTAGCCTTCTTCGCGCGTGAACGACGAGTCTTGGGCTTAGCCTCAGCAGCGGGAGCAGCTGCCTCACGACCGAAGGTGTAGGTCTCGTTGAAATCAACGAACTCGATGATGCACATATCGGCACCATCACCCAAACGGAAACCGGTCTTAAGAATACGGGTGTAACCACCGGGACGCTCCATAATCCTGGGAGCGATGGTGCGGAAGAGCTCGGTAACGGCCTCCTTCTGCTTAAGATATGAGAAAACTACACGACGAGAGTGGGTAGTATCCTCCTTCGACTTGGTTACAAGGGGCTCGATGAACTTCTGAACGGCCTTAGCCTTAGCAACCGTGGTCTGAATACGCTTGTGCAGAATGAGCGACGATGCCATGTTCGAAAGCATAGCCTTGCGGTGGCCGGCCTGTCTGCCAAGGTGATTGAAATTCTTATTGTGTCTCATAATTAATCTTTATCAAGTTTGTAGATAGATACATCCATTCCGAATTTGAGGTTCAGAGATGCCAACAACTCGTCGAGCTCAGTGAGCGACTTCTTACCGAAGTTGCGGAACTTGAGCAACTCGTTGCGGTGGAGCTTTACAAGGTCGCCAACAGTGTCGACATCAGCAGCCTTCAAGCAATTGAGTGCACGAACACTCAAGTCCTGATCAGCAAGCTTAGTCTTAAGCAATTGACGCATGTGCAAGATGCTCTCATCGAACTCCTCAACACCCTGCTGCTCCTCCTCGTCGAGGGTAATCTTCTCGTCTGAGAAGAGCATGAAGTGCTGGATAAGAATCTTGGCAGCCTCCTTCAAGGCCTCCTTCGGATGTATTGAACCGTCGGTAGTAATCTCCAAATTCAACTTCTCGTAGTCGGTCTTCTGCTCGACACGGTAGTCCTCGATAGAGTACTTGACATTCTTGATAGGTGTGAAGATAGAGTCGATGGGAAGGGTATCAATATCCTTCTCAATGCCCGCATTCTCCTCCGAAGGCACATAGCCACGACCCTTACCAATGGTAATAGTCATCTGCATCTTAGTGCCGGGGGCAAGGTGGCAAATAACCAACTCGGGGTTCAACACCTTGAAGAAAGAGAGGTAGTTCGAGATGTAACCTGCGGTGAGTTCCGTTACGCCTGCAACATTGATAGAGACCTTCTCAGCCTCCTCATTGTCGACAGTGCGGATGAAACGCACCTGCTTGAGATTAAGGATAATCTCGAGCATACCCTCCATCACACCAGGAACGGCAGCAAACTCATTGTTCACGCCTGCAACCTTCACGGTGGTGATGGCATAGCCCTCCAACGACGAGAGCAACACACGGCGCAAAGCGTTTCCGACAGTCATACCGTAGCCAGGCTCCAACGGACGGAACTCAAACTTGCCGAACGATGAAGTAGACTCGAGCATGATGACCTTTTCAGGCTTTTGGAATGCTAATATTGCCATAATATTGAATTTGTTTGTGAATTACTACTTAGAGTACAACTCGACGATAAGCTGCTCCTTGATGTTCTCGGGAATCTCCTCGCGCTCGGGGGTCTGGAGGAACTTACCTGTCATTGAGGCGTTGTCCCACTCCAACCAAGCGAAGCGGCTGCGTGCTGCACCCGACAACGACTCGGTGATAACCTCCAAAGTCTTAGACTTCTCGCGTACCGATACAACATCACCTGCCTCCAATGCGTATGAGGGAATGTTTACTACATTGCCGTTAACGCAGATGTGGCGGTGCGATACAAGCTGACGAGCTGCTGCACGGGTAGGAGCGATGCCCAAACGGTAAACAACATTATCCAAACGGCACTCAAGCAACTTGAGAAGGTTCTCACCGGTGATACCACCCATACGGGCAGCAGCCTCATAGGTGCGAGCGAACTGCTTCTCCAAAATGCCATAAGTGTACTTAGCCTTCTGCTTCTCTGTAAGCTGCTCGCCGTACTCAGAGTTCTTCTTACGCTTGCGAGCAAGACCGTGCTGTCCGGGAGGGAAGTTACGCTTCTCAAGAACTTTGTCAGCACCGTAAATAGCCTCGCCAAAACGACGGGCAATCTTCGACTTAGGTCCTATATATCTTGCCATAATCTTATTTGTTTTTTACTAAAAATTAAGTGTTTAAACTGCTTCGTTCCAACTATTCGTTGCGTAAAACTTAGAATTATACGCGACGACGGTTAGGAGCGCGGCAGCCGTTGTGGGGCAATGGAGTAACATCGATGATCTCCATAACCTCGATACCAGCACCGTGAATTGTACGAACTGCAGACTCACGACCCTGGCCGGGGCCCTTAACATAAACCTTAACCTTACGCAAACCCATATCGTAAGCAACCTTTGCGCAGTCAGCAGC
>JAGBYO010000059.1 GCA_017628735.1 Alistipes sp. | reverse complement strand
TTCTCATTATAAGTAATTTATTTCTAAAAAGTAAAAAACTCTAAAAACTAAAAACTAATCACTAAAAACTCTCTCACTTCTCCCACTCTCCAATCTCCATATTCTTTATTTCGCCAGCCTCGATATCAAACCTTACTGCTGTGCGCACCTTGTGTATGCCATACTTGCCCGCAGCACCGGGGTTGATATGCAGTAGGTCGTATACGGGGTCGTAGATAACCTTCAGTATGTGCGAGTGTCCCGCAACAAAAATCTTGGGGCGTGCACCGTGAATATGTTGCAGAGCCTTGGGTGCATATTTGCGCGGATAGCCACCAATATGTGTCATCAGCACCTTGACGCCCTCGACCTCGAAGAAGCAAAATTCGCCATACATACGCCTGACAATCTCGCCATCAATATTGCCATATACAGCACGCAGGGGCTTGAACTGGGCAATCTTATCGGCAACCTCCGTTGAGCCAAAATCGCCTGCACACCATACCTCATCGCAAGGCTCCAAAAACTCTTGCAACACCTTGTCGACTGTTCCGTGCGTATCAGAAATTATGCCTATCTTCATTCTCTTGCCAAATCAATGCCATTTGTTAGGCAAATATAGGAAAAATTTTGTATCTTTGCACTGATGAAAGAGTTGTGCACATATACCAAATTCGACCTCAATGACCGTAAGTTGTTGAGGGGGGGGGAATTTAGCGCAGTGTAGTGTGCGTGAAGTCGTTGTTGCGGCTCGTCATAAATAGTCTTTTTTTAACGACAAATTGCATCGGGAAAGGGGTGCGATTTGTCGTTTTTATATGATAACAACTAATTTATATTATAACAACTATAAAATAGAGTATGAAGAAACAGTTTTTGTATCAAGCTCCCGAGTTGGAGTTGATTGAAGTAAATGTAGAGCAGGGCTTTGCTGGTAGCATTGATCCCAACCCGAACGACCCGACCGATGATCCCATCATCCCGGACACTGATACCGAGTGGTAAACCTAAAGCGAATGTGTGCAATGAAGAAGATTTTTACCCTTTTTATCCTCCTTTGTGCCTTTTCCTCGTGCGCCGAGACGTCGATTACGGAGGAACATGTTCTCCTTACGGATGAGGTGAAATATTATGCTACAATTACCGAGAGCGACCTGGCGAGCCGCACCTATCTTGACGAGCAGCGCAGACAGTGCTGGCATGCCCAGGATAGCATTTCGGTATTCCGCACGACGCGCAATGAGCGTTTCAACTTCGATGGCGAGACGGGCGATTTCGAGGGTAGCTTTACGCGCGATGCATCCGAGTCGGCCGACACTTCGGTAGGCGATGCAATCTCTACGACCTATGCGCTCTATCCCTGTGATGCTGCCGCTACGCTCGATGCAGAGGAGAAGATTTCGCTGACCATGCCCGCTATGCAGTACTATGCCAAGAACTCTTATGGCCCGAGTGCCAATGTCATGGTGGCTGCTGCCGAGAGTGCTCAAAGCAATCTGCTCCCCTTCCGTAGCGTAGGTGGCTACCTGGTGGTCAAACTCTATGGCGAGAACACGACCATTGCGTCGATCACCCTGGCCGGCAATAACGGCGAGGTGTTGGCCGGCAACGCAACGGTAGAGGCTCGCTATGGTTACACCCCTTCGCTGATGATGGCAGAGGATGGAAGTCGAGAGGTGACGATTGACTGCGGTGCGGGTGTGACGCTCAGCAACGACAAGGAGAACCCCACCGAGTTTTGGTTTGTGCTCCCTCCAGTAACCTTCGAGAAGGGTATTACCATCATGACGGTCAATTCCCAGAATCAAATGGATACCCAATCCTCCAACAAAAAACTGACGGTTTCACGCAATACAGCTAAGCTCATGGCGGCTTATGAGCCTATGTTTAACGGTCCGGCAAACAATGAGCTGTGGTATAAATCGAAGTTTCCAGGTGCCATATTTATCGATATCTATGTGTCGGGTTTTGAAATTCCCGTTTTTGGTTATAACGCTGACGGTACAAAATCGATTTTCGAGTACGATTACAACCCTGGATGTTATCGCGTGAAGCACTTTAGTGGCGAAGTGACGCAGTTGCCTTATCATATCTTCTATGATAAAGATAATCTTGAGGAGGTGGCTTTGCCGAACTCGTTGCGCAAAATTTGCGAAGGTGCGTTTATCGGTTGCGATGGTTTGAAAGGCATTATGATTCCCGAAAATGTATACCAAATTGACAAATATGCTTTCCGCGGTTGTACATCGCTGGAAACGGTGTTGATCAAGGGTCAGCTAACGAGCCTGGAGGGAATGATTTTCTACGACTGTACCAGTCTGAAAATTGTGGAGTTTGCCGAGGGCATCACCCGACTTACGGATCGTATGTTTGGTAATTGCGTCAGCTTGGAGACCATTACGTTGCCTGCATCGATTGAGCAAATCGAAGCGCAGATTTTTGAGGGTTGTACCAACCTCAAAACCGTCTATGTGAAGGCAACGACGCCTCCCGATATGAGTTATTGGGTATTTACCGACAACGAGCACAAAAATCTGAATTGCAAGATTTATGTACCTGTCGAATCGGTGGAGGAGTATAAGAAAGCAAGCAATTGGTCGACCTATGCAGACCAAATCGAGGGTTATAACTTTTAAATAAGTGATTCTCGAATTTAATCCCCAAAGTTTGTCCTCGGACACGCTTTGGGGATTAATATTTTGGCAGAAAACAATTATTTTTTAGCGAAAATTTGATTAATATGCTCCAAGTGTAACAGACCATTCTCAATATTGACCCGTGCCTAGTTAAATGGTTTAACTCATTGGGCTAGTGGGAATTAGCGAATATTATGAATAATGCGTTTGATTCTTAAGGTATTGATATAGAATAGATTAGACTATCTGAATTTTTTTTAGGTTACACCTGTGATATATTAATCAAATACTTTGTACCTTTGGCATCATAATGATGCACCTTTAACAGCTACCTTTTGCAAGAAATATCCTCACAAGTGATGAAAGCTAATTTCTTTTTCGTACCTTTGTTTGAAATATATTAGTAAAACGACTCTAATATCGCTTTTATTATGAAGAGACTATTTTTGATTGTGGCTATGCTATGTGTGGGCGTGGTGTCGCTCTCGGCACAGCAGAATTTATGGCAGGGCGAGGGTCTGAAGTCACCCGAGGTAAATGCCGATGGCTCGGTGACATTCCGATTTTTTGCCCCCTCGGCAGAGAGTGTTAAGGTTACGGGTGATTTTCTGCCCGAAGTGAAGCTAAGGTGGGAGCACGGCGAGGCTATGGTGGCTGGCGAGGCAGAGCTTGAGCGTGGCGAAAATGGCGTGTGGGAGTTCCGCTCGGAGCCTCTCAAGTCGGAGCTATATTTCTACTCGTTTATCGTTGATGGTATGCGCGATGTGCGTGACCCGTCGAATATCTATATGATGCGCGATGTAGGCTCGCAGATGAACTACTTTATTGTGCCCGGCGAGCGTGGCAACCTCTACTCGGCACGCAATGTCAAGCACGGCACACTCTCGCGTGTATGGTGTCCTGCGGGCGGTGTGGAGCGCCGTATGGTGGTATATACCCCTGCGGGCTATGAGTCGTCGTCGGAGCGTTACCCTGTGCTATATCTCTTGCACGGTATGGGTGGCGACGAGGAGGCTTGGGTGGCTACGGGTCGCGTAACGGAGATTATGGATAACCTTATCGCCGAGGGCAAGGCCGAGCCTATGATTGTGGTGATGACCAACGGCTGCACCAAGCATCGCTCAGCCCCTGGCTTCTCGGGCGAGGGTATGTGGCGACCCTATATGAGTGGCTCTATGGATGGCTCGTTTGAAAAGATGTTCCCCTCGATTGTCGAGTGGGTAGATAAGACCTACCGCACCGTATCGCGTAAGTCGTCGCGTGCTATTGCTGGTCTCTCGATGGGAGGCTTCCACTCGATGCAGATATCTAAGGAGAATCCCCAGATGTTCGACTATGTAGGTTTGTTCTCTGCTGCCGTATTCCGTGGTGATAGCTCTGTATCAGCTGTTTATGACGATTTTGAGCGTAAATTGAAAAAACAGTTTGCCGCCAAGCCCAAGCTATATTGGATTGCTATCGGCAAGACCGACTTCCTCTATGAGGAGAATGTTCGCTTCCGCGAGTTGCTCTACGAAAATGAGTACCCCTATATCTATGTTGAGAGCGAGGGAGGACATATTTGGCGAAATTGGAGAGTGTACTTATCGCAGTTTGTACCATTGCTATTCAAATAAAATTAGAGGGGGTTGGCCTTAGTCAACCCCCTCTAATTTTATTGATTAGTATTATTCAATATTATCAGCGCTGCCAGTACGCCTGGCACCCAGCCGAGAAGCGTTAGCAGAAAGACAATAACAAACGAGCCACAGCCCTGGTCGATAACTGCCAAGGGTGGAAACAAAATCGAAAGAATAACTCTGAAAAGTGACATATCTCGTTACAAATTAAATTAATATTTTAGTGCCTTATCCACAGCCTCGATGCGCTCACGGGTAATCTCCGTAAGGCGGTCGATAGCCTCATCAAACGACAATCGCTCGTCACCATTGATATCCGTAGATATTCCCCACATCGAGAAGTTCTTACTCCACGAACGCTCGATATACTCCCTTTCTTGTTCGATAAAGTCGAAAACTGCCATAAACTTTGGCTTCAGCACCGCCCAACGCTCACTCGCCAAATCCCAGAATGCAGGGTCTTCGAAGAGGCGGTTGTACCACCACGCCCAAGTGATAAAGAGTTTGCCCTTGGCGTGTGGCGAGGCGTTGTAGGAGAATGTGCCCCAGTCGAAATCCCAGACAGGACCCGCAACGAGCTTGCCACCTCGGTCTTTGGTGAGGTATACGCTACCAGGGTTGCCCAATTCGTGGTTTACGCAAAGCTCATAAATCAGCCAGTAGTCGATAAACGATTGAGCATCAATATATTTGGCATATCCGCTTGTCGCATTTGCAAAGTTGCTACCATAGATAGCGCTCTCCGCCTCGGCGATATGGCTCTTTATCCAGTTGAGTTGCTCCGAGGTCAAATCCTCCTCGTCGGGGAACTTTACGGCGAAGGGTGTGCCGTGGTCCGACCACCACTGCCACTGGTTGTCGAAGTGGAAGTCAAGCTCCAAAAGGTAGCCTCCCGTGATGGCATCGCCCGAGTTGTCCGATGGTGTCATCTCTGTGATTGCTATGCGGTCGTTATCGACACGCACCTGCTCCGAGAGGAGATATTGCCCGAGGTGCTGGCCGTTGAGGAATAACTCAACAAACTCGGTGCGAGGTGTCCACGCTAAGGATGTCTGTTTCGCGAGGAAAAATGCCACGCGGTTGCGTATTAGCGTGCGGTCCATATAGTTGGCAAGCAATACCCAACGCTTATGCTTGGGCATACCCATCACCTTCTGCTTTTCGGTGAACTTTATGGCATATGGTTTCTTCTCATATCCCCAAGTGGAGTTGCCACGGCCACGGATAGCCATCTCCACGCCCTCGATATTGTCGAATCTGCCCATACCGTCTAGCCATAGGGTAGAGCCCTCGACCCACACATCTTTCGACCATACGCCCTGACCGCCAGGGGTCTCAATGCTCAGTACGGGTAGCCCCGTAAAGCAACCGAGGTGCAGGCTATATTCGTAGGTCGTGCCCGCAATATCTGCCGTGAGCGTAGCATCGTGCTTAAAGTCGATGACCGCCTCGTTATTCTCGACCGCCACGCCATCAACCTTGAGGTTGTCGATGCCGTCGGTTGCGAACCTTACCTTAAAGCGCCTATCAGCGATATATTCGTCGATATGTGCGGTGTAGCTCTGCGCTTTGGGGTTGTAATCGAAAAGGATATCTTTCTTTAGCGAGGGGTTGCTCCGCTTCTCAATAGCGATTGAGTTTATGCCACTTACATAGTTCGATGATGCGACACGCACGGCGTTCGACAGCACCAACTCGCCACTCTCGCGCTTGATTGCGATATGCACCCTCTGGCTATACATCGCCGACGAGCCATTGTCGGCAATAGTGGCACGATACAGTCCCTGCTCCTTGTCGTCTGCCACCACGCGCACCAACTCAAACTCGGTGGGCGACTGCGTTACCTCGCCCTCCAAGCGCAACTGCACCTCGAAGCCTATCGACGATATGGCATAGTTGAAGAGCGCCTTGCTATCCTCGACACGAAAGGGTATCTCCGTTGTGCCGAGAGCATCGAGCGTATAGCTACGATTGGGGCACTCAATAGAGCGTAGCGTAGCCGAGGTAGGAGCTGTGGGCTCCTCCTTGGTGCACGCTACGAACAAAAGCAATAGGGTAGCGACGATATATCGCAATCGCAACATTTACCAGATGATAGATGTTACCGAGCGACCTGCAAGGGTCAATACGAAGTCGCCCTTGGGGCTTCGTACAACAACCTGCTTATCCTCATCTTTGTCGTTGAGAACGACTGCCGAGAGTGTGCCATCGGGGTTCTCGAATGCCGAGAGTGTTACGCCCGAAGCCGACGACTTGATGCGCTGAGCGTCACGCTGTACGACCTTCGACATATGACCGATAGCGTACCAGTGGCTACGATAGGTAAGGGTGTTGTAGGCATACGAGCCGTCGCAATCGACAAAGCCGTAGCAGGTCTGGCAACCACCGGGGCGGTTGGGACCTCGCTCGGCATCGAGCATAAAGTTCCAGAGCACCACGGCACGGCAGTAGTTGTTGATAGTGCCGAGACATACCTCGCGGATGTGCCAGAGGAGGTTGTCGCCAAAGTTGGGACACCAAGTGCCGATGCTCTGCTCTGTAAAGTAGATACTCTTCGTGGGGTCTGCCTTGTAGATTTGTGCAAGTGCCGACGAACTACCGCCGTAGGCGTGCCAAGCCGAGCCCTCGACATACTTCGATGCCTCCTTGTCGGCATAGATGTTCTTCACAAAGTCCGTAACATCGAAGTTGTGGTCATAAATCCAAATCTTGGTGTCGAGTCCCGCAGCCTCAAACGCTGGGCCAAGGTTATTCTTGATAAAGTTGCGCTGCTGCTCCCACGACATATAGGTAGATGCCGAGTTGCCATCGTGCAGAGGCTCATTCTGCGGTGTGATTGACTCAATCTTGAAGCCGTTAGCCTCCATCTCCTCGACCCACATAACGAGGTACTGGGCATACTCATCGTAGTATTCAGGGTTGAGCTTGCCACCTGCCCACTTGTTGTAGGGGTTGTTGTCGTAACGACCTACCTTCATCCAGAGGGGTGCTGTCCACGGTGCTGCGATAATCTTTACATCGGGGTTGATAGCCAAAATCTCGCGCAGGATGGGGAATAGATAGGTCTTGTCCTCATCGTGTACGCCAAAGAACTCCAAGCCCTCCTGGTCGCACCAGGTGAACTCCTGAAGCGAGAAGTCTGAGCAACCAATCGAAATGCGGATATAGTTGTAGCCAAGACCCTCGGTGGGGTGGAAGGCATCCTTTAGAATCTTCGCCCTATCTGCCTCTTTCATCTTCGATAGGTTGTAGGCAGCCGAGCCTGTGATTGCGGGGCCGAAGCCCTCCATAGACTGATAGTGGGTCTTGTTGTCGATGGTAATCTCCACTGCATCGGCTGGCAATTTGCTTGTGTCGCTTGCCGCTACCTCCTTGAACAACATTGACTTCGATGCTGTTGTGGTGATGGCCTTAACGCCCTCGTCGGGGAAGTTGTAGTCAATCTCACCCGAGGTGCGAACCTCAATGCCCACAACATTGGTATATACCGAGTTGCGAGCCGCAATGCCATAGACCTTGTAGGTGTAGCCCGACTCCAAACCATCGAATGTAATGGTGGTGGACTCGGTGAGCTTCTCACCCTTCATCATCGCCGTAAGCTGGGGCGTAGCGGAGTCGGCATCGAGAAGTAGGCAGTAGGCAACATCAGCGTTTTGGAGTGTCACCGCCACCTCTACCGTGTTATCGGTAGCGTTTGCCTGCTTAAGCTCGATAGTCGTCTTATCCTCATTGGGGGTAGGCGCTGGTGCGGGCTCCTTGCCACAACCGCTAATAAGTGTTGCAAGTGCCACAATAAGTGTAGTTGCGATATTCATAGTATCTATGTTTTAGTTATTTTCGTTTCCAACAAAGGTACAAAAAAATTACAGAACTTTGACAATATTTCCTATATTATATGGCTATAATATAGACTGCGTATAGGTAAATATACTGATTATTAGCGTAGTAGCATATTTATAAAGTGGTCGATTTGCAATATTCCGAAAGATATATTATCTTTGTACATTATGAAAACTACCAAACTACTCTCAACGATATTGCTCCTTGTTGCAGGAGTATTTACCTCTAACGCCATAGTGGCGCAAGATGCTGTATTCGAAGAACTTGACCGTGCGTTGGAGAGCGCACAAGAGTATATAGATGTTCGCGAAACGAAGATAGCAGGCTACAACGCTATGCTTCAGCAAGAGACATTGTCGCCCATTCAGCGCTACAATATCTACAAGAGCCTCTACGAGGAGTACTACTCGTTCCAGTTTGATAAGGCGATGGAGATGCTCGACCGCCGTTATGAGCTATCTTCGATGCTTGGCGATAAGAGGCTTATTGCAGATGACCAGCTCGACCGCGCTATGCTCTACTCAATCTCGGCGATGTTCCTCGAAGCGGGCGATGTTATCGACAAAGAGATTGATACCCTGCATCTTACCCACGAGCAGTTGGTGCGCTATTACAATACCCAGCAACGCTTCCACTCCGACTTTTGGCACTATACAAGTGATGAAGATGCTCGCAACCGCTCGGCAGCAAAACGAACATACTACCGCAACCGCATACTTGAAATTACTGACGAGAGCGACCCTACGCACCGCGATATAGTTTTGCGCAACCTCACCGAGAGTGGCCGTTGGGCAGAGGCCGAGTTGCTCAACTTGGAGCTTTTGGAGGGCTACACCCCCGATGAGCACGAGTATGCTATGTATGCCTACGACCGTGCCCGCATCCTTGAGGCGATGGAGCGCCGTAGTGAGATGCGTGAGTGGTTTGCACGCTCGGCAATATCGGATATTCGCTCAGCCACCAAGGATCACGCCTCGTTGTGTAGCCTTGCACAGAACCTCTTGGAGGTAGATGACATCGATCGTGCGTTCCGCTATGTATCAATCTCGCTCAACGATGCCCTCTACTACAACGCTAAGCTGCGCCCAGGGCAGATTTCGGCGATAATACCCGAAATAGAAAAAGCTTACCAGAATAAGCAGTTGGCGCATCAGGAGATGCTGGAGCTTCAGGAGGCTCACTCGCGCTACCTCGCAATGATAATCTCGGTGCTTGCCGTGTTGTTGCTTGCTATATGCTGTTATATGGCATATCTTCTTCACCGCTCGCTGAAAAGCTCACGCAAGATTCGTGAGATGAATGAGCGTATCGAGGGCGCAAATGCCGAGTTGCAGAAGTTGAACGATAAGTTGGAGCATGTGAATAGCGACCTTCGTGAGGCAAATGCCGTAAAAGAGGAGTATATCGCCCTCTTCCTCTCGATGTGCTCGGACTATATCGAGAAGCTCACCACGATGCAGCGTAGCGTACGCCGTAAGCTCTCGCAGGGCAAGGTTCAGGAGTTGGAGCGTGAGCTACAATCATCAAGCCTTATGGACGAGGAGCTGGACAACTTCTACCAGATGTTCGACAACGCCTTCCTAAATCTCTATCCCAACTTTGTCGATGAGTTCAACGCTCTGCTTAAGCCAGATGCTCATATCGAGCCTAAGCGTGGCGAAAGACTAAATACCGAGCTTCGCATCTTTGCCCTTATTCGTCTCGGCATCCACGATTCGTCGCGCATAGCATCGCTTCTGCGCTACTCGGTAAATACGATTTATAACTACCGTGCCCGCACAAAGAATAGCGCCCTGAATGACCGCGATAGCTTCGAGGAGCGCATAAAGACGATAGGTAAGTAGAGTTTTTAGTTATTAGTTGTTAGAAGCAGATAGAACATCTGCAACTATTGCTCATTTCTAATTTCTAATTGCTCTTTTAAAAAAAAACTAATATGCCCGAGTGAACATTCACCCGGGCATATTAGTTTACTGCCTTGTCGATTACTTAACAGAGAATGCAAGTGGCTCGCCAGTGGCCGAGTCGCCAGCGACCCACAACTGGAAATTACCGGGCTCAACGACATACTCCATATCGCGATTCCAGAAGGCAAGCTCCGCAACGGGCAACTCAAAGCGGCAGTGCTTGGTCTCGCCAGCCTTAAGCTCAACACGCTCGAAGCGCTTAAGCTCCTTGACGGGGCGTACAACCGAGCCTACAAGGTCACGAACATAGAGCTGTGCAACCTCCGTAGCATCGTAGTTGCCTGTGTTTGTAAGGTCGTACTCAACAACGATGGTCTCACCCTCGGCATACTCTGCCTTGTCGATAGCGATATTCGCATACTCGAAGGTTGTGTACGAAAGACCATAACCGAAGGGGAACAAGGGGCCGTAGCCGGTATCGAGGTAGTACGATGTACAGCCAAGCGATGTCTGACCCGCCTTCAACGGAATATCGTTGAGCAGGGTCTCGGTGCCACTATTGGGGCGACCAGTCATAGGATGGTTGTAGTAGAAGGGTGCCTGACCAGCATCGCGCAAGAATGTTACGGGCGACTTACCCGAGGGCACTGCACGGCCAGTGATAAGGTCTGCCAATGCCTCGCCACCCATTGTGCCGGGGTGGAACGAGTAGAGCATAGCATCGCAGTTCTCGAGGTCGCGCTCGATGGTGAGGTTACGACCAGCGATAACAACGACAACCACGGGCTTGCCAGTAGCCTTCAACGCCTTGATAAGCTCGCTCTGCGCACCCTGAAGGTTAATCTGCGAGAGTGAGTGTGCCTCGCCAGAGAGGATAGCCTCCTCACCAACAAATGCCACAACAGCATCTACGCCACGGGCAGCAGCAACGGCAGCGGGGATACCTGCAGTAGAGGCATCGCGGCTATAAGCCAAGGCGGGCTCATAGACTACATCGTAGTCCTTGCGAAGTGCCGTAAGAGGTGTTACGGTGTATGCCTCCTCGCCATCGAAAGCCCAAGTGCCGAGCTGATCGTAGGGAGCATCAGCCATAGGACCAGTAACAAGGATGCGCTTTGCTGACTTTAGGGGCAATACATCGTTGTTGTTCTGAAGCAAGATTGCCGACTCTACAGCGCTCTGCTTCGCTGCCTCCAAGTGCTCGGGAGCATATGCCACCTGACGAGCAAGCGACTCATCAACATAGGGGTTCTCGAACAAGCCGAGGCGGAACTTAAGCTTGAGGATATTGCGAACAGCATTGTCGATGGTCTCCATCTTAATCTTGCCCTCGTCAACAAGCGCCTTGACATACTGAACATAGCCAAACGACATCATATCCATATCGACACC
>JAGBYO010000058.1 GCA_017628735.1 Alistipes sp. | reverse complement strand
CTTTATTGCTTATCGCCATTTTAGAGGCGAAAGCGGGTGCAAATATAAGACACTTTTTTGAAACTACCAAATCTTTTGGCAACTTTTTTCAAAAAACTTCTAAGAACCTCTGTTTTGCTCTCAGATAGGTGTTATCCTTTCTGATTGCGGGTGCAAAGGTAGCGCTTTATTTTTATTCTCCAAACATTTTTGCAATTATTTTTAAAAATTATTTAGATTTTTTAAAAATGCACAGGTATACCTATATTTATATATATAATAGGGGCGGCTATTTAGTCTCAAACCGACCCTGACGAGGCTATGTATAGAACAAATTGCGGGCTGTCCCGACATTTTTGTATAGAGCTTATCGTAGTTTTGCGAAATTATTCGTATCTTTACCGAGGTGAAGATGCCGTATACCCAATGAGAAATGAGAGAAACATAGCGCCACTTTTCTTTGGTGCACTACTTTTCGCCAGTCTTATAGTTGACTGGTCGGGTATCACTTTTCCTTTGGACATCTTCCGCTTTCCTGCAAATCTTCTCTCGATGGTGTTGTGGCTCGCTGTGGATATCGAACTTTATCGACAAAGAGCGAAGTGGTCAATTAGCCGTTTTCTACTTTCGCAGAGCGCTACTACCCTATCGTTAGTTGTGATGGTGGCACTTGGCATTGTCTTCGGCTTTCAGCTTAGACCCGCAACAACATCTTTTACTGCGATAGTCGCCATCCTCTTCCTGATGACCCATCTTGCCCTAATCACCATTCGTGGTTGGCGTAATGAGCGAGGCATCCGCTGGCGCTTTATGGTAAACCACCTCGGTCTACTCATCGCCATATGCTCGGCATTTTGGGGTGCGCCCGACAGAGTGGAGTTGCGTGCCGTGGTCGAATACAGCAAACCGACAACCGAGGCATACGACCTCGATGGCAGATTACGAATACTCGACAAAGAGATGCAGTTGGAGGATTTCGTGGTCGATTACTACGATAATGGTACCCCCGAGCGCTTCGAGGCAAAGGTGCGCATTGGCGAGGAGCGAGCAACAATCCGAGTAAACAAGCCCTACAACATATCGCTCTCAGAGTCGGTATACTTGGTAAGTTACGACACCGCCACACCCGACGAGAGCCGATATTGTATTGTCGAAGTGGTGCGTGAGCCTTGGCGATATGCCACAACGGCGGGCATAGCGCTTATGGTTGTTGGCGCTGTGATGATGTTCGTAGGTCGTGCAACACGCAAAAAGAGTTAGGCTATGGAGCTTGGTTGGAACATATTCCCATATATCGCATTGGCGGTTGTGGCGCTCTCGGTGGCGGGTGCGCTACTCTCCATATCGTCTGCGGAGCATAAGCGCAAATCGGCAATTGCACTCTCGGCACTCGGCGTTGTTGCGATGGCAAGCTTTGTAGCGATGCTCTGGCTAACGCTCGAGAGACCACCACTACGCACAATGGGCGAGACACGCCTATGGTACTCGCTATTCCTACTCTTGGCGGGATTGTTTACCTATATCCGTTGGCGCTATCGCTGGATAATGTCCTTCTCGACGATGTTGGCTACGGTATTTATCATCATCAATATCGCTCGACCCGAGATACACGATGAGACGCTGATGCCCGCGTTGCAGAGCGGCTGGTTTGTGCCACATGTGGCGGTATATATGTTCTCCTACGCCCTGCTTGGGTGCGCAACACTCCTCGCCGTATGGAGCATATTCCGCCCCGACGATAAGACAGACGATGCTATCGACCGCCTACTCTACGGTGGCATTGCCTTCTTCACCATCGGCATGCTCACAGGCTCACTATGGGCAAAGGAGGCGTGGGGCGCCTACTGGAGTTGGGATGCTAAGGAGGCGTGGGCAGCCGCAACCTGGGGGCTTTATCTCCTGGCGATACACCTTCCAGGTCGACTAAATAGAGCGAGATATGGCGTTATCATCATAGCCTTTTTTGCCTTGCAGATGTGCTGGTGGGGCGTTAACTACCTGCCGTCATCCCAGATGAGTGAACACACATATACACAAAACCAATAAACCCAAATAGTATGAAAAAACTCTTATTTGCACTTCTAATCGTTGCCGTAGGTGGCTTCGTCGCCTACCGCGCAATGAACAATGTGCCCGACGAGACACTGCCCGTCGAGGCACGCATCGCCGCAATCTTGGAGGATGGCGGTTGCGTAAGCTGCCACACCGCAGCCCCCGAGTTGCCCTTCTATGCCGACTTCCCCGTGATGGGCGATATGGTAAAGCAGGATGCAGCAGATGGCTATCGAGTATACGATATCCAGCCTTTGATGAACGCCCTCGCAACAGGCGCTACACCCAACCCTGTGGATGTGGCGAAGGTTGAGAAGGTGCTCGCCGACAAGCGTATGCCTATGGCGAAGTACTACCTTGTGCACTGGGGTAGCCAGACCACAAACGCCAAGCGCGACATCGCTCGCGAGTGGGCTATCAACTACCGCAACGCCTACTATGCCGACGGTCTTGAGGGTGAGCGTAGCGGCGAGCCCGTGCGCCCCATCGCCGAGATTGAGGATATCGACGCAGCAAAGGCTATGCTTGGCTACGCCCTCTACCACGACACTCGTCTCTCTGTGGACAACACCGTATCGTGCGCTTCGTGCCACGACTTGGCAACAGGTGGCGTAGATAACCACCAGTATTCTGACGGTGTGAACGACCAGAAGGGTGGCGTAAATGCTCCTACTGTCTACAACGCGGTATATAACTTTGTGCAGTTTTGGGATGGTCGTGCTGCAACACTCGCCGACCAGGCGGCAGGTCCTCCGCTCAACCCCGTGGAGATGGCATCTACATCTTTCGACGAGATTATCGCAAAGCTCGCCGAGGATAAACTTATGGTCGCTGCATTTGATGGTATCTACGCCGATGGCATCACCGAGAAGAATATTACAGATGCTATTGCGGAGTTTGAGCGAACGCTGACAACACCCAATTCCGACTTCGATAAGTGGTTGCGTGGCGACGACAGCGCTATCAGCGATGAGGCGTTGCAGGGCTACGAGCTCTTCAAGAAGTACGACTGCGCTACTTGCCACGCTGGTGCAAACCTTGGTGGCGAGACCTACGAGCTTATGGGCACACGCCGCGACTACTTCGCAGAGCGTGGCTTGGAGCTTACCGAAGAGGATAACGGTCGCTTCAAGCAGACCGCCGACGAGCGCGACCGCCACCGCTTCAAGGTGCCTGGCTTGCGTAATGTCGCCCTTACATGGCCCTACTTCCACGATGGCACCCGTATGACTATGGACGAGGCAGTCAAGGATATGGCACGCTATCAGGTCGATGTGGAGCTTAGCGATGCTGAGACCTCGGCAATCGTAGCCTTCCTACACACCCTCACAGGCGAGTATAAGGGCGAGAAGCTCACAACGCTCAACGAGTATGGCGTGGAACACGAACACCACGACCACGAATAAAAAATAGCCCTTCGGGGCTATTTTTTTTGAGTTGTTAGTTTTTAGTTGTTAGAGTTGCAGGCGTTCCGCCTGCGGGCTAACGCCCGAAGGGATAAAAGGGGTTTAAGGATTACAAGGGGCGTAGCCAGCGCTTGAAACAAGCTCAACCCCTTGTGCCACTTGTTCCCCTAATACCCCTCTGCGATAGCAAGCGCTCCAACGGAGCGCAATACACAACCTACCAGTCAGCACTCAGCCAATTTCTTGTCAGAAGGGGTCTAATTTGGTCTCGACACGAAGAAGCCCGGATGGGCTGTACTTGGCGTACTGCTCATTCGGGCTTCTGACTGAGAGGCCGAAGTAGGCCCCTTATCACAAGAAATTAAAGCATAGCCTTAACCTCAGCCGCTACACACTTGCCATTGTAACCAAACTTCTCATCGAGTACCTTGAAGGGTGCCGAGTAACCGAAGTGGTCGAAGCCGTGAATATAGCCGTTGTTGCCTACCAAATTAACAAGGTTGATAGAGAGACCAGAGGTCATACCATAGCGAGGAAGGTTGCCAAGAACTGCCTCCTGATACTCCTTGGGCTGGTCGCGGAAGAGACCCTCCGAGGGGATAGATACCACGCGGGTAGCGATGCCCTCCTCTGCCAAGAGCTCAGCGCCCTCGACGAGTGTAGCAACCTCAGAGCCGGTAGCCACAAGGGTAACCTTTGCATCGGCATTCTCCAAAACTACATAGCCACCCTTCTCAGCCTGCATAGCCTCCTCGCGGCGTGAACGGCCAGAGAGTGCGGGCAACGACTTGATATTCTGGCGTGAGAGGATAAGTGCAACAGGGCGTGTCTCCTCCAATGCCATCTTCCACGCTGCCACAGTCTCCTCAGAGTCGG
>JAGBYO010000057.1 GCA_017628735.1 Alistipes sp. | reverse complement strand
AGGACAACACCTCGGGTTGCACGCTCGAGGCAAAGAGCCTACGCGATGGCAAGGAGGAACTAAAGCGAAGAGGCTACAAAATCGTTGGCGTTAGCCCCGATTCGGTGAAGTCACACCAAGGCTTCTGCCTAAAGCACGAACTTAACTTTACGCTACTTGCCGACACAGACCACACACTTGCCGAGGCGATGGGCGTATGGCAGCTAAAGAAGATGTGTGGCAGAGAGTATATGGGCATTGTACGCACCACCTTCCTTTTGGATGAGGAGGCTCGCGTAACGCACATTATCAAGAAGGTCGACACGAAGGATTCGTTCGGTCAGATCGTTAAATTGTTGGATAAATAGAATAAAAGAGATATAACTATGGCAGAGAAAGTACAGGTAAATGCCGACAAGCTCAAGGTGCTATCGGCAGTGATGGATAAGATTGAGAAGGACTTCGGCAAGGGCTCGATTATGCGTATGTCGGCCGACTCGGTAGCCGATGTTCAGGTTATCCCCTCGGGCTCAATCACGCTCGATATGGCGTTGGGCGTAGGTGGCTATCCCAAGGGTCGTGTAATCGAGATTTTTGGCCCCGAGTCATCAGGTAAGACAACACTTGCAATTCACGCTATCGCCGAGGCGCAGAAGGCGGGTGGCATTGCAGCATTTATCGATGCCGAGCACGCCTTCGATAGCTACTATGCACAGAAGTTGGGCGTAGATATCGACAACCTGCTTATCTCGCAGCCCGACAATGGCGAGCAGGCGTTGGAGATTGCCGACTCGTTGATTCGCTCAAGCGCCATCGACATCATCGTTATCGACTCTGTGGCGGCTCTTACGCCCAAGGCGGAGATTGAGGGCGATATGGGAGACTCGAAGATGGGTCTTCAGGCACGACTTATGTCGCAGGCATTGCGTAAGCTCACCGCCTCGATTTCAAAGACAAAGACTGTCTGCATCTTTATCAACCAGTTGCGCGACAAGATTGGCGTTGTCTATGGCAACCCCGAGACCACAACGGGTGGTAATGCCTTGAAGTTCTATGCCAGCGTGCGTATCGACATCCGTCGTACCTCGGTTATCAAGGATGGCGATGAGCAGCTCGGCACACGCACCAAGGTTAAGGTTGTGAAGAACAAGGTGGCACCTCCGTTCAAGAAGGCAGAGTTCGACATTATGTTCGGCGAGGGTATCTCGAAATTGGGCGAGATTATCGACCTTGGCGTAGACTACGAGATTATCCGCAAGTCGGGCTCGTGGTTCTCGTATGGCGACAAGAAGATTGGCCAGGGTCGCGATGCTGTTAAGGAGGCGTTGAAGAACGACCCCGCACTGATGGAGGAGATTGAACTCCGTGTGCGTGAGGCGATGCGCGAGGAAAAATAACATTAGTTAACTACTATGACCTAACCACGGCTATCCAAATAGGGTAGTCGTGATTGGTCGTATTATACATATAAGTATGGAGTACACACCGCAAGACGAGATTCTGATTGAAGAGAAGTGGCAAGAGTTGGCCGAGGCGTGCAAGACGAATAAGGTATGCCGTCGTGATGGCGACTGGGACTTTATCAAGCGTGCCTTCTTCCTTGCAAAGGAGGCGCATAAGGGTGTGCGCCGTCGTTCGGGTGAGCCATACATAATCCATCCGCTTGAGGTGGCGCTGATTGCCGTGCGTGAGATAGGCCTCGGCAAAAAGTCGGTCGTAGCAGCTCTGTTGCACGATGTTGTCGAGGATACGGAGTATACCGTAGAGGATATAGCACGCCTCTTTACGCCCAAGATTGCCTCGATGGTCGACGGCCTAACGAAAATGTCGGGCGTATTCAATGCCGATAGTTCCGAGCAGGCTGAGTCGTTCCGTAAGGTGCTACTTACATTGTCTGACGATGTGCGTGTTATCATCATCAAGATTGCCGACCGTCTGCACAATATGCGAACACTGGGCTCGATGCCCCACAACAAGCAGGTGAAGATTACGAGTGAGACAATCTATCTCTTTGTGCCTCTTGCCTATCGTCTGGGTCTCCACGCCATAAAGAGCGAGTTGGAGAACCTATGTATGATGTATCGCTTTCCGGAGGAGTATAAGGAGATACAGCGCAAGATTGACGAAACGGAGCCTGAGCGCCAGCAATATATCGAGCGCTTTATGGCGCCTATCCGCGAGGTGCTCGACCGCAACAACTTCCAATATGAAATGACTGCCCGCGTGAAGAGCATCTACTCGATATGGAATAAGATGCGCCGCAAGGAGATACCCTTCGAGGAGGTCTATGACCTCTTTGCCATTCGTATCGTCTTCAAGGCTCTGCCCTTCCCCTCGGAGAAGACGCAGTGTTGGCAGATATATTCGTGCGTTACGGATATCTACACCCCTAAGCCTGACCGCTTGCGCGACTGGATATCTATTCCCAAGTCTAATGGCTATGAGGCGCTGCACTCTACGGTGATGGGTCCCGATGGCATATGGGTCGAGGTGCAGGTGCGTACCGAGCGTATGGACGATATCGCCGAGCGAGGCTTTGCTGCGCACTGGAAGTATAAGCACTCCTCTATTGCTCAAGAGGAGGATGGTCTGGATAAGTGGTTGCGTAAGGTGCGTGAGGCGTTGAGTAGCCCTACGGAGAATGCTAAGGAGTTCTTAGATAACTTCAAACTCTCGCTCTATAAGACCGATGTCGTTGCCTTTACGCCCAAGGGCGAGCCACAGACTCTACCCTATGGTGCTACGGCACTCGACTTCGCCTACGAGATTCACACCAAGATTGGCGACCACGCCATAGGTGCGAAGATTAACCATAAGATAATGCCCGTTACAACGGTTATCAACTCTGGCGACCAGATTGAGATTATCACTGCTGAAAGCGCCCGTCCCAAGGCTGAGTGGCTCGATGCAGTGGCAACAAGCAAGGCACGACAGGCTATTCAGGACTTCCTAAAGCGTGAGCGCGAGGATAATATTGAGTACGGTATGCAGCTGCTCAACGCCTCGTTGGCCGAGCATAATGTAACGCTTAGCGGTCGTGTTCTGCGTAAGCTGATGCCTGCATACGAGTGTCGCAACAAAGACGAGCTGTATAGCAAGATTGGCGCGGGAATTATTAAGCTCGACAATCTCGATAAGCTGCTTAAAGAGAACTCGTCGCGCAAGATTCTAAAGTTCTGGAAACTCCTATTGCCTGGTATGTCCGATAGCGAGCCTGAGGATTTGGATGTAGACCTCGAAGATGAGCTGACAACGCTCGACGATACGGTAGTATCTGAAGAGGGTAGTATCCGCTATGAGCCGGAGTTTGTGATGGCGGAGTGTTGCGAGCCTATTCCTGGCGATAATGTCGTAGGATATCGCGACCCTCTGACCAACCGCATCATTGTGCACAAGGCGACTTGTAATGAGCTTGTGCGCCTCGCTGCGCAGTCGGGGAATAATATCGTAAAGGAGGAGATTCGCTGGTCACAGCAAAAGGCGATATCTTATCTTGCTACCGTAGAGATTCGTGGTATCGATCGCCCCGGAATCATTCTAGATTTAACGAAGGTTATCACGGCGGATTTTAGCATAAATATGCGTGCTATCTCGGTGCAGTCGCACGATGGTATCTTCGAGGGAACGATTAGTCTCTATGTCAAAGATATCGTCTCGCTTAATGCTCTTTTAGACAATATCCGATCGGTCAAGGGCATTGAGCATATCCGCCGACTGCTTAACGATTAGTGTTTGCAGATTGCGTTGCGCACTAAAAATAATGGGGTAGCGAGCCCTGTCTGCTACTCTTGGTGGTGAATTGGAATTAAGAATATTTTTCAACTAAATTACTTACTTAATTATGGCATCAATTTTTTCACGAATTATAGCAGGCGAGATTCCCTGTTATAAAGTTGCAGAGAATGAGAAATTCTTCGCATTCCTCGACATCGCTCCTTTAGCCAAGGGCCACACTTTGGTAGTTCCCAAGCGCGAGGTTGACTACTTTTTCGATTTGGAGGACGACGAGCTATCTGAGATGATAGTATTTGCTAAGCAAATTGCGAAGAAAATCAAGGCAACTACAGGCTGTAAAAAGGTCGCAACCGTTGTTTTGGGCCTCGAAGTTGCCCATGCACACATCCATTTGGTACCTATGAATACCGAAAATGATGTAGATTTCAAGCGTGAGAAGCTTAATTTGACTCAGGAAGAGTTTGTTAAAATCGCTAATTCTTTGCAGTAATTAACACCTTGTTAACAACTGCGTAACTTATTGTGTAGTAGTGGTGTATGTTCGTTAATAGGGCATATGCCACTACTTCTTTTTAACATAATATTCCAGTCTAAATTCTTTCGACCTAATAGTCAGTAGATAATCGCATTTTTCGCACTTTAAATTTGTAATCTTTACATTTGTAATTACAAATGTAAAATATAAACATCTGTAACAGACTCTAATTATTTACAATTGTATAAATGTTAACAGCTGTTAATAGTTGTTAATTATTACATTTGTCAATATTTATTGCCGTGCTCTCATCGGCTGATTTTGCCATTAAATATGGGCCGTTAAATCTCTAAACAAATTAAATTAAGTATCGTAAAATGAGAGTTTTATAATTATTAGTTAAAGTTTAATCTATTTGAAAGT
>JAGBYO010000056.1 GCA_017628735.1 Alistipes sp. | reverse complement strand
TGCCCGATTTGTGTTATTTTTGTAACAATCAGAAAAAACGCAATTAACGAAAATACTTTATATTAATTAAAAACCTATTTACTATGTTCAAAGGACATCCTAAAGGTCTTTACGCCTTGGCTCTTGCCAACACTGGTGAGCGCTTTGGTTACTACACGATGTTGGCAGTATTTGCGCTGTTCCTTCGTGAGAACTTTGGTCTTGAGGCGGGTGTAGCAGGTGCTATCTACTCTACCTTCCTCGGCCTCGTTTACTTTATGCCCCTCGTAGGTGGTATGATGGCCGACAAGTTCGGCTTTGGTAAGATGGTAACTCTCGGTATCTCGGTGATGTTTGGTGGTTACCTCCTCCTCTCAGTGCCCCTCGGTGGCGAGACTATCGCTATGATTGCGATGATGGCAGCGTTGGTGCTTATCTCGTTGGGTACAGGCTTGTTCAAGGGTAACTTGCAGGTTATGGTTGGTAACCTCTACGACGACCCCAAGTATGCCGATAAGCGCGACTCTGGCTTCTCGCTCTTCTATATGGCTATCAATGTAGGTTCGTTGTTTGCTCCTACCACCGCCGTAGGCATCAAGCACTGGGCAGAGACATCGCTCGGCTACAGCTCTAACGATGCTTACCACTTCTCGTTTATGGTGGCTTGCGCAGCGTTGATTCTCTCAATCGCTATCTACTACGCCTTCCGTTCTACCTTCCGTCATGTCGAGGGTGGCAAGAAGAAGGGTGAGGAGACTGTTGTTGTCGACAATCTCACTCCTGAGCAGACCAAGCAGCGCATCGTGGCTTTGTGCCTCGTATTTGCCGTGGTTATCTTCTTCTGGATGGCATTCCACCAGAACGGCTTGACACTCACCTACTTCGCTGATGAGTTCACCAACACCACCGCTGTTGGTTTCGATACTATGTTGTTCAATGTTTGGAACTTGGCGCTTATCATCATCGCCGTTTACGCTACCTTCTCTATCTTCCAGAGCGAGGGTGCTAAGGCGAAGATTTTCTCGGGCGTTCTTGCTTCGGCAATCCTCGCATTCCTCGTTTACCGCGCTATGGGCATCGAGGCTACCGCCGAGATTAGCGTTGCAGCACCTATCTTCCAGCAGTTCAACCCCTTCTATGTTGTTGCTTTGACTCCCGTGTCGATGGCTATCTTTGGCGCTTTGGCACGCAAGGGCAAGGAGCCTTCAGCACCCCGTAAGATTGCTTACGGTATGTTGGTTGCAGCTATCGGCTTTATGATTATGGCCGTAGGCTCTAACGGCTTGAACACCCCCAACGAGCAGCAGCGCGCTATCGCCGTAGATAAGGCTGAGGCCTTCGCTAAGGAGTACTACACCATTGCAGCTACCGCTGAGGAGTTCGAGACTTTGAAGGCTGATAAGGAGGTTGCAGCAACCATCAAGCCTGCTACCGACTTTATGGGCAAGCTCAACAAGAACACTCGCCCCGTATTCTTCGATGTTTACAACGCAAGTGTTGCCGTTCTTAAGGCTGAGGGCGCTGCGGAGGATAACACCGCAGTAGCAGAGGCAGAGGCATCGTTGGCAGCTATCAAGGCTGACACCAAGCCCGAGACCCGCACATCGCCCTACTGGTTGATCTTCACCTACTTGATTCTCACCTTCGCCGAGCTCTTGCTCTCGCCCATGGGTATCTCGTTCGTATCGAAGGTTGCACCTCCCAAGCTCAAGGGTCTTATGATGGGTGGTTGGTTTGTGGCTACCGCTATCGGTAATATGCTTGTATCGGTAGGAGGTTTCCTCTGGGCAGGTCTCCCCTTGTGGTCGGTATGGACAGTATTTATCGTACTCTGTATGATTTCAGCGCTCTTTATGTTCATTATGATGAAGCGCTTGGAGGCAGTTACAAAGTAGTAACGACCGCTCGCAAAAACAACAGCACTCGCCACGCAATGTGGCGGGTGCTGCTGTTTTAGGCGGCGTGGGGAGCGCTTATAGCAGGCACTCCAACGGAGCGCAACTAACCACCTTCCAAAGCCCCACTTCCAATTTCTTGTCAAAAGGGGTATAATTTGGCGCCGATAAAGAGAAAGCCCGGATGGGACATACTAAGCGTATTTCCCATTCGGGCTTTGGATTGAGGCGTTGAAGGATGCCCCTTTTCACGAGAAATTACCTTACGACAATCTCATCGACGAATAAGAATCCCGAATAGTTGCTACGGTGTGCCTTGTAGCGAATATAGCGAGCCTCAACTTCGCCCTCCCAGCCAAATGATTTAAACGAGGGGAGTTCATCGACAACAATCTCGTGGGGGATATCTGCAATCTTGGTGTAGTTCTCGCCATCGGTAGATACCGCAATCTCCACCAAGCAGGGCATATAGACACCAGGGCCGCAAATCTGCATAAAGTCGGCAGCGATAGAGTGGATTGTGGTCACCTCCTCCATATCGATAACTACATCTACGCCACCACGACCAAGGAAGCCCTGCCAACGCTTATCGGCATAGGTCCAAGTGCCTCGCTTACCGTCGGTTAGCGTAGCATCACCTGCCGCCTCATACTGGGGTGCCCAGTAGAACGATGGGGAGATATATGTCACCTTCTTGCCACGGGCGAGATGCTCAACATCCGTCTTTGACTCGGGGCGGTTGCCAATCTCGTTCTTAAGGTCAAAGGGTGTGTAGCCCTCCTCAATCATACGGTCTACAATCTTCACGGCACGGGGGCGGAACTCCTCGAAATTCATATTCTCGCGCTCCGACCAGCCAATCTCGGCAACGGCAATGGCGCGTGGCCAGAGCATATGTTCGTAGTGGTCATCCTCGACGATAAACTCTGCCCAGAGGTTTGCCTGCACACCCTTGATATGGCGGCTCACCTCGGGAGCCATCGTTGCGGGTGCAGGGTCGTAAGAGTAGACCTTATCCAACGGCAAGTAGCCACCGATAGATTCGGGTTGTGAGTAGGGGGCATCCTGCGGAGCATCGATATAGCAATAGCCGTGGGGCGACATAATAGCATCGTGACCAGCCTCGGCAGCAGCGATACCGCCCTCCTCGCCGCGCCACGACATAACCGTAGCGTTGGGTGCAAGACCACCCTGCAAAATCTCGTCCCAGCCGATAATCTGGCGACCACGCTCGTTGAGGTAGCGCTCCATACGCTCAATCATATAGCTCTGAAGCTCATCTACATCCTTCAAGCCCTCCTCACGCATACGGCGCTGACAATCCTCGCAGACCTTCCAGTTATCCTTGCCACATTCGTCGCCACCTATATGTATATACTCCGAGGGGAAAATTTCGATTACCTCATCCAAGATAGCCTGCATCATCTCGAAGGTTGCCTCCTTGCCGATGCAGAGGTCGCCTTGGAATTGGGGGTTATTGGTACACTTAAGCTCGGGATAGGCTGCCAAGACCTCGTCGGAGTGTCCGGGCATCTCAATCTCTGGAATGATGGTTATGTAGCGGTCGGCGGCGTAGGCTACCAAGTCGCGAAGCTCCTCCTTAGTATAGTATCCGCCATAAGCCCCCTCGGTGCCCTCATCGACATGCTGACGGCCACCTTGCCACCACTCCTTCCAAGTGTCAGGGGTGCGCCAAGCGGCATAGCTCGTAAGGCGTGGGTAGCTCTCGATCTCCATACGCCAGCCCGCAGCATCGGTAAGGTGCAGGTGGAGGCGGTTCATCTTGAGGCGTGCCATCATATCTATCTGACGCTTAAGGAAATCCACTGTGCGGAAGTGGCGCGAGATGTCAATCAGCACACCACGATACCCGAAGCGGGGATAGTCCAAAATAACGCCTGTCTGCCAATCACCCGCCTCGACCATCTGGCGCACAGACTGCAAGGCGTAGAAAGCACCAGCAGCGCTCTTTGCCGTAATATCTACTCCATAGGGGTAGGTTAGGATAACATAGCCATCCTCTTGCTCCATACACTCGGGGAAGATGTTGATAGAGAGGAAACCGCTCTTTGCGTGTCGCTTTACGCGCTTAAAGTTCAAACCCGCAGCACTTACCGCAGCCTCCAAACGCTCGGCATCCGCCTCGTCTGCTCCACTGATATTGAGCTTGAGTGTCTGCCTAAAATCGAAGGGCTCGGCGGGGGCACAGTAGCCATCTACGCAGATACCGCCCTGCACCTTCACGGGTGCGGGAGTAATAATATTCTCTTGTGCCGAAAGCGACATAGTGCCAAGAGCGAGGGCAAGAAGCAAAGTTATAAATCTCATGTTGTTAGAAATATTTTCTACAAAGATAATACATTTAGATATGTTTTCAAAGAAAACGATTATATTTGCATCCAGAAACTTAACCCCTAATAAAATGAATTTTACCGTGAGAAGAACAGAAAACTATCAAGCACCAGCAATCGAGGTTGTAGAGTGCAAAGTGGAGCGAGGCTTCGATGTAAGTGGCGAGAGTGGAACAACTATTCCCAGCTTTGATAACGAAAATGAAATATAACACTGCCATTATGAAGCGCTTAGAACTACTTTTTGTATCGCTCGTTGCACTCTTGGCGGTTGCTTGCGAGCAAGTCGCTATTGAGACCGTTCAGCCCGAACAGAAGATGGTCGAGGTGGCTTTTGAGGCAACGGCAGATGATACGCGCGTAGCCCTCGATGGCAATACAGCAACTTGGGAGGTTGGCGATAGAATCTCGGTTGGTTTGGTTGTGAACTACTATAGTATGACCTTTGCTGAGATGGAGATTCGCTCGGCAAATGATATATCGGCAGATGGCAAGATTGCTACTTTCCGAGGCTCTATTCCCGTTGGAGAGTACTATGGCATAACGGTGCTATATCCTGCAGTAGAGAGTAACTCAAACACGGTAACACTTGACCGTGATGCCATTAACAACATCTATATGAGTTCGTATAGAAGTGATAACTACAATCCTGTACTTAAAGTTACAGCGGGCGAAAGCTCTGTAGTGCCTATCACATTTAGCCATCTTATGCACAAGATGGATTTTGCGATTACATCCGAAGATAACGAACTCAATACAAGTAATATAGCTATCGAGATTAGCGCAACGAGCGGTGGTTCTCCGATAGCATTTACCGAGAAGCAGACCTATAATTTGCGCTCCAACTCAACCTCTGTAGCAGCGAGCGCAAACTCGATTCTTGCCTACGGCACAAGCGCTAACTTCTCTACAATGCTCTTCCCGCTTGGCACAACGACCGATGTAGAGTTTACCTTTGGCGTCTATATCGATGGCGAGAAGAAGTATGAGGTAAAGAAGGGTCCGTTCTCAACATTTATGATGTCGGCAGGAAAGACCACAAAGGTAAACTTGCAGTTGAGCGACGAAAATAGCGTTACGGGCGGTGGCGAGATTACGGCCGAGCCTATCACACTAAGCGCCTCAAAGAGCACAATCAAGGCAAATGGCGTGGATAGCGCAACGCTTAGCGTTACGACCGAGAGTGGCGAGGATGTAACGGCGCAGTCGACAATCTATGTCAATGGCGCTGTGCTTAATGGCACAACATTCCTCACAACCTCGGCGGGTAGCTACACCCTCTATGCTGAGCGCCTTGGCGAGAGATCTAACATTCTCACTATCACCGCCGAAGAGGTTACCGCTACGGGCAAAACCATCGTCTTTGCCGAGGGCGTAACACTCACCTCTGGCTGGTACGATGTAAACAAGAAGGCCGATGGTGCTAATGGCGATATCAATATGTGCTGGGCTGCCGCTTCGGCAAATATGATTCAGTGGTTCCAGGACCGCTATAAGGCTGCGGGTAAGACTCTTCCTGCAGGTGCTGTTGATGGCCCTGGCGTTACCTCATACACTAACTATGGCCCTTATGAGTTGGAGCTTATGAATGTATTCCTCACGCAGTGGGATAACTCGCGCGGTGGTCATATGGAGGAGGCTATTCCTTGGTATTTCGAGGGTAAACTATATGGTGGTGAGTATGCTTCGGCTGGTTCGCAAGCAACACCCAAGAGCTCTGGTGGTTACTGGTCAAGTGTTTGGAGTAGTGTAGAGCCGTACATCTACCGTGGTTATAAGCATGACCTCTTCCCAACAGAGTACCCCAATATGTATACCTATTGCTACAATAACTACTATATTTGGGGTAATGGCTCGGGCCTTACTGGCACAGATAGACTCGCAAAGTTTACCGAACTGGTAGTACAGTCTTTCAAGCGAGGAATTGCATCACTCACGATATCGCTCTCATCGAACATCGACTCATTGCACCATGCAACCACGCTTTGGGGATACGAGATTGATAATAGCACTGGTCTGCTCACTCGAGTATGGCTTACCGACTCCGACGACCTTACAACAGAACCTAAGCAGCAGTTACTCAACGAGTATAGCGTAAGTATTGGCGACGGACAATCGCATATTAAGCTTACGGGTAACACTCGATATGGCTCGGTATGGGTTGTGTCGCTTCATCCGCTCTCGGCCTATGGCTCGGCAGAGTAGAGCCTTATTTGTCTAAAACATCGAGGGGTGGAATGCCAAATGGCACTCCGCCCCTTGTCGTTAAGTATAACTCACAAATTATATTTGTGATTATAGCGAAAAATTTGTACCTTTGTCGCCAAATGTGAATTAACTAAAAACGATATATTATGCTAGAACAACTTAGTGAACAGGAAGTATTGCGCCGTCAGTCGCTTAAGGCGTTGCGTGAGTTGGGCATCAACCCCTACCCCGCAGCACGCTTCGAGGTGAATGCAACAGCCAAGCAGATTGCCGACGAGTACGATGCTGAGAAGGGCAACTTCTCGGAGGTATCTATCGCAGGCCGTATTATGAGCCGTCGTATTATGGGCTCGGCATCGTTCTTCGAGCTTCAGGACTCGACAGGCCGTATTCAGGTCTATATTCGTCGTGACGACATCTGCCCCGAGGGCGACCCCACACTCTACAACACCGTATTCAAGAAGCTCTTGGATATCGGCGACTTCATTGGTGTAGAGGGCTTTGCATTCCTCACCAACACCGGCGAGTTGTCGGTACACTGTCGTAAGTTCACCGTGCTCTCGAAGTCGGTGCGCCCTCTGCCTGTTGTTAAGCAGAAGGATGGCCAGACCTTCGATGCACTTACCGACCCTGAGGTGCGCTATCGTCAGCGCTACCTCGACCTTGTGGTAAATCCTCAGGTTAAGGAGACCTTCCAGAAGCGTGCGAAGATTATGCAGACTATGCGCGACTTCTTCAATGAGCGTGGCTACTTGGAGGTTGAGACACCCATTTTGCAGCCTATCCCCGGTGGTGCTGCGGCTCGCCCATTTATCACTCACCACAACGCCCTCGACACCGACTTCTATATGCGAATTGCTACCGAGCTCTACCTCAAGCGCCTTATCGTAGGTGGCTTCGATGGTGTTTACGAGTTTGGCAAGAACTTCCGCAACGAGGGTATGGACCGTACGCACAACCCCGAGTTCACCTGTATGGAGATATATGTGGCATACAAGGACTATATCTGGATGCAGGAGTTCACCGAGCAGATGTTGGAGCGTGTAGCGATGGCAGTAAATGGCACTACCGATGTTGTTATCGAGGGTAAGACTATCTCGTTCAAGGCCCCCTTCAAGCGCGTTACGATGACCGATGCTATCAAGGAGAAGACGGGCTACGATATCACTGGCCAAAGCGAGGAGCAGTTGCGCGAGGCGTGCCAGCGTCTTAATGTCGAGATTGACGAGACTATGGGTAAGGGCAAGCTTATCGATGCTATCTTTGGTCAGTACTGTGAGGGCGACCTTGTTCAGCCCACCTTCGTTACGGACTATCCTATCGAGATGTCGCCATTGTGTAAGCGCCACCGCGATAACGAGGACCTCACCGAGCGTTTCGAGTTGTTCGTAAACGGCAAAGAGCTCTGCAACGCCTACTCGGAGCTTAACGACCCCATCGACCAGTTGGAGCGCTTCCAGGAGCAGATGCGACTCTCGGAGAAGGGCGACGACGAGGCAATGGTTATCGATATGGACTTTGTTCGTGCATTGGAGTATGGTATGCCCTCTTGCTCAGGTATGGGTATCGGCATCGACCGCCTCACAATGTTTATGACTGGCGAGACATCTATTCAGGATGTGTTGTTCTTCCCCACTATGCGCCCTGAGAAGAAGGTGGTTGCCGATGCTGAGGAGGTATACACCGAGGCAGGTATCCCCGCAGAGTGGGTTGCTGTGGTGCAGAAGATGGGCTATATCACCTTGGAGGCTTTCAAGAACACCGCAACAACTGGCGGTATGAAGCTCTTCAACGACCTTTGTGGCTTCAACAAGAAGAACAAGCTTGGCCTTGCAACAGCCGAGATTAAGGCTTGGATCGAGAGCTGCAAGGAGGAGTAATTTATGAATTTTCAAATACTTTATATACTATGAGAAAGAAGATTGTAGCAGGTAACTGGAAGATGAACACTCTCCCCGCTGAGGGTGTAGAGCTTGCTAAGGGTGTAGCAGCTGGCAAGGGCGAGGTTTGCGACTCAGTGAACTTTATCGTATGTCCCCCCTTTACACACCTTCATAGCGTTATCGAGACCCTTAAGGGTACAGCTATCGAGGTTGGTGCGCAGGATTGCGCTACCGAGGTTAAGGGTGCTTACACTGGCGAGGTTGCAGCATCGATGATTGCAGCTCTTGGTTGCAAGTATGTTATCCTTGGCCACTCGGAGCGCCGTCAGTACTATGGTGAGACTTCGGAGAGCTTGAACAAGAAGATGGCTCGTGCCTATGAGAACAACCTCGTACCCATCTACTGCGTAGGTGAGAACCTCGAGGAGCGTGAGGCAGGTCGCCACTTCGAGGTGTGCAAGCAGCAGATCGAGGAGGTAGTATTCAACCTTTCGGAGGAGCAGTTTGCAAAGCTCGTTATCGCATACGAGCCCGTTTGGGCTATCGGTACTGGCAAGACCGCTACCGCAGACCAGGCACAGGAGATTCACGCCTACATCCGCGAGGTGTTGCGCTCGAAGTTTGGCGCAGCAGCCGAGGAGTGCCCCATCCTCTATGGTGGCTCTTGCAAGCCCTCAAACGCTGGCGAGATCTTCTCGAAGGCAGATGTTGATGGAGGCCTTATTGGCGGCGCAGCCCTCAAGGCTGAGGACTTCCTCGGCATCGGCAAGGCGTTCTAAATCACTGCTTTATATGATAGATAGGTGGGTGTTCGGTAGGATACCCACCTATTTTGTTGTGTAGTTGTCGTGGCAGCCACACAACAAAAAAAACAGACCACCCTATGGGGTAGTCTGCTATAGCGCTTAAAAGCCTTAGACTATTAGTGCTTGTGGTTGTGGCCGTGATTGTGTGAGTGGCCGTGGTCGTGACCTTTGTGGTCGTGACCCTCGCAGCAAGCATCGGTGCACTCCTTCTTCTCAGCCTTGTGGTCGTGACCGCAGCACTCGCCATTGCAACCTGCCGAAGCATTGATCTTAATCCTCGCAAAAGCCTTGATAAGAGCCTCGTCGTTGGTCTTTGCAGGGTCGTAGGTTACGGTAACGGTCTTGGTAGGAACATCTACCTTAACATCCTTAACACCCTTCTCGTAGGGGATGGTGTTGGTAACCTTCTTTGCGCAACCCTCGCAGTCGATATCGGTAAGGAACTCGGTGGTTACGGTCTTCTTCTCGCCCTTCTTGGGAGCCTGTGCGTCAGCTACAGCAACGCTAAAAAGTGCTACAAGGCACACTAAAAAAATCTTCTTCATATTGTTTACGGTTTTATGAAATTAACGATTCAATTTAAGTTTTATTGTATTAGTAGAGGTTCAATCTAAGTCCGATATAGAACTTGCGGCCCATAAGGGGACCCCAGACGGCCGATGAGTTGAAGCCCTCCTTGAAGGGAGCCTCTGAGCCGAGGATAGGTGCCTGACCATGACCCTTATGACCCTGCACATAGTTGGCGATATTCTCGCAACCGAGATACAAGGTAAGGTTACTAATCTTGTAGCTTACCTGTGCAAAGAACATGGGGTAGATGGGCGAGAGGTTGGGGTTCTCGACCGCCTTTGTGATGTCGCCATCTAGCTCGGGGAGGCGTACAGGACCATTGAGCTGTGCGGTAGCATCGAAGACCCAACGGCGCACGGCATACTGGATGTTGATAAGACCCTTGTAGCGCGAGGTGAGGGGGCGCTCCACCAAAATCTGCTCGCCATCACGCTCGATGGTCATCTTGGCGTTGGTGTAGCGGAAGGTGGCGAAGAGGTCGAAGCCACGGAAGGGTGTCCAGTTGAAGTCAATCTGGTAGTTATCCGTGAACGACTTACCCTTGCTATTATATATAAGGATAGAGTTGTCCGCCGTCTCCTGGTCGAAAATCATCGTGTTGAAGAACTGTGTGCGGAAGTAGTCGAAGCTGATAGTTGCCATATCGTCCTGTGCCAAACGGAAGGTCTGCGAGAGGCTACCACCAAAGGTCGCTGCCGCCTCCATATCGTCGTCCAAGCCCGCAAACTGGATATGGCGCGAGGTGGTCATCATCCAGATGTTGTCCGTAACGAGGTTCTGACGACGGTAACCCATACCTGCCGAGGCACGAAGCGTAGTGCGAGGCGTGATGCTCCAACGGATGTGCGAACGGGGCGTAACGAGCAACTTGCCCTTGGCATCGTTGTAGTAGTCGCCCTCAATCATCGAGTAGTCGCCACGAAGACCTACCACCAACGAGAACTTATCCTCAATCTGGTAGGTGTACTCGGCAAATACGCCGGGCTCGATGAGTGTCGACTTGCCCATAAACGACCACGCCTCCGCGGGTGCGCCACCTGCTACGGCGGGCTGACGGTAGTCGTTATCCATCATACGCATATATGCCGAAGCACCAGCGTTGAGCGACGAGCGCTGTGTGAAGTAGTGGGCATAGGTGATGTTGTAGCGCAATGCATTCTCCACAACATCCACCTTGTTAAGACCGAAGTAAGAGTCCGTTAGGTAGTTGTCGTAGTCGAGAATCATCGCCACATTGTTCTGTACAGCATCTGCCGGGTCGCCCGTGAAGGTGCGCTCATAGCCTACGGGAATACCCAACTTGGCATAGGCGTTGATGTTGCGGTTGTGAATCTTCGAGCCGTAGAGGTTGTTGAAGGGGTCTGCCAACATATCCTCGTACATATCCTTCTTGTAGCCGAGCTGACCACCGAGGCGGTTCTCGTTTACCACCTTCCAGCCCCAACGAAGCTGAATACCATCAGCATTCTGCCAGAGCCACTTATTTGCCACATTTATCTGGTTTGCCTTAGGCATATCCGCAAAGCCATCGCCATTCATATCGTGCTGTGCGGTGTCCAACGAGCCGTGTGCCATAATCACTGTCGAGAGGCTCTTGTCGGGCAACAAGGGTATTGCTGACGACACATTAATCTCAGGGCGAAGCTCCGAATCGAAGTAGAGGTTGAGGAAGAAGCGCTCATCGTCGGTGGGCTTGCGGTGCTCAAGGTTAATCTGACCTGTGATAGCCTCGTGACCCGCAGTTACGGATGCCACACCCTTCGACACCTGAATAGAGTTGAGCCACATACCGGGAGTGTAGCTCAAACCATAGGCAGCACCCGCACCCTGCATAATGGGGCGGTTCTCGTCGAGAATCTGGGTGTAGGTACCTGCCAAGCCTAGCATCTTAATCTGTCGAGCACCCGAGATAGCATCGCTATAACCTACGGTTACCGATGCCGAGTTCTCGAACGACTCAGCCAACGAGCAGCATGCCATCTTGCAGAGGCCCGCAAACGAAATCTGCTCCTGGCGTGTGATGCCACCCGACTTAGCGTAGTTACCACGCTGCTGACCATCGATAACGACCTCGTCGATATCTACTGCCGAGGGCTTGAGTTGGATGTCGAGTGTGCTCTCCTCCTTGCTGACCTCAATCTCGGCGATGTCGTAGCCGAGGTAGTCGACAACAAGGGTCTCGAATCCATTTACACGACGAATAGAGAATGTGCCATCTACGGATGTCGTTGTACCCGCTGTGGTGTTCTTCCAGTATAGTGATGCGCCAATAAGTGGGTTGTTGTTGTCGGCATCGACAACCTTACCTGTGATGGTGCGCTGTGCCAATGCCACCGAGGGCATAAGCACGATAAGTGCTAATAAAAGAAATATTGATTTTTTCATATTTTGCGTTGGTTAGAGATTATGTTTTATGGTATAAAGCATACTTGCCAACGCTTTTCAAAGCGTCGGCTAAACCAATGCAGGGGGCGCACGAAGCCCCTTTGTAGATAGATATGCCACCCGTGGTGGCGCAGATTCATCGCCATAGTCGATAATGGCGGTAGGCTCTAAGTCTATCGTAACAACCTCGACCGTAGCAGCCAGTAGGGCATACGACGAGAGCACATTGCTTTGGTCGATGATACGGCTCTCGTTGCGCTGCGACGAGGCGATATATTCGGTGTGGTTGTCACCCAGAACAGGGTGAACATGGTTGCAACAATCCTCCTCGAACGATATGCCGTGGCATACGCAGGTGGGCTCGTGGTGTGAGTGGGTATGGTTGCAGTGGTGGTGTTCGCAGAGAAGTAGCGATATAGATGACATTGCCGAGGCAGCAATATAGATTGCCACCATCAACAAAGCATATATCTTTCTCATTCTCTGCATGATTTGGAGAAATTTTTACTAACTAACAACTTACTCAATCAAGCCGCACTCTTCCAAGCGGTCGATCCATCGCTGTGCATCGCGCTCGGCAATATCCATATCGATGCCATACTGCTCGGCGAGCAACTCCGCCACCATCTTGGTGTCGAACTCCTTGCCCTCGACCTCGCCCCATAAGTAGAGGGCGCTCTCGTTGAGCGAAATGATGCGGGTGAGGTCGCTTGCCCCCTTGCCCTGCATAATCACCACATTCTCGCCCGCCATCTCGCGGACCTTGTACTGCGACTTAATCTTCATATTAGTAGCTATTTCGGCGACAAATGTAATAATTTTTATTATTACAACAAAATTTTTTATAGTCGAGTGGTTCTAAAGGCGAATTACTGCGTTGTGCTCGAGCTCGAAATCCTCACATACGCTTTAGTATGCTGCGGTTTCTCACTCTTTGCGAGCCTTGTACTTCAACCTTTCTAACCACTCTTTTTTACTTGCCCCAACTGATAATCCTATTTTTTTTTGTATCTTTGTCCTATGAACCAGCCTATGCGACATACGCTCTTCTCATCGGCAGAGGAGGCGCTGAAGCAGTGGTGGGGCTACGATGAGTTCCGCCCTACGCAGCGCGAGATTATCGAGTCGGTACTCGATGGTCACGACACCCTTGCCCTGATGCCTACGGGTGGCGGTAAGTCGCTTACCTACCAAGTACCAGCGATGGTATTGGATGGGTTGGCGATTGTCGTTACGCCACTTATAGCGCTGATGAAGGACCAGGTAGACCGCCTACGCTCGCTCGGTATTTCGGCCGTGGCAGTACATTCGGGCATGGACCAGCGCCGTATAGAGGCAGCATTGGACAACTGCACATACGGCGATACGAAGCTACTCTATATCGCACCCGAACGCTTGGCGACGGATGCCTTTCGTATTCGCCTTAAGCAGATGAATATCAGCCTTATAGCCGTAGACGAGGCGCACTGTATCTCGCAGTGGGGCTACGACTTTAGACCCTCATACTTGCGTATTTCGGATATTAGAATGTATGCTCCAAACGCCCCTGTTTTGGCACTTACGGCATCGGCAACCGACCTCGTTGCCGAGGATATTATGCACCACCTCGGTTTTTCGGAGAAGCGAATACTTCGAGCCAGCTTCTCGCGCCCTAATTTGTCGTATGTAGTGCGTGAGACGGAGGATAAATTTGAGCAGTTGTTGCGCGTTGTGCAGAGTGTCGAGGGCTCGGGCATTATCTATGCCTCGACCCGAGAGGGTACGGAGCAGATAGCCGCCAAGCTCAAGGCCGAGGGCATAAGTGCTGAGTTCTACCACGCTGGTTTGCCCAATATGGAGCGCTCTATTCGCCAAACGGAGTGGCATAGTGGCAAGGTGCGTATTATGGTGGCTACCAACGCCTTCGGTATGGGTATCGACAAGGCGGATGTGAGGTTTGTTATCCACTATACGATGTGCGACTCGTTGGAGGCCTACTATCAGGAGGCAGGTCGTGCGGGTCGTGATGGCAAGCGCAGTTATGCCGTGTTGCTCACCACCGCTGAGGATGCTCCACGCATCGAGCGAAGATTCGAAAACGAGTTTCCGCCAATTGCGGAAATCAAGCATATCTATGAGCGCATCGCCAACTATCTGCAAGTGGCGATTGGCGATGGAGAGGGGGCATCGTTCCTATTCAATGTCTACGATTTCTGCCACCGTGAGCGTCTGTTTCGTGGTAGGGTAGAGAGCGCCCTTAAGTTGTTGGATATCAACGGCTATATGACCCTTGTCGAGGAGCACGACAAGCCGGCACAACTTATCTTTAATTGTAGCCGTGATTCGCTCTACAAGGTCAATGTCGGGGGCAACGAGATGGATAAGATGTTACGCACGATTTTGCGCCTTTACGATGGCGTTTTCAGTCGTTTCCGCACTATCGACGAGCTGATGATTGCAACACACGCCGAGCTCTCTCCAGAGCGTGTTCACGAATTGCTAAAAGTGCTGTGGCGAATGAATGTTATCCGCTATATCCCTGCGGCACGCTCGCCGATAATTCTCTTCCAGACCGAGCGCCTATCCTCGAAAGATCTCTATATCTCGCCCGACAGCTATGGCCACCGCCAACGCCTTATGCACGAGAGGTTTGAGAATATGTTGCGCTATGCCACCTCCGAGGATGAGTGCCGTAGCCAAATTATCGAGCGCTATTTTGGCGATACGAGTGCTAAGGAGTGTGGCGTGTGCGATAACTGCATAAGGCGTAAACAGCTAAGAAAGAGTGAGAACACCGACGAAGATAGACTTTGTTCGGAGATATTGGCGCTCCTTGGCGCTGAGCCTTGCTCGGTAAAAGATATCGTTGCCCGCATCAAGGGCGAGCCTCGCCGAATTGTCGAAATAGTTGATAAAATGCTCCGTGAGGGCAAAATTTCGCTCGACAAGGGCGATAAACTGAGAATAATTTCCTAACTTTGCGACTTGACCAGAGGTCAATCCCGTAGAATGAGTTTTATAGCAACCATAGATAACGACACCGTAGCCTCGTTGCCAGCCGCCCGCATTAGTGGGCGCATCGTCATTGTAGATAGCGACGAGCAGGTTGAGGCGGCTTGTGCCCACCTTGCCCAGTGCGATATCATCGGCTTCGACACCGAGACCCGCCCATCGTTCAAGGCGGGTGTTACGCATAAGGTGTCGCTGTTGCAACTCTCGACCGAGGATTGTTGCTACCTCTTTCGCCTATGCCGTATCCGTCTCGACAACCGCATCTTGAAGATTCTCGGCTCGCGCCGTATCTTGAAGGTGGGTGCCGATGTTACGGGCGATATCCGTTCGTTGCACGCCCTACGACAGTTTACTGCCGATGGCTTTATCGACCTTCAGCACGAAGCACCCAACTGGGGCATCGACGAGAAGAGCCTGCGCAAACTCTCGGCAATCGTGCTTAACGAGCGTGTGTCGAAGGCGCAGCGATTGAGCAACTGGGAGGCTGGCACGCTCACCGAGCAGCAACAGGAGTATGCAGCAACCGATGCGTGGGTATGCCTAAAAATTTGGGATAGACTTCTAAGGGAGGCGCCCAAGGGGTATAAGCCTCAGATTATCAGCGCTCAGTCCTCAGAACATTGTGCCGAGCATAGTACCCACCGCAAGCATCATCACAGAAGAAGAAGTAACCGCAAAAATAGCGAACAAAGCGTATGACACAGAGATCACTAACCGCCATATATCTCCGCCGTGGCAAGGAGGAGTCGTTGGAGCGATGCCACCCCTGGATCTTCTCGGGCGCCATTGAGCGCATTACCGAAGGATTGAAGCCTCTTGCCGAAGGTGATATTGTCGATGTCTACACCAAGCAGGGCAACTTTATTGCGCGAGGTCACTATCAGATTGGCTCTATCGCCGTTCGTGTATTGTCGTTCGAGGAGGAGACCATCGACCAGGCGTGGTGGAATAGGCGCATCGCAACGGCAAAGGCTCTGCGCGAGAGCCTCGGTATGGTCGATAACGAGCGCACCACCTGCTACCGTCTTATTCACGGCGAGGGCGACCTCTTGCCCGGTTTGGTTGTCGATATCTATGAGCGCACGGCGGTTGTGCAGTGTCACTCGGTGGGTATGTACCACTCGCGTAGCCAGATTACCGAGGCTATCCGTGAGGCCTATGGCGACCGTATCGAGGCTATCTACGACAAGAGTTCGCAGACTCTGCCCTATAAGGCGGAGCTTGGTGCTATCGATGGCTACCTCTGGGGTCGCAATGCCGAGAAGGATGTTGTGGTCTTGGAGAATGGCTTGAAGTTTAAGGTTAACTGGGAGGAGGGTCAGAAGACTGGCTTCTTTATCGACCAGAGAGAGAATCGTGACTTGGTGCGCCAGTATGCCCGTGGTCGTAAGGTGCTCAACACCTTCTGCTATACTGGTGGCTTCTCGGTTGCGGCGTTGGCTGGTGGTGCTCGCGAGGTGGTATCTATCGACCTTTCGGAGCGTGCCGTGAAGCTTGCCGACGAGAATGTACGTCTAAACTTCGGCGATGATGCGCCACACGAGGCAATAGCTACGAATGCCGTTGAGTATCTGAAAGATATCGACGATAGCTACGACCTTATCATCCTCGACCCGCCCGCCTTTGCCAAGCACCACAAAGTCTTGGGTAACGCTTTGCAGGGCTACAAGAAGATTAATGCTCGTGCGTTGCAGAAGATTCGCCCGGGCGGTATCCTCTTTACCTTCTCTTGCTCGCAGGCGGTTAGCCGTGATCTGTTCCGCACCACAATCTTTACCTCGGCAGCCATTGCCAAGCGTAAGGTGCGTATCATTGGTCAGCTTACCCAGCCTGCCGACCACCCGATTAATATCTACCACCCCGAGGGCGAGTACCTCAAGGGTCTGGTTGTTTATGTAGAGTAATTTTAATACAGATACCAAATGAAAAAGATTGTTGTGATGTGCGTGGCTGCCGTGGCTTTTGCTTCGTGTGGTGGTAATGCCGAGGGCGTTACAATCGACGAACAGAACGCTATGAATGCTGCCTATGACCTTAGCTATGAGCTTGCTACGGCGGTTGTTGAGGCAAAGAGCTACGATGAGTTTAAGAGCGCTCGCGAGGCGTTGGAGAGCTACGAAGAGGCGTTCCGTGAGCAGATTGGTGGCGAGGAGTATCTTATCTTCTTGGAGGAGACAAATGCAGTGTTGAACGAAATGTAGGAGCGAGGATATGAAGAAGATTATCAATATTTTGGCTTTGGCAGTCGTGGCGATTGCTGTTACATCGTGTGGTAGCCATACGGCTGTTACCACCCCTATGCGTGATGCACAGCAGATTGCCTATTTGGCCGAGACCGTAACTTCGGAGGCGGAGTTGCGCCAAGTCGAGAAGCTCGCTGCCGAGATGGAGCATACCTACCGCACCAGCTTTAATGGCGCTAAGGCGCGTGAGTTCAAGCGCTTGGTAGAGCCTATCCTCAACGAGGCGGGCGACAGACGCGATATGTATCGTGAGGCGGAGGAGTGGCTCAAGGGTCAGCAGACCCTGTTGCGTAGCAACCTCTATGACCTCGACCGTGCTTGGAGTATGAAACTTGGCACCGCAGAGGAGGAGTGGGCAAAGATTGAGGCTAAGGCTGTTGAGGCTTTGGCTTTGGCAGACGAGGCATCGGAGATTGAGGCTCGCAAGGAGCAGTTGGCAATGGATATCGTTGAGGCTGGCTACCCCGAGTCGATGCTCAACGAGCTTGGCGAGTTGGAGGATGCTCTCGAGGCTAAGGCTTCGGAGATTGAGGCTGTCGCCAAGGAGTCAAATATCATCATCTTGGCTTGGCAGTTGCAACACGGCGAGGATATCTGTGTGCTGATGACTCCCGAGGCGGCGGAGGAGGTTGCTGATATCGAACCCCTTGCAGTAGAGGATGTTGAGGAGTAGTATTATAGCAGCCCTCGCCCTTGTGGTGGTGGGCTGTGTAGGAAATAGTGATGCCACCGATAGTTCGGTGGCATCACACTTTGAGTCGCCCGAGGTGGAGGGTAGTCGCTATCGCGAGACCTTTGCTACGCTCGACAAGGAGTATAACACCCTTGCCGTGGAGCGCCACGAGGCCTATATGTTGAGAGATAGCGTCAACCGTGCCGAGGCACTCTTAACTAATAGTCGGGAAGCGGAGGAGCATCGTGAGCGTTTGCGCCGTACGGATAGCGCTTGGCTCTCTACCGCTCGCCACTTCTACGAAAGGGGCGATGGCGGTTTTACGACGCTTGCCGAAGAGTTTGGCTCCGACTCCGTAGCGCTTGCTCGTCGCCTACTACGCCTATAGGTATGTTCTATAAATTAGTAAATAAGTTATTCGTTGTCGGCAGATTCTGTTTCGGTTGCTTTTGGGCTTATTTTGCTATATTTCTCATTTTTACTCGGTTACAATGCCCGCATTGCGCCCTCATAACAAATAAGAAATCTAAACAAAATATTCTCCAAAATCAACTCGACCTAATTTATAGAACCTACCTATAAGTAATAGTAGATATGCTCGCCCCACTCACGCTCTACCTCGTTGCGAAGGAGCGTGCCATCCTCGGCATAGTCGAGGTAGATATCTGTTAGGAAGCCATCTACAACCTGTTCGGTATCAATAATGTAGATTGTCTCGCCCGTGTTGCGCTCCAAGCGCTCAACATCGTCTACGGGAGCCTCTACACCAAACTCAGTCTCGAAGGCTGTGCGTACCGCAGCGGGCAAATCCGAATACTTGATATCGAAGAGGGTCATCACCCACTTGCCGTTAGCCGTATACCACGCCTCGCACTCCATGCCGTCGAGGTGGAAATCTGCTACACGGTGGCCACGCTCACGCTCCCACTCGATGTGTGTAGCGTTGGGGTAGCGGTCGCTAAATGCCTTCTCAAGCGACACCGAGGGTGTGTAGTCATCGTCGCAACCCACAAACGCAAGGGTCGCAACACCAATCAATGCAAACAATAACTTTCTCATAATTCTCTATTTTTTTAGGTTGGACACATTATAAGGTATGTTCTATAAATTAGGCTACCTCTATTTTAATCATCAATCTCGCGGAGCTTGAGCTTGCTATTGAACTGCAACTCAAGACCATTTGAGAGCTGCACCTCCCACTCGTTCCAGTTGCACGATATCTCTACAATCTGCTTATCGGCAAAGTTACGCTCTACATACGATGCAATCTTTGCAGGAATGATAGCAGCAGGCACAGCCTTGCGCTGGCAGTCTACCTTTGTCCACTTGCCGTCGTTGTTGAACTCTACCTCCGAGCCGTTCTCGAAGCGAACCTTATAGTCGCGGTCGGTAAGCTCGCTATCGTAGAAGATATGCGCAATCTTTTCATTAGCAAAGTTCTCCTTAATAAAGGTCTGCGCTTTGGCGGGTAGCTTGTCGAACTCCACCAAGCGGTCGTGGTCTGATACACAAGCAGCCGTAGTTGCCACAATGCCAAACAACAGAGCTGCAAATAACATCGAAATTCGTTTCATAATCTTTCTTGTTTTAAGGTTTACACATCTTTTACAACTATTGTGCAGAAAATAAAACCACTTTTCTACTGCGCAAAAATATAAAAAAATATTCACAACACACAAAAGTTGCCGTGAATATTGAGTTTTTAGCTATTATATTTTTTTATAGTCCTATATGTTCAGACTATATCTCGCCCTCTGTTGCCTCTTCTGAGGGCTCTTCTTGCTCGATAACATTCTCATTTACAATCTCTTCTACGGGTTCCTCGGGTTCCTCGGGTTCCGAAACGCTCTGGCGTACAAAGAGCATATCGTAGAGGTCACGCTCAAAGAGCATAGATTTGTAGTTCGGGTAGTTGAGCACGGCAAAGACCACAACCGCAATGGTTGCGAGTGTAAAAAGTGTGCCTATAATTCTCTTAATCATTGTTCTGTCGTTTTAATTCCTCTACCGCGCGACGCATAACCTTGTCGATGGGGTAGATGTTGTAGTAGAAGCCCGAGTCGTCACCCAAGGCGTTGCGACCGATATAGGCGCGCAACTGCGCAAGGATAATATCGCGTGAGATATTCAGTTCGTGGCGGTTTGTTGCGATGCCCTGTCGCTCGGCATAGCGCACAAAGTCCGAGAGGAGGTCATCTGCCGAGAGAAGGCTATCCAACTCCTCAAGTGTCGAGACCTTGTCGAGTGCCTCACGGTGCTTGTCTGCATAGCGTATGGTGTAGCGGTAGATGGTGTTGCTATCCCATACCTTAGTATAATAGCGTGTGATGCCGACCGTATCCATAGGGATAAAGATGTCGGGCATAATGCCTCCGCCACCATATACCGTGCGACCACCCGGTGTGGTGAACTTCAGGCTCTCGTCGAAGTGGATGGAGTCGGCAGAGAAGAACTCGTTGTGCATATAGCGGTCGAAAATCTCCATATGATATGCCATCTCGTCACCTGCAGTGTAGGGCTTCTGTATCGAGCGACCTGTTGGGGTGTAGTAGCGAGCAACGGTTAGGCGCACGGCAGAGCCATCGGTAAAGGGTATCTGCGTCTGTACCAGGCCCTTACCAAAGGTGCGACGACCCAAAACAATGCCTCGGTCGTTATCCTGAATAGCACCAGCCAAAATCTCGCTCGACGAGGCACTTGTCTCGTCAACGAGGATTGCCAAGCCAAGGTCGGTAGATGTGCCATTGCCACGGCTATACTCCTTCTGCTTATTGCCATTACGGTCCTCGGTGTAGACAATCAGTTTCTCGGCAGGGAGGAACTCGTTGGCGATAAGTATCGCCTGGTCGAGGAAGCCACCCGAGTTGCCACGAAGGTCTATAATAAGCTTTTGCAGACCCTCCGAGCGCAACTTCGTAAGTGCCTCACGCAACTCGTCATACGATGTTCGGGCAAACTGCGAGAGGCGCACATAGCCGATGCCAGCCTCCTTGTCGAGCATAAAGGCGGTCTCGATGCTGTGCAATTCGATAGCATCACGCACAACCTCCACCTCGACAAGCTCGTCGAGTGTCTGGCGCTCGATAGCGAGCTTTACCTTTGTGCCACGCTTGCCACGCATAAGCTTAACGAGCGAATCTTGCGCAATGCCCTGACCTGCAACATCTCTATCGTCGATGCGCACAATGCGGTCGCCCGAGCGCACGCCCGCCTTGAACGATGGACCCTGTGGCACAACATTTAGCACCGTGATGGTGTCGGTCATAGCGTTAAAGACGATGCCGATGCCGTCAAATTCGCCCTCCAACGACTCGTTTACTTGGTTGAAAAATCGGGCAGGGATATACTCCGAGTGGGGGTCAAGCTCCGAGAGGAGCGAAGGGATAGCCTTTTCGTAGATGGTGTCGAGGTCAATGGGGTCGACATAGTAGTTGCGCACGGCATTCACCGTCTGCATCATCTTATCCTGCATCATCAGTCCGCCGAGGTTGTTGCTACGCATCATCTCCTCGGTCAAGCGATGCAACAGCGTTTCGGTACGGCGCTGCTCGCCACTACGACCTATGGCGATACCCACAAAGAGTACCGCACTTAACAATATGATAACGACTATCGTTGTCCAACCTCTTCTCTGCATCACTCTCGTCCTCCCTCTTCGAAGCGTTATGCACTTTTCGTGCCTCGGTTTACTTGTTGTTGAAGGTATAGGTAAGACCTACAGAGAGCATCGACTGCACCTGCAACTTGTTGATTTCAGCCTTGTTGTAGTAGAGCTGAACATAAATCTGTGTCGAGATATACTTCGTAGCCTTGATGTCGATAGTGTTCTCCCAACGCACCGTAGGCAAGATATGCTCATAGGTGGGCTTATCCTCCGTAGGCTTGAAGTTGGCAGCCGCTGCAAGGTCGGTAATCCAACCGTAGAATGAGTATGCTGTGGTGCGGTAGCGCAACCAGCCATTCTTACCCCAAGTCTTGTCGAAGTCGAGCTTAACTGAGAGACCGCCCTCAAACTTCGAGCGACCTGTTACCACGCCGTAGTCCTTAGTGGTCGAGAGGTCGTGACGGAAGGTAGCGCTCATCGCCAAGGGCGCGAGGTTAACCTTGAGGGGGAACTTCTCCGAGGGGAGTATATAGGTAAAACCGACCGAAGCATCAAGATAACCGGGGGTCATAAAGTTTGATACGGGGGCTACCGAGTTCTGCTGGTCGCCACGCGCTGCATAGCCACGCGCAAACTGTGTACGGAACTGAATGTTAGCACCATAGGTCCAGTTGCGTACCATATCCCACTGGGGCGCTGTCGAGATAGCAATCTCATCGACATTCTTGAACCATACGCCCTTCTGTGCGCCGTTAAGCTCCATACGCATATTGTTGTAGCCAAACTTTGCTGCGGCGGTGTTGGTCAAGGTAAACTTATTCTTCTTGTAGATGTGCTTGAAGTTGATGTTTGCCAAGATGGTGATGGTGTTGTCGCCTGCAGCCTGCCACGACTCGCTAAATGCGGTGAGTGAGCCGTGAAGGTTGGCTGTAAAATCCACGGTGTTGCGCTCCTTGCGGATTGCTGCACGCTTTGCACGCTCCTCAGCCTCCGAAACATAGTCTGCCTCGACAGCCTCGGTCTTCATATCGTTCTCGAAGCTCTTCTCAGTGGTTGTTGCCACCTCGTCAATCGATACCTGTGCCATTGCGTATGTCGAAGCAAGGGCAGCAAACATAAGGGTTAAGTAGAATTTTTTCATATTATTATAGATTATTCTTATTGCAAGATATGTAATAACAATCGCAAAGATATAAATCTTTTCTTAATTTTTCTTATCTTTGCCGTAAAGAATTATAACAACTTTTAAATAGAATTTTACGATGAACAACAATATAAAATTTTTCGGAGCACATACAAGCGCATCGGGTGGTGTGGAGAATGCCGCCAAGAATGCCGTGGCGATTGGCGCTACGGCCTTTGCGCTCTTTACCAAGAATCAGCGCCAGTGGTCAGCACCCGCATTGACAGCCAAGCAGATAGATGTCTTTAAGGCTGCTTGCGAGGAGGGTGGCTTTAGCCCTGCGCAGATTCTGCCCCACGATAGCTACCTTATCAACCTCGGACACCCCGATGCCGAAGGGTTGCAGAAGTCGCGCGACTCGTTCTTCGAGGAGATGGAGCGCTGCGAGCGTCTGGGTCTTGATAGACTTAACTTCCACCCTGGTAGTCACCTTAAGCGCATCACATCGTTGCAGTCGCTTGACCGCATCGCCGAGTCGATAAATATGGCGTTGGAGCGCTCGTCGGGCGTTACGGCAGTGTTGGAGAATACGGCAGGTCAGGGCTCAAATCTCGGCTTTGCCTTCGAGCAGTTGGCATATATTATTGAGCGTGTGGACGATAAGAGCCGTGTAGGTGTCTGCATCGACACCTGCCACGCCTTTGCTGCGGGCTACGACCTACGCACCAAGGAGGCTTGCGATAAGACCTTTGAGGAGTTCGACCGCATCATCGGCTTTGAGTATCTTCGTGGTATGCACCTTAACGATGCTATGCGCCCGTTGGGTAGCCATATCGACCGTCACGCACCGTTGGGCGATGGCGAGATTGGTTGGGAGTGCTTCCGCTATATCGCCACGGACGACCGCTTTGCAGGTATCCCTCTAATCTTGGAGACCCCCGACGAAGCTCGCTGGGCAGAGGAGATTGCGACATTGAAAAAGTTTGCTAATCAGTAAATTAAGATATTGATACTATGAAAAAGTTTTTTGCTCTTGCCGTAGCCCTTTTCTCGCTTTCGGCAGTCGTGGCACAGACATCTATCGAGCGCCCCTATGCCGTGGGTGCCGATATTTCGTGGTTGCAGTCGCAGGAGGACCGAGGCACAAAGTTCTCGGACGGTGGTACGGAGGGTGATGCTATCGAGATTTTGCGCGACAACGGCTTCAACTACATCCGTTTGCGCCTCTTTGTAGACCCTCGCTCTGAACTCGGCTACTCGCGCCGTGATGGCTATTGTGACTTGGAGCACACCTTGCAGATGGCTCGCCGAATCAAGGATGCGGGCATGTACTTCTTGCTCGATTTCCACTACTCGGATAACTGGGCAGACCCCCAGAAGCAGATTTTGCCACAGGCGTGGCAGACCTACTCTTATGAGGAGGTTTGTACCGCCGTCTATGAGCATACGCGCGATGTGTTGGTTGCTTTGGAGAAGCAGGGCACGGCACCCGATATGGTGCAGGTGGGCAACGAGGTGAGCAACGGTATGTTGTGGCCCTATGGCTCGGTGCGCCACTCGTTTGAGGGTCTTTGTGGTCTGTTGCGCGAGGGTGTGCGTGCCGTTCGTGAGTTCGCCCCCTCGGCAGATGTTATGCTCCATGTGGCACTTGGCGGTATGGTCGAGGAGACACAGCGTTTCTTCGATGCTATGGCAGAGTATGGCGTTGAGTATGATGTTATTGGACAGTCGTACTACCCCGAGTGGCACGGCACTTTGGAGGACTTGGAGCGCAACCTTAAGTCGATGGCGAAGGAGATTGGCAAGCCCGTATATGTTGTCGAGTACCGCGACTACTTCCTCGATATCGACCGCATCGTTAGGTCGTTGCCCGAGGGTCTTGGTCTCGGCACATTTATCTGGGAGGCTACCTCGCCACAGTGGGGTAAACTCTTTGACGAGGAGGGCGCAGCAACAGCGGCTCTCGATGACTATAATAAATAGGTATTATGGATTTTCTCTCGCTTTTATTGATTGCCGTAGGTCTCTCGATGGATGCCTTTGCAGTATCTGTCGCCAAGGGACTTGCCGTTACGGAGGTTAAGCCCTGCCACGCTATGCTTGCTGGTGTGTGGTTTGGTGGTTTTCAGGCACTTATGCCCGTTGTCGGCTATCTGCTTGCAAGTAGTTTTTCGGCCATTGTCGTGAGTGTCGACCACTGGATTGCCTTTGCTCTGTTGTCGTTTATCGGTCTTAATATGATTCGTGAGGCGGTGTGGGGCGACGAGGAGAGTGGCGATGCGGATTTTGGCGCACGCAAGATGTTTTTAATGGCGGTTGCCACAAGCATTGATGCCTTGGCTGTAGGTGTCTCAATGGCATTTATCGGTGTCGATATTGTCACTGCTGCGCTAAGTATCGGCGTGGTTACCTTCCTCTTCTCGTTTGCGGGTATCTACCTTGGTCGTAGCGTAGGCTCTAAGTTGGGTAAAAAAGCAGGAATTTTAGGCGGCATCGTCTTGATTTTCATAGGAATAAAGATACTTATTGAGCATCTGTCGGAATAAAACGGTGGGAGGTCATAGGCCTCCCACAATCTTTTTAATAAATACCATTGCCTCGCGGTAGATGCTGTCTATCGTGGCGCTCACCTCGTAGATTATGCCCATACGATGTTGCCAGCGTTGCATCGTGCGCCGTACGCCGAAAAAGTAGATTGCTACGGCCACCAGCAGGTAGACGATGCCAACCACCGCAAAGGCTCCAACCCAACTGCTCATAAGCGTGCCCAGCGACACCACAATGGCGCCGCTGAGTAGCATAAGCCCTAAGAGTAGGGCGAGGATAAATGCCACGAACGACATAGCTTCCGCCTTGAAGGTGTGCTACTTGTGCTCGTCGTTGCAGTGACAGGGGCGCATCTCCTCCAATCCCTCGCGAACACGCTCCGTAGCCTCGTTAAACGAGTCACGAATCTTGCCACGAAGCTCCTTGCCCGACTGTGGCGTGGTGAGCATCGCCACGGCAGCACCGATGATGGCACCTCCGAGTGCCGACATCAAACAGATACATGAGTTTTTCATAATTGTAAAAATTAAAGGTTCACATCTTAGAGAGCAAACCTTACGCCAAAAGAGCGTAGCTTCTAAAAATTTTCTTACCTTTGCGCTATGACTTTCCATACCGATATATCAATAGCCACCTTCACCGGCCACCGCACCTATGAGGGTGAGGCAGACCAAGCGTTGCGTGATGCTGTTGAGGCGCTCTACAACGAGGGCGTTCGCACCTTCCGTGTCGGTATGGCTGAGGGCTTCGACCTCGCTGCGGGGGCTGCGGTGGTGGCTTTGCGCGAGCAGACGAAGGATGTTGTGTTGGAGGCGATAGTGCCATTCCCTGCCTTTGCCTTGCGTTTCGGTGTGCGCGATAAGATGCTCTACGACAGCGTTATAGCCTCGGCCGATGTGGTGCTATATGCCGATATGGCATACCACCGTGCTATCTTCTACCGTCGCAACGATATGCTTGTCGAGGGTGCCGATGTTGTGGTGGCGTGGTACGACGGTAGTAGGGGAGGAACGGACTACACAATCCGCCGTGCGCACAAGCTCGGTTGTCGTATTATCAACCTATTTCCCGACCCACAACTCTCAATCGACTTTTAGCAATTTTCCTTTAACGCCAAAATACTCTCCCAATTGACCACAACTAAAGTTGTGAATGGCTCGAAATGGGGAATTTAGGTATTTGTACTACCTTTTGTCTTGGAAAAAAAGCATACATTTGTGCCGAAATTATAATAACAAAAGTGTGTATATGAAAATTAAAAATCTACTCTTGGCGCTTGCCTTTGTCGGTTTCGGCATCGCAGCACAGGCGCAGTCAGCAGAGAACACAGCATCGCTCGAGGAGCGTGTAGCACAACTTGAAACAAAGAGCAAAGTTAAGTCTTTCGCCGATAAGTATCTCAATCTCTCGGGTTATCTTCAGGCTGGTGTATCGTGGGCAGATAACGATAAGACCACTTTCTATATTCGTCGTGCGCGTCTAAGCCTTTCAGGTAATGTTGCTGAGGCGAAGCTCGACTATCGTCTTCAGGTCGATATGGCTGGTACACCCAAGATTTGCGACCTCTATATGCGCTACAAGCCCTTCAAGGAGCTTGGTGTTCAGCTTGGCCAGTTTAAGTTGCCCTTCTCGTTGGAGAACGAGCTCTATGGCCCCACCAAGTTTGAGTTTATCGAGTACTCTTACCTCACCTCTCTCTTGGTGCGTAACGATAAGACCCTCGATGGCATCGCAGCAACAGGCCGTGACCTCGGAGCACAGATTTTTGGTGGCTTTATCCACAAAGATGGCTATAGCATCATCAACTACAACTTGGGTGTTTTCAATGGCTCAGGCATCAACGGCAAGGACCACAACAAGTCTAAGGATATCATCGGCCGTATCATCATCAAGCCTTTCAAGGGCTTCTCAGTATCAGGTTCTTATATGTATGGCGAGACCAAGTTCGATGGTAGCGACTATATGAAGAGCCCCCGTTGGGCCGTAGGTGCTATCTACGATGTTCGCCACTGGATTGCTCGTGCTGAGTACGCCTCGGCAAAGTTCGGCACAGGCAAGGCTGATGCCTTCTACGCCCTCGCTGGCTACCACTTCGAGCGCCCTTGGTCGGTTGTTGCTCGCTATGAGTTCCTCAATACCGATATCGAGGGTGTTGAGAGCCAGGACCGCGTTACCGTAGGTGCTGCATATAAGCCTATCAAGTATTTGCGCCTTCAGCTCAACTACACTTATACAATGTTCGATGCTCACAAGGCGGATAACTTCCACGGCCTTAACCTTATGGTGTCGGCTATCTTCTAGCGAAACCCTAATTAGAAAGGAAATATGAAAAAGTATCTTACCGAAGATTGGATTGTAACATTCCTTAGTATTCCATTGCTTATTATCGCTGGTTTGGCGACCTTCCTTCCCAATAATGGACCCAAGGTACCCAGCCACCTAGACTCACTCGAGGCTTGGGCAAATATCGGCGTATTCTTCGTTATCGCTCTTGTGGTTCTCTACTTGGGTAACCTTATCCTCAAGCGCCCGATGAAGGGTCTTATCCCCTCGTTCGTCGTTATCTTCGCTATCGCGGTGTTGGCGCAGTGGATTGCCAAGATTCCCGCTGTTAAGTTCTACGGCTTCGAGGCTGTATTCTTCTCGGTAATCTTTGGTCTTATCATCCGCAACCTCTTCCACATCCCCGAGTGGCTCAAGCCCGCTATTCAGGGTGAGTTCTTCATCAAGATTGGTGTTGTATGCCTCGGTGCTACAGTCCTCTTCCGCGATGTTATGAAGTCGGGTGCTGCGGGTCTTATTCAGGCCGTTATCGTTGTTGGCATCGTGTGGTTCTTCGCCTACTTGCTCGCCCGCAAGTTCAAGGTTGAGCGCGCTACGGCTATGACCTTGGCGAGTGGTTGCTCTATCTGCGGTGTGTCGGCTTGTATCACAGCCGCTGGTGTTGCAGGTACCGACAAGAAGCAGCTTTCGTATATCATCTCGTTGGTGCTTATCATCGTAGTTCCTATGATCTACCTTATGCCTTGGTTGGCAAAGATGATTGTACCCCTCTTTACCGAGGACCCCGTTATCCAGCAGGAGATTATGGGTGCGTGGATTGGTGGTACTATCGACACCACATCGGGTGTTGTGGCATCTTCGGAGATGGCTGGCGACTTGGCTAACACCACCGCCGTTATCGTTAAGGCTACGCAGAATGTGCTTATCGGCGTTGTAGCATTCTTTATCGCTCTCTACCTCTCGGCTCGTGGCGAGGGTAAGACAGGCGCACCTTCGCTCGGCATCGTATGGGAGAAGTTCCCCAAGTTTATCCTTGGCTTCGTCGTTGCTTCGGCCGTTTTCAGCCTCTTGCAGGCCTATGGCGTATTCCCCGACTCGGCAGAGTCGAAGCTCGCGGAGACAACGCTTGCTAAGACATTCTCTACATTCTTCTTCTCGCTCGCCTTCGTATGTATCGGTATGGATACACGCCTCAAGGATATTATCTCGAAGGAGAACCGCAATGCTCTATATGCCTTCCTTGGCGCACAGACCTTCAATATCTGCGTTACCTGCCTTGTGGCGTGGTTGATGTTCGGTATCGTGAAGCCCGCATTGGAGGGTGATAAGAGTGAGCCTGTTGTTGAGGCTGTCGAGGAGGTAGCAGAGGCATCGGAGGCGACTATCGCTGTTGAGCCCGCCGCAACCGAATCAACCGTAGAGGTGGTAGACTTTGAAGTTCTCACCCCCGCAGAGTAATTTGTTGTGAAAAGCCGCAATCTGCGGCACCTCAATCGTTGGGCTGAATGGGAAATACGCTTAGTATGTCCCATCCAGTCCAACTCTTTATCGGTACCACATCTCACGACTTTTGACAACAGATTTAATTTCTTGTGATAGCGGCGCTACTGCAACGCTTCAGTCAAAATGGCGAATGGGAAATACATTTCAGTATGTCCCATCCGCCATTTTTCGTGTCAGCGCCACATTAGCACCACTCTGACAAGAAATTGGGTCGTGCAGACTGGGAGGAAGTAGTTAAAGACGATAAGATGGTAGGATAATAAGACGATAGGAGAAATAATCCTAATGGTCTTAAAACTAACAACTAATAACTAATAACTCTCTTTCCACTCCCTACTTATATCTTCTTTTCGTAGGCGGTTTTCCCCCGTTCATCATTGAAATATCGTTAATTCGTCGCAAATTACCAGTCTGCGATAACCCTTTTACAACCAAAAATTTATAACTTTGTATGATTTGTTTTATCATAGATAAAAGAGAAACTTAAAAATATTTATTAACTCATTAACCAAACAAAAGATGAAAACAACAACAATGACCTACGAGGCTCCCGAGGTGGTAGCCGTAGAGGTAGCCGTGGAGGGTGGCTTTCAGGCAAGCCTTAACGAGTATGGATTTAATGGTCCTCTCTATGAGGAGGAGGATGTAGAGTGGTAACCCAATGTTTAACCAAAAAAGATGAGCAAAAAGATGAAGAAGTTTTTTAGTTTGATGCTTGTTGCACTGGTTATGTTGGGTGTAACAGCTTGTGAGCAGGATGTAACAATCGACACCCCCAAATCTGAGGGCTTGTCATTCTATGCCGAGATCGCTATGACTCGTGCCGACCTTGAGCAGGGTGCTGATGAGAATGGCAATGTAGTTTGGAATACAATCTGGGAAGAGGGTGATGTACTTACTGTTAATGATGGTAATGCTACATATTGTTTTAAGAACAGCTCGGACGATGTTAATAAGTTTACTTGTGAGGAAGAGGGTGCAGTAGAGCTTCTTGGTAAGGCAGTTACTGTAGAGTTGAACAATGGCGCTGAGGTATGGACTTTGGGTAAAAAGGGTATCAAGGCTTCGGCTTCAGTTGATGAATTTGCTATTGATACGACTGTTGAGCTTGTTGCAATGAACTCATTTTTCCGTTATACTTACACTGGTGAGGGTGATGTAGAGCTATCATTGACTTATGCTAATCAGGATATAGTTCCTTTTGGCAATGATTATACTTATTATCCTGCAGATTCAAACAAGGATACTGAGGGTAATGTTTGGGTAGCATTTGATGTTCCTACTGATGGTGATTCAGCAACCTTGTCGTACTCGATTAATGGCGTAAAGGCAAAGGCTGCTAATCTTAATTTGGCGCAGGGCAAGATTTACAATCTTGGCACACTGACTGAGCCTGAGATGACCACTATTTACCTTGTTCCTGGTGTTTGGGAAAGCGACAGCCCCAACTTCTCAGTATACTACTGGAAGGGTGCTTTGACTGATGAGGTTGTAATGACAAAGGATGAAACAAAGAATGGTGTTTACAAGGCAGAGGTTCTAGCTAATGCCGAGGGTCTTATCTTTAAGCGTCTTAGTCCTGCAGATGGTTTACAGTGGAACCAAACTGGCGATTTGACACTTCCTACTGATGGTGCTGATCACTACTATGTAACTGGTTGGGGTGATACTGACGGTGAGTGGCGTGAGTATGTTGTAAAAGAGTGGGCTGTAGCTGGCACTTTCAACAAATGGGCTGATGCTGCAATGACTCGTGTAAATGGTAATATCTCATATGCAACTGGCATTGAACTTACTGCTTATACTGACTTGTTTAAGGTTAAGGAGGCCGGCACTTGGGATACCAGTTATGGTGCAGGCTTTGGTTATATGATTCCCAACCATTATATGAAAGCAACTTTTAACGGTGGAGATATTGCTGTTACTGTGTCAGGTACTTATGATATCTACTTCGATGAGGCAAATGCTATTATCTATGTTGTTGCTGCGGGTGCAGATTATACTACTGCAGTTGAGCAGACTGTGAATGGCCCTGCACCTGTAACAGGTAATATGTACTATTTCAAGCCTAATTCAAACTGGACTCAGGATAGTGCAAAGTTCTCTGGCTACTTCTGGAATGGTAGTGGAAATAAGTGGGCAGAGCTCACTGATGGTGATGGCGATGGTATCTATGAGTGCAACCTTGGTGAGTGGACTCCCACAAGCGTTATTTTCTTGAGAAAGGATCCTTCTGGTTTTGTTTACAATAACTGGACTTGTTGGAATAGAATTGGTAATATCACAGTACCTGATGGTATGAATTTCTATACAATGGATAATGGCGTTTGGTCTCAGCAAATTGAATCAGGTAGTGGTTATACCGGTGGTTCTTGGTCAACCAAGTAATCGTATCTAATTATCGCTTAAATGCGACTCTCGCAAGGAGAGTCGCATTTTTTTTGTCTGGCAGGGTTGGGAGGTATGTTTTAGGGAGGGTTCAGGGAGTTTTTTGGGTACTATGGGTACTATGGGTATTTTGGGTACTATGTAGCTTACCCACTGTACCTATTATACCTATTTTACCCAGCGATATTTTATTTTTTTAAGACCTTTAGACCTTAGGATATTAAGACCAGTACGAGGTCGGGTATCACATTTGTCCTACTGGTCTTACATGTCCTATCGTCTTACTTGTCCTAATCTAACAACTAATAACTAACAACTCTAAAAAGCCTAAGCACCCGACCCACTGGTCGAGTGCTTGTTTGCTCCTAAGAGCCACCCAATAAAAACTAAAAAGATTGTACTATTAACATTTGGCCGATCGCTCGTCGACCTATCTTAAACACAAGGCTCGATATGGCTTAAGGTTAGCCTTGTATTTGTTACTGTTTCCGAGTGCAAAGATGGGGGATTTTTCCTAAGCCCACAATCGCTAAATATAGGTAAATCGACCTTTCCTCACTCCCCGATATAGGGGATTGTGATTTTTCGAAAATTATTCTTATCTTTGTAATCATAATGATACCCCTATAGCGTATCAAATATTGTATTAAGCAAAATCGTTGATTGTCAATGAATAAGATATATGGTTTGCAGGGCGCACCCCTGCTCTCGCCCGAGATGAAGATTTTGGAGCTTATCGAGACCGACCCATCGCTTGTCTCAGTATTTCAGCGACTTAACATATCGCTACCATTTGGTGATATGTCAATTCTTCAGATGTGCGAGCGTGATGGCTACTCATGCGCTATGTTCCTTATGCTCTGCAATATGCACATATCGCCCACCTATCGTGTTGATGCTACGCTTCTTACGCGCGATATGTTGCCTGAGTTGGTGGGCTATCTGCGTGCCTCGCACCGCTACTACATCGGCCATATGTTGCCCCATGTAGCACGCCACCTCGATGATATACTCTCGCACTGCGACAACCTCTCGCGTAGCCTCTTCAGTCGCTTCTACAACGAATATATGTCGTTCCTTGGCGAACACTTCCGCGAGGAGGAGAGCGAGATATTCGCCATTGTCGAGGGTGTGGAGAACAACCTTGCAATGGATATTGGCCGTCTCGAAGCGCCTCACGGCGATATTGACGACCGCACCAACGACCTTGCATCGTTGGTCATTAAGTCGTTGCCCGAGGCGGTGCCCACAACGCTACGCTGTCAGATGCTCAAGGATATCTACGCCCTGCGTGATGACCTGCGTGTGCATAGCCGTATCGAGATGCACCTCCTGCGTCCCCTTGTTGAGAAGTTCCTTAAAACCGAAGAGCGATGAAACGATACCGTGTAGCCATTGTCGAGCCTTCGGCAATCGTTGCTGAGGGTGTTGGGGTGCTGTTGCGTGCCTCGGGCGATATAGATGTTATCGCCGCCTACGCTACGCCTGCGGAGTTGCAGCGCCTGCGCGCTCACGATGTTGATGTCGTGGTGGCATCGTTGGCGTTTGTGCGTGATATCGACCTACTGCGCTTGGGTGGCGAAACGCCTGTTGTGGGTATCCAAAGCTCTTTGGCCGATGTCGACACCTTGCGCCGCTTCTCGGCCGTCGTAAACCTCTATAGCAGCGATTCGGAGCTTCAGCAGAGCATCCGCGATGTTGTCGATGCACCCGTTGCGGAGCATAGCCACTCCGAGAGCCACGAACTCTCGGAGCGTGAGCGCGATGTTTTGGTGCTTGTGGCGCGTGGTCTAACGAACAAGGAGATTGCCTCTGAACTTAATATCTCGCCCCATACCGTGATGTCGCACCGCAAGAATATCGCACATAAGACGGGTATTCGCTCTGTTGCGGGTCTTACGGTATATGCGGTACTTAACAAGCTGATTGATAGCGAATAAAACTAAAAAGATATGAAGACAGAACTTTGTGCCTATTCGGTTGATGCTTGCCGTACGGCTGCCCGCTTGGGTGTCGACCGTGTTGAATTGTGCGCCTCGCCCGCCGAGGGTGGCGTGACACCCTCTTTTGCCACCATCGAGCGTGTGGCAGCTATCGAGGGCTTAGATGTAAGTGTTATGATTCGCCCCCGTGGTGGCGACTTCCTCTACTCCGACGACGAGTTCGAGACTATGCTCCTCGACATCGCGCGTGCTCGCGAGGCTGGTGCTACGGGCGTTGTCTTTGGCGTATTGACCGCCGATGGCAAGGTCGACAAAGAGCGCACTCGCCGCCTTGTTGAGGCATCCGATGGTATGGAGACCACCTTCCACCGTGCGGTAGATATGACCGAGGACTACAAGCAGGCAGTTGAGGATATCATCGAGGCTGGTTGCGACCGCATCCTCACCTCGGGTAGCTACGACAAGGCTATCGACGGCATTATGGAGATTGCTCAGGCTGTCGCTGTTGCGCGTGGTCGTATCGAGATTATGGCTGGTAGTGGCGTGTCGTCGGCAAATGCTGTGCAGCTCGCCTCGGCAGGTGTCGATGCTCTGCACTTCTCGGCAAAGACCACTATCGAGGGCAATATGAAGTACCGCAACCCCCGCATCTCGATGGGCGGTAGCGATGCTGTCGATGAGTTTGCCCTACGCTCGGTAGACGAGGCGGAGGTGCTCAACATTTTGAAACTAATTAAGAGATAGATAGGATATGAGAAAACTGTTTTTTGCACTTGTTGCCCTCTTGGCGGTAGGTTGTACCGAGACCTATCAGCAGGGTGTTCCCGCCGAGTGGCGTGAGAGTCTTGAGAATGCTATCGCCTCTTCGGAGCGTGGCGACGAGCTAAAGGCTGCGTTGGAGTCTATGGATAAGAGTCAGCGCAAGGATATGGCATACCTTATTATAAATATGCCCGACTTCGACCGCAACGGCATCGACCTTGAGCTTCTCAAGGAGAATGTCGAGTATGCCAATATCGCCCGTGAGCAGTTTGCTTGGGCGCAGCAGTTGCCCGAGGAGGTATACCTCTGCGATGTGTTGCCCTATGCCGTTGTTGACGAGGTGCGTGATTCGTGGCGTAAGGAGCTCTACGCAATCTTCGCCCCCGAGGTTGAGGGTTGCGCTACGATGTACGATGCAATATGTGCCGTAAATGCCAATATCCCTCGCCTTACGGGTGTCGACTACAACACCTTGCGCGAGAAGACCAACCAGAGCCCCTCGGAGTCGATGCGTCAGGGTATGGCATCGTGCACAGGTCTCTCGATTTTGCTTGTCGATGCCTACCGTGCAGTAGGTATCCCCGCCCGCTTTGTCGGTACTGCCTCTTGGCACGACAACCGTGGCAACCACAGCTGGACCGAGGTATGGCTCGATGGCGAGTGGCGCGTTACGGAGTACTACTTCCCATCACAGCTCGACCACCTATGGTTTATGCCCGATGCCTCGAAGGCTAAGGCTGACGACCGCACCTATGCCATCTACGCTACACGCTTTGCCGGTGGCGACGACTGGTTCCCTATGGTATGGGCTGACGAGGATGAGGATGGCCCTATCGAGGAGTTGCCCAAGTGGGTTGGTGCCGAGAATGTTACCCAGCACTATATCGACCTTGCATACGAGCAGTATACCCGCCACTTGGAGGCTGGCACACACACCTTCTTGCGTATCGCAGGCTACAAGGAGCAGGGCAAGACCGAGCAGTCGGGCGACCGAGTGGCTATGGGTGTCGATATCTTCCGTGGCACCGAGCAGATGGGTGGTGGCCTCACCGCTGGTGAGTTGCGCGATATGAACGATTTCTTCTCGGTACTTCTCCCCAAGAACACCGAGTATGAGTTGCGCTACTACAACGCCGCAGGCGAGCTTCAAACCCAGAAGGTAACTTTGGGCGAAGAGCCTGTTAAGGTGGATATCTTCTTGAATTAAAAGAGCGTGTAAAAAGGCGAATTGCTGCGTGTACTTCATCCTTTTTCCCACTCTTATAGATTGAGGGCTTGTCTAACATTGATAGTTAGACAGGCCCTCGTTGCTTATGGTGCGTAGTCTATCTCGCTTTCGCGTTGGATAGCCTTTGCTACCATCTCGGCAGAGCGGCGGACAAGGGCAGGGTGCATCACGCGCTGACCGCCACGCTCATAGACCTTGCCACCCAATGCCAACCACGCTGCGGTGTGGTAGGCATCTACGGCATCGTGCTCGCGGTAGCACTCCCAGAGGAAGTCGCCCTTGCGCTCCATCTTCACCGACTTGAGGTGGGCGCATAGGTCCTTGTCGCGCACTTCGTCGCCGATACCCATAATATCCCAGTCGTACTCCCTGATTAGCGGGCCGAGATACTCCTTGCCGACAAATAGATGATTGCCGTGCATCGATGCCACAAATTCATAGTTTGGTTTCATAACACACTTTTTGATTAGACATTATGCTCCATCGGCTGTCGATATGTCAAAGAGCGATGGGTGGTGTAGATACACGACACCCCATTAGGCCTTCGACAGCCCTCGATGGATAGGTGTGTTATTCGCCCGAATGGGCTATGTTGTAAAGTGATTTTTGCGTAGAATTACACTACAAAGGTACGACTTTTTTGCCGTTCTGCAAATTTCCGAGCCACAAAAATAAAAGATACCGCCACCACGAAGATGTGTTAGCGGTATCTTCTTTCGTTTGTAACTTGCTATGCCTCAAACTTTTCGCCCATAAACCAGCGGGGTAGGTTGCAACCGATATAGTTACCAACTATCGACCACCACCAAGCGCCGAGCATTGCCCATTCGAAGCGCTCCGTGATGATTGCCACGCCATAGTAGTAGGCATCGGCAACGCAGTGCGGAAGACCGCACATAATAAATACGGGAACACCGAACAGCAACGGCAAGTAGTGACCACGGCGTGCGCCATAGACGGCGAGCGACATAATCATACCTGTGCCCGAGGCCGTTATGATAAGTCCGTGCCACGAGGCTGCGGTGCGGGCAGCAAGGATGGTGTCGAGGTGACCGATAACGGCATCATTTGCCACATAGTGCGTAATGATAGCCGCCAAGAAACAACCTACGGCATTGCCCAAGAGCATAGGCACCAAGCGCCACGACTCGCGGTAGGGGAGGTAGCCCGCCTTGCCAGTATATAGTTGTGCGCCACACATTACCACCGACAGCAGACCGAAGGCAAAGAGCACAGCACCTGCCAAGCCACCAACTCTGAGATATACAAGGCCGGCGATGCCGATCATAAGACCGGCAAAGACCGACATTGATAGGAAGT
>JAGBYO010000006.1 GCA_017628735.1 Alistipes sp. | reverse complement strand
GATGAGAAATGGCAGTACAGTCCGTGGAGTACTTCTTTTGCGATAGGACAAATCTAACCTACTCTGACACTAAATTTGGACAGAGTAAGCAGAGAGAAGACAAAGAAAAAGTAGAGATATGCAAACAGTCCTCTCTGAATTCTCCCTGAAATCTCTCTGGTCTCTCTGGTCAAATGACACCACCTTCCAACCAGCACTCAGCCAATTTGTTGTCAGAAGGGGCATAATTTGGCGCCGATAAAGAGAAAGCCCGGATGGGACATACTCGAAAGTATTTCCCATTCGGGCTTTGGATTGAGGCGTCGAAGGATGCCCCTTATCACAACAAATTAAAATTACTCCATGCAGCGGCAGATCAAATTACGATCACCATAGCCGTTGTCAATCTTCGTTACATAGGGGAAGAACTTATTCTCAGCAATCCACTCCAAGGGGAAGGCTGCCTCCTGACGGCTATATGGGTGATTCCACTCGCCAGCTAGCTCAAGGGCGGTGTGGGGAGCGTTGACAACAACATTGTCGGCATTGCCCGCAGCAGCTGCTGCCTCACACTCGCGCTTAATCTTGATAAGTGCCTCGATAAAGCGGTCCATCTCGGCCTTAGACTCCGACTCGGTAGGCTCCACCATCAAGGTCTCGTGCACGGGGAACGAGAGCGTAGGTGCGTGGTAGCCGTAGTCCATAAGGCGGTGAGCGATATCGCCACAGTCGATATTGTAGTCGTGCTTGAAGCGTGTGAGGTCGAGAATCATCTCATGACCTACACGGCCAGTCTCGCCAGAGTAGTATGTACGATACTCATCCTTAAGTGCCGACGACATATAGTTAGCGTTCACGATGGCGAGCTCGGTAGAGCGGCGCAAGCCCTCGAAGCCGAGCATACGGATGTAGCCATAGGTGATGGGGAGCAACATTGCCGAGCCCCAAGGTGAAGAGGCAACAGCGGTGATACCCTCCTCGCCGCCTGTCTCCATAAGTGAGTGGGTAGGCAAGAACTTAACGAGGTGCTCAGCAACACATACAGGGCCTACACCGGGACCACCACCGCCGTGAGGCATAGCGAAGGTCTTGTGGAGGTTGAGGTGGCAGACATCGGCGCCGATATAGCCGGGGTTGGTAAGACCTACCTGAGCGTTCATATTTGCACCGTCCATATATACCTGACCGCCAGCATCGTGTACAGCATCTACGATGTCGCGGATACGGCTCTCAAAGACACCGTGTGTTGAGGGGTATGTTACCATCAAGCCACAGAGCTCCGAAGCGTGCTCCTCGGCCTTCTTCTTGAGGTCCTCAACATCGATATTACCGTTAGCATCGCAACCAACGATAACAATCTTCATACCTGCCATAGCTGCCGATGCGGGGTTGGTGCCGTGTGCCGACGAGGGGATAAGGATGATGTTACGATAGCCCTGACCACGGCTCTGGTGGTAGGCACGAATCATCATAAGACCTGTGTACTCGCCCGCAGCACCCGAGTTAGGCTGAAGGGTACAGCCAGCGAAGCCAGTGATAACAGCGAGGTAGTTCTCGAGGTTGGTGATAAGCTCGCGGTAGCCCTCCGACTGGTCAGCAGGAGCGAAGGGGTGCATATTCTGGAAGCCAGCCAACGACAGAGGCTGCATAAGCTGTGCAGCGTTGAGCTTCATTGTGCAAGAGCCCAACGAAATCATAGAGTTCATAAGCGAGATATCGCGCAACTCCAAGCGCTTGATATAGCGCATCATCTCGGTCTCGGTGCGGAAAGCGTTGAAGATCTGCTCTGTAAAGAAGTCGGTGCCACGCTTAACATCCTCGGCGATAGCGGCAGCCTCGACACGCTTAACGGCCTTAGCCTTCTTGCCACGAGCCTCAGCGAAGATATCTACGATGGTCTGAAGCTCCGCATCGGTTGTAACCTCGTCAAACGACATACGCACGCAGTCGTCAGCGGGATAGTAGAGATTAATCTCGCGGGCGAGGGCGATATCCTGAATTACAGATGCCTCGGCCTCAACCTCGATGGTGTCGAACACGGCCTTGGTGCGTACCACATAGCCCATAACCTCCAACGCTGCCTTCACGCTGAGCGCTGCGGTGTGAGCGTTGAGTGCTGCACGCAGCAAGCCCTCCTTACCGTTGTAGATACAGTAGAAACCTACCATCGACGCCATAAGAGCGGTTGCGGTACAGATATTCGAGGTAGCCTTCTCGCGCTTGATATGCTGCTCACGCATCTGCAACGACATACGCAACGCCTTGTTACCCAAGCGGTCTACCGATACACCGATGATACGGCCGGGCATCTGACGCTTGTAGGCATCGCGTGTTGCCATATAACCTGCGCTGGGGCCACCAAAGCCCATAGGACAGCCAAGGCGCTGTGTAGAACCCACGGCGATATCTGCACCCCACTCTGCAGGCGACTTCAAAAGTGCCAACGAGAGAAGGTCGGCAACGGCAGTAACAGTAGCACCTACGGCGTGTGCCTTCTCAGCAAAAGCGGCATAGTTGCGTACCTCGCCATTAGCTGCGGGGAACTGCACCATAGCACCAAACTCCTTACCCGTAAACTCATACTCCGAGAAGTTGTCGCGGATAATCTCGATGCCGAAGGGCTCAGAACGGGTGAGCAACACATCGAGGGTCTGAGGGAAGATGCTCTCATCTACGAAGAGCTGGTTGCGACCCTGCTTAACGGCCTCGCGTGAGCGCAAAGCGAACATCATAAGCATAGCCTCGGCAGCAGCAGTTGCCTCGTCGAGCAACGAGCAGTTGGCAACCTCCATACCTGTAAGCGAGAGGATTGCGGTCTGGTAGTTGAGCAACGCCTCCAAACGACCCTGCGAAATCTCTGCCTGATAGGGGGTATATGAGGTGTACCATGCGGGATTCTCAAATACATTGCGAGTGATTACCGCGGGCACAGCATTGGGATAGTAGCCCATACCGATAAACGAGCGGAATGTGCGGTTCTTGGCTGCAAGCTCGGCGATATGCTGAGCATACTCATACTCGCTCATTGCCTCGGGAAGGTCGAGAGCCTTCTTAAGGCGAATGTTCTGGGGAATGACCTGCTGCAAAAGCTCCTCAACAGAGCCTACACCAATTGTTGCGAGCATCTCGCGTAGATCCTCGGGTGAGTTAAGACCTGTGTGGCGGTCTACAAAGCTGTCAAAGGTTTTCATTAGATAGTTGTTTTTATTGTTTTAAGTTGTTTTGTTTTAGTACTTAAACGAGCTACCTCCGATAAACTCACGAAGTAGCGAGGTGGGCGGTATCTCCTCGGGCGATATTGCTACAAAGTTGTCGAGGAACTTAAGCAGTCGCTTTGCCTCGGCGTGCTCCGCCACCGTGTCAGGCACTTCACGCAAGATGGGCTCGGCAATAGCCTTGAGCACCGAAATCTCGTAGAATAGCGACGAGTTGAACATCACATCGGCATTCTCCTGATAGGGGAATATATGTTTTTCCTCGCCACGGCGCACCGAGGGCCACATCTGCATAGTGCCTACAAGGCTCTTGCCACGGGTGGCAAAATCACGAATCGAGCGGCGCAAAAGGCGGTTATCGGTGGTGGGTATGCGTGAGAAGTTATCCATCGCCACCGAGGTGAAGCACGATATATAAATCTTGAATTTTGCGCTGTCGTCAATGCCCGGCGTAAGGCGTGGGTTAAGGGCGTGGATGCCCTCCATAATAAGCACCGACTTATCCGAAAGTTTCAACGGTTTCTCGTGCCACTGGCGCTTGCCCGTTATGAAGTTGTAGCGCGGAATCTCGACACTCTCGCCCGCTGCCAAGCGCTTCAGGTGGTCGTTGAGTGTTGCGAGGTCGATAGCCTCCAACGCCTCATAGTCGTAGTTGCCATCCTCGTCGAGAGGTGTCTTGTCGCGCTCGACGAAGTAGTCGTCGAGGGCAATAAGCACGGGGTCGAGACCTCGCACCTTGAGCTGGATACCAAGGCGCTTCGAGAAGGTTGTCTTGCCACTTGACGAAGGGCCAGAGATAAGCACCATACGCACACCACGCTCCGAGTTTGCCTCGGTAATCTTGCGTGCGATAGATGCAATCTTAAGTTCGTGGAACGCCTCGGCAATCTTGATAAGCTCCGACGCATCACCCTCCATAACACGGCGGTTAAGGTCGCCAACCGTAGGCACACCCATAATATCTATCCACTGCTGATATTCATGGAAGATGTCGAACATCTTATCGAGACTAACAGTAGGGATAACCGCCTCGGGGCTCTTTCTGTCGGGCAGGGCGATGTAAAGACCTGAGCCATACGCCACAATGTCGAAGCGGTCAACATAGCGAGTCGAGGGTGCGAGAGCGCCATAGAAATATCCGGGCATCGAGCCGAGGTAGTTTACCGTGCGGTAGAGGTGGGGGCGGGTGGCGATAAGCTCCAGCTTATCGTCAAAGCCAAACTCGGCATACTCCTTTGCCACCTCCTCGGCTAAGCGCTTGCGCGTCTTAATCGGCATATCCTCTGCCACGATATCGCGCATACGCTCCTTCAGTGCCACAACCTCCTCTGCCGAGAGGCTGAAACCCTCATCGAACTCGGCATAGAAGCCATTGCCAAGCGTATGGCGAATACGCAACTTCTCGTTGGGGAAAAGCTCTACTACAGCCTTCTGCAACACAAACGAAATGGTACGCTGATATACACGATAGCCCTCCCAACTTGTGATATCCAAAAACTCTACGGTGACGGGCTTATAGACCTTATAGCCCAAGGGCTTGAAACGATTGTTCACCCTCGCCACAAGCACAGGGTGTGGTTGCTCTAAACTGCACTTTTGGACAATATCGAGCAGCGTTGTTCCCATATCTACACTCACCAAAGAGCCATCATTGATGACCCTTACCTCCAAACTCTGCGAACAATCTTTCATCTTTTTAAATAATTTAGTGTGTAAAGATAGTAATTTTTTGTAATTTTGAAGCAAAATAATGTGATATCTTATGCGATTTTTTAGAATTTTATTCTCGCTTGCGCTCGTTGCGCTCACAGCGTGCGTTGCGAACAGCGACAAAGAGCAAAACCTCTACATCATATCGACCAACGATATGCACGCCTCGATAGAGGCGATGCCCCGCCTTGCAACGCTCGTCAAGGAGTATGAGGCATTAGGCGAGGTCGTCGTCGTGGACTCTGGCGACCGCGTTACGGGCAACGCCTATGTCGATGATGACCACCGACCGGGAGTGCCGATGATTGAGCTAATGAACGAGATAGGCTACGATGTTGTAACATTGGGCAACCACGAATTTGACAAGGGTCACGATGCGCTTAACGCAATGGTCGAAGCATCTGATTTTGAGTGGGTTTGCGCCAATATGACCGACCTTAAGGACGGCAGCAAAATCAAGCCCTACACAACGCTCTCGGTGGCGGGCATCGACCTTGGCATCGTGGGTGTTGTTGACACCGACTTTGGTGGAAGACCAATGGGTGGCGATGCGTCGTATGTCGATTTTAGCTTTACCGACGACCGCACCACAGCCTACGAGGTATGCCAAGAGGTAGCACCCCACCACGACTACACCATTTTGCTCTCGCATATGGGCTACGATGGCGATAAGCGCCTTGCCGAGATGCAACCCGCCTGCAACTGGATTGCTGGTGGTCACAGCCACGATATTGTGGGCGAGGATATTGGCACGGTGCACCTTAGCCAAAACCGCAAAGATATCCGCTATGTGACCATCGCACACCTTAAGACCAAGGGT
>JAGBYO010000055.1 GCA_017628735.1 Alistipes sp. | reverse complement strand
TAGCTCCTCGGTGATATATCGCTCGGCACCGGTAAGCGTCTGCTTACGAATCCAACTTTCGGGCACCTTGTCCTTGTGGGTGTTGCGCACCTCGATATAGTAGCCGAAGACATTGTTGTAGCCCACCTTCAACGATGGTATGCCCGTAGCCTCACTCTCGCGCTCCTGCAACGAGTGCAGGTAGTCCTTGCCGTGAAGTGCGATACGGCGCAGGTCGTCTAACTCAGCACTTACGCCAGAGGCTATGATGCCGCCCTTCTGTATCTGGTTGGTCTCGGGGTCGGGGAATATCTCTCGCTCCAATCGCTCACGCACTGCGGTGAGGGGGTCGATTGTTGCGGCAATCTTGTGCAACGGCTCATAGTCGGTCGACTCCATCAGCGCACGGATAATCTCCACGGCGCCAAGCGAGTTCTTTAGCTGCACCATCTCGCGAGGTGTAACACGCTGTGTAGCAATGCGTGATGCGATGCGCTCAAGGTCTCCAACCGTGGCAATCTGCTCACGTATAGCTTCCGCAAGGTCGAAATCTGTCGTGAACTTTTCGACAATGTCCTGACGGAGCCTAATCTTCTGGATATCCATCAACGGCATCGCAATCCAGCGTTTTAGCTGACGCCCACCCATCGCCGTGAGTGTGCGGTCGATAACATCCGCAAACGAACACTTGGCATTTGCGCCATTCGACGAGAAGAGCTCAAGGTTGCGAATTGTAAAGCGGTCAATCCATACCGAGTCACCACGCTCGATGCGCGAGATAGAGGAGATATGTGCCGTCTGGTGATGCTCGGTAAACTCAAGGTAGTAGAGTATCGCGCCCGCCGCCGAGATACCTGCCGTAAAGTGGTCGATACCAAAGCCTTTGAGCGACTTCACGCCAAGCTGCTTGAGTAGCTTATCGCGGTTTACCGACTCGGAAAATACCCACTCGTCGAGACGATAGGTGTAGTGCTTCGAACCAAATGCCTCGGTGAAACGCTCCTCCATACCTCGCTGAAAGACAATCTCTTTGGGCTGAAGGTTCGAGATAAGCTTGTCGATATAGATATCGTCGCCCTCGGCAATATAGAACTCGCCAGTCGAGAGGTCGAGGAATGCAATACCCGTGGTCTGCTTGCCGAAATATACCGCAGCGAGGAAGGTGTTCTCCTTGCCCGCAATAAGGTTCTCGCCCATCACGATGCCTGGCGTAACCATCTCAACTACACCACGCTTAACAAGGCCCTTGACCATCTTGGGGTCCTCCAATTGCTCACATATCGCAACACGCTCACCTGCCCTCACCAACTTGGGCATATAGGTGTCGAGGGCGTGATAAGGGAATCCCGCCAACTCAACATACGATGCAGCACCATTGGCACGGCGTGTAAGTGTGATGCCCAAAATGCCACTCGCCTTGATTGCATCCTCGCCAAAGGTCTCGTAGAAGTCGCCCACACGGAAGAGCAAAATAGCATCGGGATGCACCGCCTTGATTTGGTAGTATTGCTTCATCAAGGGTGTCTCGACATACTTATTTGTCTTCGGCGCCTCCGTGTTAGGTGTCTCAATATTTTGTTTTCGTCTGGGGCTCATACTGCATTTCGTTATATCCTACAAAGGTAGGATAAAAGTTTGAAAAAACAAAACTCTACTCAAAGAAGCGGTCGTCGAAGTTGACCAAGTAGACTCGTTCGGTGGCGCGTGTTATGGCGGTGTAGAGCCAGCGCAACATATCCTTCGACATAGGCTCGTCGCCAAAGATGCAACGGTCGATAAATACCGCCTTCCACTGACCGCCCTGCGCCTTGTGGCAGGTTACGGCGTAGGCGAACTTTACCTGCATGGCGTTGAAGTGGGGATTTTCGCGTATCGCTCTGTAACGCTTGCCTTTAGCCTTAATATCTTCGTAGTCCTTCTCCACTTCGTAGAAGAGTTTTAGGCTCTGCTCACGGGTTAGTGATGGCGACTCGGAAGATAGGGTGTCGAGCAATACTTTGACCTCCATCTCATAGTCATCGTAGTCGGGAAACTGCAATACAGCATCAATAAATCGGAAGCCGTAGAAATCCTCATATCGGCGGATGCGCTTAAGGCGTGCCACATCGCCATTTGCCACAAACGACATCGGCGACTTCTCATCCCTTTCGGCGTAGTGGTAGTTGTTCTTCACGATCATCAGCATATCGCCACTCTCAATCTCCTCCTCTGCCGAGAGATTGTAACGGCGAATACCCTCGTTATAGCGGTTGGCACGCTTGTTTGAGCGTGTTACGACGATTGTTTCGTCACGACCATACCTGTCGTAGCAGTCTTGCAGAGTCTCAAGAAGTTCACTACCCTCAACTCGTTGAAAATCGGGGTGTGTTAGGTCGAATTTCGGAATCTCATAAATGCGGTTTTCGAGCATACAACGCAACATCGTGGCATTGAACAGGATGCCCGAGTCCTGCGACTGGCGCACCACCTCGTCCATAGTGCCGTACTCGACATCGCCATAGGGTAGTAGCTCACTGGGGTCGAGGGCAGGGCTATAATCATCGCCCACGGGAGGTAGCTGTGCATCGTCGCCCACGAGCATCAATCGGCACTTCTTGCCCGTGCGGACATATTGTATTAGGTCATCGAGGAGGTTGCCTGTGCCGAATACAGCACCCTCGGCAGTGTGTGCCGAGAGCATAGATGCCTCGTCTACGATAAATATGGCCTCCTTCTCGCGATTGTAGTCCAACGAAAATTTTGAGTCGATATCGGCTATCGAGCGCTCGCGATAAATCTTTTTGTGTATGGTATATGCCGTCTCGCCCGAGTAGCGGGTGAGCACTTTTGCGGCACGCCCCGTAGGGGCGAGGAGTATAGGTTTGATTCCCAACTCTTTAAGCGCTGCAACAAAGGCGGCGATTATCGTTGTCTTGCCCGTGCCAGCGTAGCCATTGAGCAAAAATATTCGCTCGTGCTCCTCAGACGAAAGCCACTCCGACAACTTTTCTATGATTTTTTTTTGATTAAAAGTTGCTTCGAACGATAATTTTGCGTAAATTTGATGCGAAATATGTGTGCTAAGCATAGCGCTCTATATTTTTTAACTTTGTAAAACTGGATACAAACTTAAAAATAAATAATCAAAAATGAAAAAAGTATTACAGATTTTGTTGCTAGTAGCCATTGTTGGCTTAGTCTATTGGATCTATGGTATGATCGAGACTCCCGTGAAGTTTGAGCAGCACTTCCACCAGCGTGAGGCAGCTGTTATCGAGGCTGAGGAGTATATCGTACCCCTTGTGCAGGCTTATCGTGATGCTAACCCCAAGAAGCAGTTCACAACTAACTGGGACGAGCTTATCGATTTCGCATTGAACGGCACTGTTGAGTATCGTAGCCAGATCTACGATGAGAACAACTTGGAGAATGCTGCAATCCTCGCAGAGCTTCGCAAGGACAAGAACTGGAAGAACGAGCGCGTTGTGGCTGTTCCTGCTCGCGACACCCTCTTTGATGATGCTCTTGGCACTTGCCGTCTTACCGAGGAGCAGATCAAGAACCTTCGTTATATCCCCTTCACCGACAATGTAGAGTTTGAGCTCGATACCGCAACTTATGAGTTGGGTACCTACAAGACTCACCTTATCCGTTGCCACGCTCCCTACATCAAGTTCATCGATGTTCAGACCTACAATCAGGAGTTCTGGAACAAGCTTGACGAGAAGTTCAACCTCTTCATCAACCACTCTGAGGCTTCTGAGGACTTCAAGAAGATGAAGGCCGATGGTTTGAAGAAGACCGTTACCAAGGAGGAGAAGTACAAGATTGGCTCGGCTCACCCCATCGATATGGATTTGGAGTTCTTCGGTGTTACCTTCGGTAGCCTTGAGGAGCCTACCAACGAGGCTGGTAACTGGAGCGCTAAGGGCAACTAATGACAACCCTTAATAATCAAAATAAAGTGTCCATCCGCCTTGAGTCGGGTGGACACTCTTTTTCCGAGGAGGCGTTAGCCGAGGCTGTCGCATCAGGAGAAATGGTCGAGGTGGAGATTGTTTCACCTCGCACTACGCTTATGCCCGCCGAGGCTCGCCTTGCGCCTGCCGAGGTGCTGCGTATGGCTGGTCTTGCACCCCTCGCTACGGAGTGCGCCGTAGAGTCGGTGGCTGTTGATGGTAGGGTAGCTGTGATGGCCATAGATAGTGCGTTGTGCGCTCGTCTTAGCGGGTATTCTGTCGCTTACCTGTCGCCATTAAGCTCAGTAGATTGCTCGCGAGAGGGTGCGATGCTCAACCTTATTGGCTCGGTGTTGTACCTCCATATCGTCGAGGGTGGCGTGTTACGCGTTGCCGAGGCGTTGCCTGTGGCAAATGATGCCGACATCCTCTACTACCTCGAGCGCTTCAATGAGGTATACCTTATATATAATAAGGCTGCATATATCAAGGGTGATGGTCGCCTTCAGCCACTCGCCCGCAAAGTATTTAAGAGTGTAGTATGCGAATAATAAGCGGAAAATATCGTGGTCGTACCATTGTGCCACCACGCAACCTGCGTGCTCGTCCCACGACCGACTTTGCCAAGGAGAACCTATTTAATGTCCTTGTCAACCTTGTCGACTTCGTGGAGCTCGATGTTCTCGACCTCTTCTCGGGCACAGGCTCTATTAGCTATGAGTTTGCCTCGCGTGAGGCACATAGCGTAACCTCTGTCGAGGTGAATAGCGTTCACCATAACTTTATACGCCAGACTGCGCGCGACCTAAAATTTGAGAATTTCTTTGCTGTGAAGGCAAATGTTTTCCTCTATCTGAAGAGTTGCACCAAGCAGTTCGACCTGATTTTCTCGGATGCGCCCTACGATTTGGAGGGTAGCGAGGAGGTCATCAAACTCGTTTTTGAGCGAAATCTACTCCGTGAGGGCGGAATGCTTATCTTTGAGCACTCAAAAGATAAAGATTTCTCAGAACACGAAAACTTTTGGCAGTTAAGAAGTTACGGTAGTGTGCAGTTTTCGTTCTTCAAAAAAGATTAATTTTTTTGAAAAAAAGTTGCAAAAATATTTGCAGGATTCAAAATTTGTAGTACCTTTGCAATCGCAATCGG
>JAGBYO010000054.1 GCA_017628735.1 Alistipes sp. | reverse complement strand
TTCTCAACACGAATGGTGTCGAGGAAGCCTGTCATCGCATACTTCGATGCCGAGTAGCCGGTACGACCGGGCAAGCCGTGAATACCCGCCACCGAAGAGATACCTACCAACGAGCCCTTAGACCTCTGCAACCAAGGCAGAGCATACTTGGTGCAGTTCACCGTGCCCCAGAAGTTAACATCCATCAGACGGTGCAACACCTTAAGGTCGCAATCATCAAACAGAGCACGCATGGAGAGACCAGCATTGCAGATAAGCACATCTATTGAGCCAAAGGCCTCGACAGCAACCTCCATAAGTCGTTTGCAATCCTCCTCCTTCACTACATCACAAGCCGAATAGGCAACCTTGCCACCCTCTGCCTCAATCTCCGAGGCAATGCGCTTTAGCTCCTCCTCACGACGGGCAGCCATAACGACCTTAGCACCCATCTTGGCATACTCTCTTGCCATAGCCTCGCCAATGCCTGACGAAGCACCGGTAACAACGACAACCTTACCGTTAAGTGTGTTCTTCATCCTCTATATGTTTTATTCGTTAATCTCTACCTTTAAGCCATCGTAGGCAAACTTCACCCCATCGGGCAGTCGCTCCTCAGCCTCGGCGTGCAGACCTATGCGGTGCGACATATGCGTAAGGTATGCCCTCTGTGGCTTGACCCTTTCGATAAGCTCCAACGCCTCCGCCACCGAGAAGTGCGAGTCGTGGGGTTCCCAGCGCAACGAATTGACAACCAATACCTCAACACCGCTTAGCTTTGCCTCTTCCGCAGGGTCGATAGCGCTAAAGTCGGTGATATATGCCAACCGACCGAAACGATAGCCCACCGAGCGAAAGCGGTCGGAGTGGTGGCCAACAATAGGCACAACCTCGATGCCAGCAACCGAGAAGGGGCATTGCTCATCTATCGTATGCAGCTCGATAACGGGCACACCGCGATACTTATCCACGGCAAAGGCATAGTCGAAATCCTTCTTAAGAGTGGCTACAGTAGGGGCATTGGCGAAGATATGCATCGTGTGAATTGTGGGATAGTCCACAAAGTTGAATGCACGCACATCGTCGATGCCTCCTGTATGGTCCTTATGTTCGTGGGTGAGGAGTATGGCATCGAGATGCTCGACACCCTCACGCAACATCTGCTGTCGGAAGTCGGGGCCTGCATCTATCACTATGCGCTTGCCGTTGTGCTCGACCATCGCTGCGGTGCGCAGACGCCTATCACGCTCGTCTGCCGAACGGCAAACGGCGCAACGGCACCCGATAACGGGCACACCCTGCGATGTTCCTGTACCCAAGAATGTGAGTTTCATACTACAAAGGTATGAAAAAAAGAGGAAAGAGCAAAGAGCAAAGATAGATAAATGACCAAAGAGACGATGCGGACAAATTGTATCGGTGATACCCGACCCCTCTTTGGTCTCTCTGGTCAAATGACCCCACCTCCCAACCAGCACTACCTAATTTCTTGTCAGAAGGGGCATAATTTGTTCTATCGCAAAAGAATACCCCCTGGGATAGTACTAAGAAGTACAGCCCAAGGGGTATTACTTTTGGGATGGGGCGAAGGATGCCCCTTATCACAAGAAATTCACGGCAAATTACATTGTCTGGTCGATGTTCCAGACAAACGCTCTCGAACCCTGCTGTTGGGTTGTCGAGTCAATCTCGCGAACTGCCTCGAGCAACTCTGCCACCTTCTCATCCTCGACAATGGCGAGGATGGAGGTGTTCATTGAGGGCCAAGCGTGGGTGCCGTAGTGGGGCTCGCCATCGTAGCTACCACGACCCTCGGTGAGGGCCCAGCGAGTGAAGCCACGCACACCGTGGTCGTCCAACATCTTGTTGATACGGTCGGTCAAAGCCTGATTATATGATAAGAAAAACGCTTTCATAGTTTCCGAAGTGTTAAATTAGTTATTCTTCTGACGCAACTGCTGACGGATAAATGCCTCCTCCTCGGCCTGAAGGCGTGCCTTGCGAGCAAGCTTACGCTGGTGGTGACCCTCAAGCATAGAGTAGAGCGAGGGCACGATAAAGAGGGTCATCATAGTCGAAACCAACAGACCACCTACTACCGCGATACCCATAGGCTGCCAAGTCTCTGAACCCTCACCGATACCAAGTGCCATAGGCAACATACCGAGCACGGTCGTAAGCGAGGTCATAAGCACGGGACGCAAACGGCTCTTACCACCGGCGATAACAGCATCACCAACCGACGAGCCACGCTCAACGAGCAGGTTCATATAGTCTACAAGCACGATACCGTTCTTCGTAACGATACCCACAAGCAGGATAGCACCGATAAGCGCATTAAGCGACAAGGGCGTATTGGTAAGCCACAACGCGATGAATACACCCGACATTGCGAAGGGAATGGTAAACATAATAATCATAGGATAGCTCAACGACTCGAACTGCGTAGCCATCACGATGTATACCAAGACGACGATAAGCACGAGCAACACGCCGATATCGCCAAACGCCTCGCTCTGGTCCTCTATAGTACCACCAATCTCAAGGTCGAGACCCGCAGGCACATCGTAGTCCTCGATAAAAGCGCTAACCTCGGCAACAGCATCGCCCAACGCTACATCAGCACCAAGCGCACCCTTGACGGTTACGATACGCTGACGGTTCTCACGCTCAATCTCGGGAGATGAGAACGACTCCTCGACACGCGCCACATCCTTGAGCTTAATGGGCTGACCCATAGCCGAATAGAGTGTGATATCCTCAACCGACTCGATACTTTCACGGAAGGGCTCAGCATAGCGAACTACGATGTCGTACTCGTCGCCATCCTCACGATACTTCGTACACTCATAACCATAGATACGGTTACGGATAAACTGTGCCGCAGTAGCGGTGCTAAGGCCATAGTAAGCCATCTTCTCACGGTCGAAGACAACATTGTACTCAGGCTGCAAATCCTCACGCGAGAGCTGAACATCACGCAGTGTCGAAAGCTTCGACATCTTAGCCTGAAGATCCTTTGCCGTAGCCATAGCGTTATCCATATTGTGGCCAAAGACCTTGATATCGACAGTCGAGCCACCACCGCTGGGGCCACCGCCACCACCAGGTGTTACAGAGAACTCACGAATCTCTGGGATAGCGGCCAACTCCTTACGCAACTCATCAGAAATCTGGTGAATTGTGGGGCGCTCCATATCCGAAAGTCGAGGCATACGGATATTGTAGTTGATGATATGCGAACCTGTGGTCTGCATAGCAGCAAAGGCGTTATCCGAAGAGTTAGCACCCGCCGAAGTAGATACCATAAAGATGTAGGGGAACTTCTCAGAGATGATGTTATCAATCTGACGAGCCACACGGGTGGTATAGTCTACATGGACATTCTGAGGCATCTTCACGGTCATCGTGATACGCGCATTATCGGTTGCGGGGAAGAACTCCGTAGGCACCTGACTAACGAGCAGCAACGACACAGCAAAGAGAGCCATCATCACAGCGATTGCCGACTTCTTCCACTTCACAACAAAGCGAAGAGCACGGGCATAAGCGCCATCGAGCCACGCAAGGAATCTGTCGATAGGCTTGTAGATGATGCCGATACCCTTGTAGGTGTGGGCAGCGCCATCAATCTTGAGGAAGTATGCCGACATCATAGGTGTAAGCGTAATCGCAGCTGCGGTAGAGGCACACACCACAATAGTTACAATCCAACCCAACTCACGGAACAAGATACCCGCCATACCTGGAAGCATTGTAAGGGGCATAAACACCGCAACGACAACCAATGTGGTGGCGATAACCGACAACCACACCTCGTTAGTAGCGTAGATAGCCGCCTCCTTGGGCTTAGAGCCTCGCTCAATGTGAGTGGTGATATTCTCCAAGACCACAATAGCATCATCCACAACCATACCGATAGCGATACTCAACGCCGAGAGTGAGATAATATTCAGCGTAGAGCCAACGGCAAAGAGGTAGATAAACGAGCAGATAAGCGAAATAGGGATAGTAAGACAGATGATGAAGGTTGCACGCCAACGACCCAAGAATATCATCACGACCAAAATAACGAAGATAAAGGCGTACATAATAGTCTCGGCCAATGAGTTGATAGCATCCTTAATCTCGCGCGACGACTCAAAGATAGTCTCCACCTTACAATCGTTGGGCAGTGTAGGAATGATATTCTCCAACTTAGCCTGCACATCCTCGATAATCTGCACGGTGTTGGCACCTGTCTGCTTCTGAATCATCACACGCACACCCTTACGGCCGTTGATACGCTCATCCATCGTTGCCTTCTCGAGCGTATCCTTAATCTCGGCTACATCTGAGAGCATCACGGTACGACCGCCACGGTTCGACACCACGATGTCGAAGAGCTCACGGCTATCGTCGAACTCCAAGTCTGACTTAAGGTTGAAGGTCTGGTCGCCAAGGTCGAGCGTACCTGCGGGGATATTGATATTCTCGGCAGCGATAAGCTGACCCAAAGACTCAACGGTGAGACCATAGGCCTCCAACTTCTTGGGGTCGACATTTACCTGCACCTCACGCTCCTGAGCACCGATAACTGCCACCGAACCGATACCGTTTACGCGGTTAAGCTCGTTGACCATCTTATCGTCGAGAATCTTCGCCAACGCAGCGTAGCTCTCATCTGCCGTAACCGAGAGCATCATAATAGGCATCATCGATGACGAGAACTTCATCACCGTAGGATACTCCACATTGTCGGGCAACAACGACTGCGAGCGGCTCACCACATCACGGACATCGTTTGCCGCCTCCGTAAGGTCGCAACCATACTCAAACTCAAGGGTTACGATAGATACATTATCCGACGACTTCGAGGTAATCTTCTCGAGGTTATCCACCGAGTTGAGCTGGTCCTCAAGCAATCGGGTGATGTTGGTCTCGATATCCTCGGCATTACCACCAGGATAGGTGGTAATAACGCTGATATAGGGCACATCAATCTCGGGGTAGTGGTCAACACCAATGCCTCGGAGTGAGTAGAGGCCAAAGATGATGACACCTATGAATATCAGTGCTACCGAAATCGGTTTTCGCACCGCGGTTTCGTAAATTTTCATCTTTTTACTTGTTTAGTAAGTTAAAGACTCCGAGCCAAATTACTCGTTGACAATCTCTACCTCGGCGCCATCGCTAAGGCGTACAAACGAGGTGGTAGCAACCTCCTCGCCAGCCTGCAAGCCGCTCAAGATCTCCACCTTATCGCCTACACGACGACCATCCTTAACGAAGCGATACTCCGCTACGCCATCCTTGATGACATATACGAAACGCTCCGACGAGCCAGTCTGCTTCTGTACTGCAACATCGTCGATAAGCAAGCCCTCACGCTGACCCATATTGAATGTAGCACGAGCATACATACCGGGGCGAAGGCGCTCGTTAGCGTTAGGAATGGTAATCTCAACACCGAATGTACGGGTTGCAGAGTCCAACGCAGGGCTGATACGCGATACCTGACCCTCGAACTTCTCACCGGGGAAGATATCTACCTCGATATCAACCTTCTGACCCACCTTCACGCTGGTGAAGTACTGCTCCGAAACATTAGCCTTAACCTTGAGCTTGTTGATCTGCATAATGTGCAAGATAGGCATCGAAGCGAAGAGGTCGCCATTCTCGAAGTTACGCGCTGTAACGACACCAGAGATAGGTGACTTGATGGTCGAGTTCTTACGCAAGTTCTCGACAACCTCCTTCTGCAAGTCGAGCGTATTCTTCATCTGTGTGAGCTGCTGGTCCGAAATACCACCCGCTGCGTGCACAGGCACCATACGGTCGTAGTTGTCCTGTGTTGTAGCGAGGTTGAGCTCCTGCTGCTTGAGGGTTGTCTGGTCGAGGGTTACGATAACCTGACCTGCATATACATGGTCGCCAACATCTACGCTGATGCGGTCGATGTGCAAGCCCTGAGCTGCAGGGGTGATATCATTCTCCTTGAAGGGCAAAATCTCCGATGTGTAGGTCTCGGTGAGATTTACCACCGAGGGCTCAGCCTTAACGGTCTTAACAGCCACCTTCTCCTTCACTACGGCCGAAGCCTCGGTGTTCTGCTCGTTGCTCTTTGTTGTGTTGCAGGCTACCATAGCCATAGCCGCCAACACCAAAATAAAACTCTTGTTCATAACTTTTATCTTTTTTACTTATTTTCGGGGTTAGTATCGATTACTCAACTGTGGCGGTCTCCTCCTCGACCCAGAACTCTGTGCCGAGAGCCTTCTGGTACTCAGCGTGTGCCGAGAGGTAGTTGTAGATAGACTGCGAGTAGTTGAGCTGAGCCTGCGTTAGTGAGAGCTGCGAGCTGTTGAGCTCAAGGATTGTGCCCGCACCTGCGCCATAGCGGGTATACGAAATATCGTAGGCCTTCTGCGCCTGCTCTACGGTGAGCTCATTCGAGAGCATTGTCTCACGCGCGGTAAGCAGAGTGTTGATAGACTGCTGAATCTGGAGCTTTACGCCCTTCTCGGCATAGCTACGCTGCTCAGCGAGCTGCATCTGCTGGTTGCGTACCTCGCGCAACTGGTTGTGCTTCTTAAGACCTGCGAAGATAGGAATCGAGATCTGCGCACCGATGGTGATGGGATACTGCCACCAGAACTTAGACTGCTCCTGAACGGCCGTACCTGTACCTGCGCCAGTGCCGGCACCACCGCCCATACCACCACCCATAAGCTTGCTAAGGTCGCTATGCTCCTGACCGATATACGAAATCTGACCAAAGGCTGCGATGGTGGGCATACGGGTTGTCTGAATCAACTTCTCCTGATGCTCCAACAACTCGCTCTGAAGGTCGAGGGTGCGGAGCGTGGTGTTATCCGTAAGGTCGTAAGAGTAGTCCTCGCCGAGGAGTACCACATCGCGGAAGTCATCAAGCGAGCCAGTAACCTCCACCTCTACCTCTTCGGGAATTGAGAGGTACATCTTGAGCTGAAGCTTTGTGATGCTGATGCCGTTCTTAGCCTGAATAATCTGGGGTTTGAGGTTCGAGAGCTGCACCTGAGCCGTGATATAGTCGTACTCGGCAGCAAGACCATTCTCATAGAGGGTCTTGGTGTTCTCCACTACACGCTCGGTGGTTGCCACAGCCTCCTGAAGCACCGATAGCGACTGCTCGGCGAGCAACACATTGTAGTAGGCGGCACGCACCGCAGCCACCATATCGATACGGCTGGCACGAGCACTCTCTACGGCAGTTGCCATCTGTGTGCGGTTGAGCTTCATCTGGCGGTATACCGAGGGTACGAACAAGGGAAGTGCGACATTACCCGCCACATTGAATGTGTTCTTACCACCAAACGACAAGCCCTCGGCCATCTCCTGACGACGCAACGCCAAAGAGTACTGTGCCGAAGCATCAATCTGAGGATAGAGTGACGACACGGTCTGCTTGTAGACATAGTCGTAACGCTCCACTTCAAGGTTGGCAACCTTGATTGTAGGGTTCTCCGAAAGAGCCACCTCGATAGCCTGGTCGAGCGACAGCGTTATCTGCTGAGGCACGCTCTGGGCTTCGGTCTGCTCCTGGGCCTGTGCCACTCCGAGCGACACGATGCCCAACATCATTACGAATAACTTTTTCATTTTACCTTATATATATTATTATCTTCGTCTTAACACATTATAACGAATCAATTGGCTGAATATTGCCAAAATACTTGTCGTAACAGCTATCAATTATATCAATTCCCTCCTTTGTACAAAGACCTCGGATAAAAATGACAAGCGAATAGGAAATCATCGAGATAAGCTCTATTGAGTCGGGTGCCTCCTTGCCATTATCGACAACCATAATACCCTGCACGCTCTCTTTGAGAACTCTGAGTATAAAGTCGCAGTTCGAGGTCTTGGTCATATAGCCCTTGTCTATGCAACGCTCGATCCACTCTTTTAGGTCGTTGTCGGAGTTTACTTGAGAGTCCTTTTCGAGGCGCTCATATACTGCGGGGTAGAAACGCTGCATATTACGGCGCATTCTACGCACCTCTGGGGCTGTAGATACCATATCGCGAATTGAGGTCAGCATCACCTCAAGCTCGTTGTCGATGCTCTTTGACGCCTCTAAACGGCGACGACGACACTCCAACGAGAAGTGGCGTATACTCTGGTAGAGAAGCTCCTCCTTGTCGCCAAATAGCTCGTATAGCGTACGCTTCGACACGCTCAATGCCTGAGCGATATCGTCCATACGCACAGCCTTAACACCCTGTGTTACAAACATTTTGGCGGCACATTCGATTATTATTTCCTTCTGCGTCATACTATTGGGGCTTTTATACCGCGACAAAGATAGCAAGAAAACTTTAAAAACAAAAAAAGTTTTCGGGTTTTTTCAAGGAAAAGTTGGAGTGAGGGGGGGGTAGGTTTAAGACCATAGGACAATAATACGATAGGACGATAAGAAAAATAATCCTAAGGTCTTAATGTCCTAATGGTCTTATCGTCTTTGATTTCACCCCTCCCAATCCCCACTACCAATTTCTTGTCAGAAGGGGTCTAATTTGGTCTCGACACGAAGAAGCCCGGATGGGACATACTTGGCGTATTTCCCATTCGGGCTTCTGACTGAGAGGCCGAAGTAGACCCCTTATCACAAGAAATTACAAGTAATTTTTGAGTGCTGCGATATTACGCTCATTATCCACCGCCTTGCCTTCGGGGGTGTAGGCGTGGGCAATAGCATCCGCAAAATGCTTCTCCACCTTGTTGCGCACAACCTTCATTGTGCTGTTTACCAAGCCGTTCTGCTCGGTAAATGGCTCATCGGCAATGGCGATAACGGCGGGCACCCATCTATCGGGGAACTCATCGGCAAAGGCGCCACCAGAGCGGTACTTCGCCACCTCCTGAGCTATAATCTTCGCTGCCTCGGCATATCGTGCATCACCCTCGATGCCACGCTCCTCAATGGCTCGGCTAAGGTTCTCCTTTGAGGGCACAACGAGTGCGATGGTATAGGGGTTTTGGTTGTTGTAGACGATAACCTGGTCGATATATGGCGACTTATCGACGATAGCCTCCTCCATACCCTCGGGGCTATACTTCTCGCCATCGCTCGATATAAGTAGGCTCTTGAAGCGACCGAGCACATAGAGGAAGTCGTCATCGGACATATAGCCCATATCGCCAGTGTAGAGCCAGCCATCACGCACGGTGTCGGCCGTAGAGTCGGGATTCTTCCAGTAGCCAGCCATAACATTCTCACCCTTAATAACAATCTCGCCCTTCTCGCCTACGGGAAGCTCACGACCCTCCTCGTCGAGAATCTTAATCTCGAGAGGCTTCACCAAGCGACCCGACGAGCCAAAGCGGTGGTTGCCCTTTGAGGGAGCATTTGTCGAGATTACGGGTGTTGCCTCCGAGAGACCATAGCCCTGGAACATAGGCACGCCGATAGCGTAGAAGAAGCGCTGAAGCTCCGCATCGAGCAGCGCACCGCCACCGATAAAGAACTGCAACTCGCCACCAAAGGCCTCACGCACCTTAGAGTAGAGAATCTTGTCGAACAACGCCACAGCGGGTTTCAATAGACAGCGCCAGCCCTTACCCTTAGAGTAGCCATCGGCCTGGTAGGCATACGAGGTCTTAAGCGCGAGGTTGAAGAGGCGCTCTGTGGTCTTACCCTTCTTGCGGATTGTGGTCTCGATATTCTTGCGGAAGTTCTTTGCCAAGGCGGGAACCGATAGCAGGAAGTGTGGGCGCACCTCCTTGATATTTAAGGGGACATTACGCAGGGTCTCCATAGGCGTACGACCCACCTCTGTAGTTGCCACCGCGGCACCGCATGCAATCATAATGTAGAAGCCTACGACATGTGCAAAGCAGTGGTCGAGAGGCAAGATGATAAGTGTGCGCCAAGTGGGAGGAATGGTCACTACGGACAATGCCTGCTCAACATTGGCGGTATAGTTGCGGTGGGTAAGCACCACACCCTTGGGATCGGCGGTAGTGCCTGAGGTATAGGTGATTGTGGCGTAGTCGTCGTTCTGAAGGCTACGACCAATCGCCATAAACTCCTCACGATGCTCCTTAAGGTAGTCAACACCCTTAGCAACAACATCTTCCAACGGAGTCTCGTTAGCCTCGAGCTTTGCATCGCCCCATACGATGATATGCTTCAAGTCGGGCAACTCTGCCAAGATACGGCGCACCTTGGGCAACTGGTAGCTCGACACGAAGATAGCCTTAACATCGGCGTGACGGAGACGGAAGACGAGGTCGTTTGCCTCCTCCAACTTTATCGACAAAGGCACGCTCACAGCACCTGCATACAACAAGCCAAGCTCCGAGATAATCCAGTTGTTGCAACCCTCGGCAAGGATTGAAACACGGTCGCCACGCTCGATGCCGATAGCCGCCAAGCCAGCACCAATCTTGATTGCGCAGTCGTAACTCTCATTGTATGTAGTAGGTTCAAACTTGCCGTTGTGCTTCTCTAAGAGGAACTCCTTCGAGCCATACTTGGCTACCGACTCCTCGAAAAGGTCAATAATTGTGCGTTTCATATTTACTTGATATTTGAGTCATTTGTAAGATACTCCGAGAGGCGCTCGCGCCACTCTTCGGGAAGAGGCACTGTCTGCTGCAACTCGAAGTCGAAGGCAACCATCACCGATGAGCTCTCCGTAAGGCACTTATCGCCCGACATAATGCGCTGGTGAAGGGTCATACTCTTGTTGCCCAAGCGCGACACATCGGTCGTAACGACGATATCGTCCATCAGGCGCACCTGACCAAGATAGTCGGTGTGTGTTGATGCGGTGATAATGCGCATACGATCGAATACGCCGGGGATACCCAAGACCTTGACATAGAAGTCAGTCTTGCCCATATCAAAGTAGCTCTGTTGCCAGATATTATTTACATGCATAAACGAGTCGACATCCGAGAATCGCTTCTGCACAGGGGTAATAAGTTGCTTTGCCATAGTCGTTTAGTTACGAATAATCTCCACCTCGTTACCCTCGCCAAAGGCGATAATCGAGCTGGGCTTCAAGGTGGGCTTACCCTCGAAACGGGGGTGAACAACATAGTCTACGCCCGACAAAATGTCCTCCGTAACATCCTTTAGGCGCTTTGCCGTAGGCTCACCAGAGATATTTGCCGATGTCGAGACGATAGGTTTGCCAAACTTGCGGAGCAGGGCTTGGCAGAAGTCGTGTTGCGGGATGCGAACACCGAGCGTACCCTCGTCGGGCACAAGGTTCGGAGCAACACCCACAGCACCCGGCAGGATTGCCGTGAGGGGCTTGTCCGAGAGCTCCATAACCTCGAAGGCGATGCCAGGCGCCTTATTGACATAGCGCACCACCATATCGGCATTAAGCATCAAGCAGAGCATCGAGCGCTTCTCCTCGCTACGCTTCAGAGCATAGACCTTTGCCACAGCCTCCTCATTCGTAGCATCGCAACCAATGCCCCACACCGTATCTGTGGGATAGAGTATGATGCCACCCTCACGGAGCACCTCAACACACTTTTCGATAGCCTTCTGCATATGTTATTTCTTGTTTATAAGTTCGTTAAAGCAGTGGCGACAGATGGGCTGATAGGTATCCTGAGCACCCAACAGCACCTGCTTGTCTTCGGCAGTAAGGCGGTGCGAGTGGTGCGCCAAGTCGCCACAACGAACACATATTGCGTGCACCTTCGTTACATACTCCGCCGTAGCCATCAGCGCGGGCATAGGGCCAAATGGCACACCCATATAGTCCATATCGAGACCCGCCACGATAACACGGATACCGCTATTTGCCAACTGACGGCAAACATCGACGATGCCCTCGTCGAAGAACTGTGCCTCGTCGATGCCCACAACATCGA